>JAEYTI010000314.1 GCA_023434145.1 Chloroflexota bacterium | reverse complement strand
TCCTCACCAAACACACAAAACCCACCGAGCTTGAGCTGCTACCAAAAGTCTTTAGAGGTAGGTTAATGGTGGATGCAGCGGAGGAAGTTATGCCAAAAAGCCGAGAACGGAAGAGCGATCGCCTCATGGAGACAGTTCACCAGGGTGAAAATCGCTTTGTTCTCGTGCAGGCAGGGCCAGTGAACCTGGAAGGAAGCCTGTATCTGGCGCCCAACCCAAAAGCATTGATTGTTTTTGTACATGGCAGCGGAAGCAGCCACCGCAGCCCGCGCAACCAGTTTTTGGCCGAGGTCTTCCAAAAAGCGGGCATGATGACTCTTCTTTTTGATCTTCTGACCCCCGAAGAAGAGGAAGTAGATATCCATACCCGCCATCTGCGCTATGATATTGGCCTGCTGGCCCGGCGTACCATTGGCGCAGTGGATTGGTTGAACCAGAATGCGGATACGCATGGATTAAAGCTGGGATTCTTTGGCGTGAGTACCGGCGCGGCGGCTGCCTTCATCGCGGCAGCAGAGCGCCCAGAAATCACCGGCGCAATCGTCTCGCGCGGCGGCCGCCCCGACCTTGCCAGCGCGGTGCTTCCGTTGGTAAAAGCGCCGGTGCTGTTTATCACCGGAGAGCTCGATTCTCCCATCCTGGAGCTAAACAAGCAAGCGATCGCGCAGATGAACCCCGAGGCTCGGACAGAACTTCAGATTGTGTCGGGTGCCACCCACCTGTTTGAAGAACCAAAGGCGATGGAAAGTGTTTCGGAACTGGCAACCACATGGTTTCAACAGCATCTAAGCGGTGATTCAGGGCGGACTTAGATCCTATCCGAAATTTCTGTGTTTGACATTTGTGCATTGTAGTGGCCAAGCAACAAACTCAAAAAATAATTATTGGATCAACACGTACACGGTTCGGCAATTGACCTTCGCAGCGGGAGCACTGATAAAGCAGGGGGAAGGAGAGGAAATGGAAATTGAAATTTTGCTAATGATGACGATGTTTGGTGTCCTTCTTGCTGCCATGGTATTGCTGCTAGTTCGGGGTGATGGAGAAACCAACCGAAAGCTCGCTAAAGTACGCGTGCGCGCTGAGGAAACGCGCAGAGGGCAGACGACTGAGCCACCGGAAGAAGAATTTGACCCGGGCGTAACGCTGCATTGGATGGTGATCGGCTCGCTGTTGTTCTTCATTGTGATTTTGCTAGCCAATCTGTATAAGTAACTTTTTCGCCCGCCCGTTTTGGGAGGGCTGATAGGTTATTTTCACCTTTCATAAAGGGAGTACGCAAAAGTTGTCAGGTTGTGGAGGGATGTGCTGCGCACATCCCTCCACAACCTGACAACTTTTCCTCACACCCTATCAAAATGCCTGGGCAGCCTCTCGTTTTTAAACCAGAGTATAATGATTGCAATACATTAGCGGTAGCCCACTCTACCCCTTTCGGAGAGGCTCTTACTTGGTTTGAATCCATTTTAGCCCTTGGTGAAGCCATAATGGATTCGATCGATCAAAGAGCGTTCGAAAATTCCGGGTTCAAGGATCACGTGCATGAGAATTAAATGTATCGGCTGTGATGCCCTGGCGCGCATCGTGTATCAGTGCGCCGCGAACTCCCCGCACCTCGTCGACGTAACCCTCTTCAAGCTAGGGCTCCACCGAACCCCAGCCGACCTTCAGGCGCGCTTGCAGCAAGAGATCGACGCGAGCGCCGGGCAGGGCTACGATGCTGTGGTGATGGTCTACGGGCTGTGCGGCAAGGCGACCCATAATATCACCGCGCGCGATGTACCGGTGATCGTTCCCCGCGCACACGACTGCATCACCCTGTTCCTGGGCGGGCGTGCCCGTTACAACGCCGAGCACGAAAAATCGCCCGGCACCTACTGGTACAGCCAGGATTACATCGAGCGCGGCACACAGGATGGAACGCTTACCGCGCTGGGCGCTGCGGGGACAGATGACAGTTGGAATATTGAAAATGTGTACGACGAGTACGTCGCCAAATACGGCAAAGATAACGCCGACTATCTCATGGAGATAATGGGTGCGTGGCGATCGCACTACAACCGCGCCGCCTTCATTGATATGGGTTTGGGAGGCGGGCCAATGGTGGAAGAGACCGCGCGCGCCGAGGCTGAACGACGCGGATGGGCGTTTGAGCGCGTGCCAGGAGACCTGGTGCTCGTCCGCAAATTGCTCAACGGCGAATGGGATGAGGACTTCCTCACTCTGCAGCCAGGTCAAAAGTTGGGCATGAGCTTTGATGACGGTGTGATCTGCGCAGAGTAAGTAGTTCCGTTTCATAAACGGCGTGGTCGTTTATGAAACAAAAATAACGACCTTTCCTAAGGAGGGAACCATGGAGTATCGTTTTCTGGGACGGACGGGAATGCGAGTTAGTGAGCTGTGCCTGGGAGCTATGACCTTCGGGCGCGAAACCGAGGAGGCAGACAGCTTCCGTATGATGGATCGCTTCATCGACTCGGGCGGCAATTTCATCGACACGGCAGATGTATACACGGCGGGTGTTTCGGAAGAAATCGTTGGACGCTGGATGAAAGACAAACCCCGCGATGATATTGTGCTCGCCACCAAAGTTCGCTTCACCATGGGGCCGGGACCAAACGACATTGGCCTTAGCCGCAAGCATATTCTCAGCGGGGTTGAAAACAGCCTGCGCCGCCTGCAAACAGACTATATCGACCTCTACCAGGTGCACATGTGGGACGATGGTGCGCCGCTGGAAGAGACCCTCGCCACCCTCGACTCGCTGGTGCAAAGCGGCAAGGTACGCTACATCGGCGCCAGCAATTATGCTGCCTGGCAGATGCAAAAAGCCATCGACATCAGCAAGTTCCGCGGCTGGGAGCCGTTCTGCTGCCTGCAGCCGCTCTACAACCTGCTGGACCGGGAGATTGAGTTTGAGATCGTGCCTGTCTGCCTGAATGAAGGCGTAGGCATCATCCCGTGGAGCCCGCTGCGCGGCGGCTGGCTGAGCGGCAAGTATCACCGTGGCATGGAAGCGCCGCCCTCTGGCACGCGCGTGGAAATCGCCCAGCAGAAAGGCTGGAGCGAAAGCTGGGAGGCTTACGCCAACGAGCGCACCTGGTCAGTAGTCGATGCGATGCTTGCCGTGGCGAAAGAAGCCGGGAAGACGCCTGCCCAGGTGGCGCTGCGCTGGTTGCTGCACCAGCCAGGCGTCACCGCGCCCATCATTGGCGCGCGCAGCATGCAGCAGTTGGAAGATAATCTCGCCACGGCTGGCTGGACTCTGACACCCGAACAGGTGGAGCGGTTGAACACCGTTAGCGAAATGAAGGCGCCGTATCCAATCCAATCGATCCGCGGCAACAGCCGGAGGAGGTAAGATGGAATTCCGCAACCTTGGACGAACAGGCGTAAAAGTATCACCGCTGTGCCTGGGCGCAATGAATTTTGGCGGCCCCACCGCTGAAGATGAATCCTTCCAGATTATCAACTGCGCGCTGGACGGTGGCATCAACTTCATCGATACCGCCAACGTCTACAACGCCGGCGAGAGCGAGCGGATTGTTGGCAAGGCATTGAAAGAAAACGGCAAGCGCGATCAGGTGGTGCTGGCGACCAAAGTCCACGGTGAAGCGGGCACAGGCCCGAACGACCGGGGCAACTCGCGCTACCATATTGTGAAGGCCGTGGAAGATTCGCTGCGCCGCCTGCAAACTGACCACATTGACCTGTACCAGCTCCACCGCCCGGTGATGGACCTGCCGCAGGAAGAAAGCCTGCGCGCGTTGGACGACCTGGTGCGCCAGGGCAAGGTGCTGTATATCGGCGCCTCCACCTTCCCCGCCTGGAAGGTGATGGAAGGGCTGGCGGTGAGCGAGAAGTATCATCTGGCGCGGTTTGTCTCCGAACAGCCGCCCTACAATCTGCTCGACCGCCGGATCGAGAACGAGCTGATCCCGCTGGCGCAGCAGTATGGGCTGGCAATTCTGCCCTGGTCACCGCTGGCGGGCGGCATTTTGGCTGGTCGCTATGACGAAGGTACGCCGGATGACTCCCGCGCGGCCCGCTCCGGGGCAATGTTCCGCGACCGCGTTACCGATACCGGTAAGGAGGTTGGCCGCAAAGTGGGCGAGATGGCCCGCGCCCGCGGGATGACCACGGCGCAAATGAGCCTGCTGTGGTGCATGGTGCAGCCGGCCGTCACTGCGCCGATCATCGGCCCGCGCACCATGGCGCACATCGAGAGCTTTATCCCCGTCATGGATATGACCCTTTCGGAAGAAGAGCTCAAGCAGTTCGACGAGCTAGTGCATCCTGGCAATGCCGTGGCAGACTTCCACAACAGCAACCCCTGGATGAAAGCGAGGATTCTCTAGCATGCGGGCTGCGCAAATTGTAATGCCTGGAAAACTGCAGGTGATCGATAACCCCTGCCCCGCTCCGGCGGATGGCGAGGTTTTGATCCGCGTGATGGCAAGCGGCATCTGCGGGACGGACGTGCATATCTTCCGCGGCGAGTACCTGGGCGGCTACCCGGTTGTGCCGGGGCACGAGTTCGCCGGGGTGGTGGAACAGGTGGGCAGCGGCGTGACGCGCTTCAAGCCCGGCGACCGTGTGGCCGTTGAGCCCAACATCGCCTGCGACAACTGCGAGAACTGCCTGAACAACCGTCAGAATTTCTGCCTCAACTGGCAGGCGGTGGGCGTCACCCGACCGGGCGGCATGGCTGAGTGCGTGCTGGCCCCCGAGAAGGCCGTGTTCAATATTGGCGACCTTTCCTTTGAACAAGCCGCCTTTGTGGAGCCGCTCTCGTGCGTGCTGCACGGGTTAGAACGGCTGGCCCCGGAGATGGGCAGCAAAATCGCTATCCTGGGCGCCGGGCCGATTGGCTTGCTGCTGCTGCAAGGGGTGCGCATGCAAGGGGCCGCTCACGTTACCGTGCTCGACCGCAACGAAGCCCGCCTGCGCGCCGCCGCCGAACTGGGCGCGGATGAAACGCTCACCGACCTGGAGGCGCTGCCTCAGAACCACTACGACGCGGTGATCGACGCGACCGGAGCGATTCCGGTCATGCAGCGGACGATCGACTTCGTCCGCCCGGGCGGCAAGGTGCTGCTGTTCGGCGTGCCGCCCGCCGGGAAGCAAATGAGCCTGGAAGCCTTCAAAATCTTCCAGAAGGGTCTGACGGTACTTTCATCGTTCACCTCGGTGCGCAACTCGTTCCAGGCCATCGATCTGCTCGCCTCGGGGCGCATCCGCGTGGATGGGCTGGTCTCGCACCGCCTGCCGCTGGAGGCCTTCCAGCACGGCATTGAGATCATCGAGCAGGGTATCGAAGACGTAAAAAAGGTGCAGATTCTGCCCAACGGATAAAAGGGAGTGCTGCGTGTGGGGGGCGGAAGTGCCGCCCCCCACACGCAGCGCATGGAAGAGAACAAGAAAGAGGGAGGAAATCGTGGAATATCGTGCATTTGGACGGACGGGGGTAAAAGTTTCGCCGCTGTGCCTGGGCGCCATGAACTTTGGCGGCCCGACCGAGGAAGCCGAATCGATCGAAATCATCAACTGCGCGCTGGATGGCGGGATCAACTTCGTCGACACCTCTAACAGCTACAACGCCGGTGTGAGTGAGCAGATTGTTGGCAAGGCATTGAAGGAAAACGGCAAGCGCGAACAGATCTTCCTGGCGACCAAGGTCTATAACCCGCAGGGTGAGGGACCCAACGAACGCGGCGGATCGCGCTACCACATCGTCAAAGCTTGCGAAGATTCGCTGCGCCGGTTGCAAACTGATCACATCGATCTCTACCAGCTTCACCGCCCGGTGCTGGATGTGCCGCAGGAAGAGACGCTGCGTGCCTTCGATGATCTGATCCACGCGGGTAAGGTGCTGTACATCGGAGCGTCCACTCACCCGGCCTGGAAGGTGATGGAAGCGCTGGCAATCAGCGAGAGGTATCACCTGGCGCGCTACGTATCCGAGCAGCCGCCCTACAATCTGCTCGACCGTCGCATCGAGAATGAGCTGATCCCGCTCGCCCAGCAGTATGGGCTGGCGATCTTGCCGTGGTCGCCGCTGGGTGGAGGCATTCTGGCCGGGCGCTATGCCCAGGGCATGCCCGAGGATTCGCGCGCGGCACGCTGGGGCGGAGCCATGCGCGACCGGGTGACCGATGCTGGTGTGGAAGCCGCTCGCAAGCTGGCTGCGCTGGCACGCGAGCGCAGCCTCACCTCGGCACAGCTTGCCCTGCTGTGGGTGAAAGACCAGCCGGGCGTCACCAGCCCCATCGTCGGCCCGCGCACGATGGAGCAGATGCAGAGCTTCCTGCCGGTGATGGAGATGCAGCTTAGCGAAGCCGACCGTCCGCTGTTTGACGAGATTGTACACCCCGGCAATGCCGTAGCAGACTTCCACAACAGCAATGAGTGGATGAAGGCAAGGGTATTTTAAGCCTTTTCTGTGTCTGGCTGATGACTAGGTCATCAGCCAGACACAGAAAACTTCGTAACTGTACAGCCTTACAGGCTGCGCCACGGGAAACGCTCCCTGCGGGAGCCGAAAGAGGGTTTTTCCATCGTGTTGAAAACGCTTCGCGTTTTCAACACGATGGAAAAACCCTCTTTAACAGGCGGGCGAAGCCCGCAACTCAAACGCAGTCGCCCGGTAGGGCTGAACATTTACGCGCTAAAGCTCCATGAGGAGGCGCTCGCCAGCGATGAAGCGAGCGCCTTCATTTTCGATAAACAGCGGCAGGCGGCGGCGCAGCCAAGCACGCTCACTCGGGTTGTCGATCTGATACGCATAGTAGCTCATCCTTCCAGCCAGGGCATACGCCTCCAGCGGGCGCAGATCTTCTTCGGGCAGCGGGCGGACAGACCGGTAGCCTTCCATCATCACCGGGCGCAGATCGGGTTTTAGCCCACCGGCAAGGCAAATACTCAGATCAAACAGATAGTGCGAGAACCCGCAGAATGAGAAATCGATGGGGATCACCTTTCCATCGGTTACCAAAAAATTGCCCACGTGCAGATCGTTGTGAGCCACGCCCCAGTACTGCGGGTCACCGGGCAGCCGTTCGATCTCATCCATAATTGCCTGTCCGATGCCGTGCAGCCTCCGGTAAGTTACCTCGGAAAAGATCTCGTGATCGACGCCGCGCGAAAAGCGGCCGAACACCCGCCGAAAGTGCATTTCATCGTAGCTGGGGCGCAGGAACCCAGGCGGCGGCGACCAGCGGGTGGAAAATTCGTGCATGCGCGCCACCAATTCGCCGTATTGGCGCACGATCGCCACGGCATCGGGCATGGCAGGGGAAAAATGCCCGCCCTCCAGCCACGTTAGAAGCGTGCAAGGCACCGACTCGCCGTCCATTTCGACCTTGCCTACGCGTTCGCCGCCGGTAGTATGTACCGGCTGCTGCAAGGTGAATCCACCCTCCCATACCAGCGCCTCCATCCACGCCAGCTCAGCGCCAATCGCCTCAGGAAGCTGGCGCAAGCCGTGCAGAAAGTTCATCACTGGCTTGTGAATACGCAGCAGGTAGGTGGCCCCGCCCGGATCTTCCACTCGGAAGGTCAGGTTATCGCTGTGGCCCAAAAAACGCACAACAGGCTCGCGTAGTGGATACTGCGCCAGCGCGGCATCTGCCAGCTTGTTGAACTCGGTGGGCGTCTGGTTCACGCGCTCTCCATCAGCTTAACGTAGATGCGCTTATTGATCTTGCCTTTGCTCTTGTAATCCACAATCTGCATTGGCCCCACCTCGGCGGTGCTGCGCACATGCGTGCCGCCATCCGCTTGCAGATCCAGCCCTATCAGCTCGATTGTGCGAACAAATTCGATCCCCTCCGGCAGCAGGTTGATCTTGGTGCGGATCAGGTCAGGGATCTGGAAAGCCTCTTCACGCGGCAGAATCTTCACCCGCACCGGGCGGTCCGCTTGTACTTCGCGGTTCACCGCTTCTTCGATGACTGAAACCAGATCTTTTGTCATCGATTCGAACTCAAAATCCATGCGCCCATTCAAAGGTTCCATATCGCCGCCGGTTACGTGCGCGCCAAAGTCGCGGAAGATCACACCGCACAGGATGTGCATGGCAGTGTGGGTGCGCATCAGCTTATAGCGGCGCTCCCAATCGATCACCCCATGCACCTGTGTGCCCACCTCTGGCAGCGGAGCTTCGCCATCCAGCACGTGCCACACGCCATCGCCTGCTTTTCGCGCCCGCGCTACCGGGAAGAGCACTCCGCCAGCTTCCAGCCGGCCTGTATCGTACGGCTGCCCCCCGCCGCTCGGATAGAAGGCCGTACGGTCCAGCAGCACAGCGCGGTTCTCTGCGTCAACCGCCTGAACAACGGAGTCGAATTCTTGCAAGTAGCTATCGGTCTGGTAAAGCAGTTCAGTCATCGGTGCCTCCGGCAATTGGGTGGGCCAGTTTTATGCAAATTTTACGGATCTTGGCTAGAATATTGCAACAGGGGAATTGCATTCCATCACCCCGCTACGCGCTATTGTACTGCAAGCGGTGCTTCTTGCGGGATAACGGAATCATATAGGGGCCCTGATTTTTTCGGGGTGGAGAAGTGTCATGGAGAACCTCGAAGACACAATTGTCGATAGCTTGCAACACCTGATCGAGCTGCGGTCAAAGGAAGAGGGCGGGCATTCACTACGGACCGCCATTCTGGCGCTGTATCTCGCAAAGGCAGTGGACGTACCCAGCGAGAGCCTCGCGCACATCCGCCGCGGCATGCTCCTGCACGATATCGGTAAGATCGGTATCCCCGATCAAATCTTGTTCAAGATGGGCCCGCTGTACCCGGAAGAATGGAAGCACATGCGCAACCATCCCGAAAACGGGTTTTCGATGCTAACACCACTTGGTTTTCTCACTCCGGCGCTGGATATCATCCGCTACCACCACGAGAATTGGGATGGATCCGGGTACCCGCGCGGACTTCGCGGTGAGCAGATCCCTTTTCTTGCGCGCATCGCGGCACTGGCAGAAGTGTGGGACGCGCTGACCTGCGACCTTCACTACCGCCCTGCCTGGGGAGTAGGCAAAGCGCTCGGTTACTTCGAAGCAGAGGCTGAGCGCAAGTTTGACCCGGAGATCACGCGGGTGTTCGTCTGCATTATGCGTGAGAAAGGCATGGCGCAAACCTATGGACATTGAACAGATCGTACACTTGCTGGGATTGAAACCGCTGCCGCAAGAGGGCGGATTGTACGCGGAGACCTACCATTCCACGGAAGTCATCCCCACGGAGGCCTTACCCGCCCGCTACCCTCGCGCCGATAAGCCCTGCTCCACCGCCATCTACTACCTGCTCACCGCAGATCCGCCCACCTTTTCGGCCCTGCACCGCCTGCCCACCGATGAAATCTACCATTTCTACCTGGGCGATTCGCTGGAGATGACCCTGCTCTACCCGGACGGAACGATCCGGCAGGTCATTCTTGGGCAAGATCTGCTGGCGGGGCAGCAGGTGCAGTTCGTGGTCCCCGCCGGCGTATGGCAGGGATCAAGAGTGGCATCGGGCGGAAAGTATGCGCTGGTCGGCACCACCATGGCGCCCGGCTACACTTCCGATGATTACGAACACGGCGACAGGGAGAATCTACTGGCGCAGTACCCCAGCGCGAGAGAACAAATCCTTTCCCTGACTACCTAATTTTCCAAAATTTTGGCCCTTTTTGGGTTTCAACGAGTTTTCGCTAAGTTGGGGTGGTTGCACCACCCCATCGTAGCGAAAACTCGTTGAAACCCGCTTTATAATGCCTGGCTGGTGGGCGTGCGCAGCAGGGCTTCCCAGATCAGCTTTTCACTTTCGTTGGCCGAGTTGAGCATGCGCATGGCCAGCGCCACGTAGATCGCCTGCACCAGCGCGTGCTGCACCACTCGCGAGTCGATTGCTTCGATGTTGGTCTCGTGCGAAACCGCCAGCAGAATTACGTCCGCCAGCTCGCTCAATTCGGAAACCGCGTTGCCGGTGATGACGATCACTTTCGCGCCGCGCCGGCGCGCCTCGGTCGCCGTCCGGATTGGCCCAAACGAAGTGCCGTTCTGCGAGATCAACAGCACCACGTCGCGATCGGTCAGCAGCGCGGCTTCGATCACCTGCAAATAAATGTCGGTATGAACATGGCAGTTCATGCGCAGGCGGATCAGGCGGTTGTACATCTCGTGCGCCAGCGGGCCGGATGTGCCCACCCCGGCAATCAAAATGCGGTCGGCGCCGTGCATCAGGTCAATCGCCTGGTCAAAGGCGCTGTCGTTAAACACCGAAAGCGTATCTTGCACCGCCTGGATAGAGGTCTGAAGCACTTTGCGCGCAATGGATGCCGCTCCGTCACCCTCTCGCACATCCTCGTGGATTAACCCGGAGGGGTTATCCAGCGACCGCGACAGCGACAGCTTTAGCTCCATGAAGTTGTTGTACCCCAAAGAGCGGCAGAGGCGTACCACGGTCGCATCGCTCACCCCACTGTGGTGGGCCACTTCTGCCAGCGTCATGCGGATCATCTCCTGCGCATTGTTGAGGATATAATCAACCACTTTGCGCTCGGAAGGCGGCAAAGAAGGATACGCCGCGCGCATGCGCACCAGCGAGTCGCCGAGGAGAATGGATGTTTCTGACATGCGGGGAGACCTCCAACCGGTATAAGGAAACGGATTAAGCCAGCGCATGGCCGGGTGAAGGAGATAAGCAGTTAAATGCAGACCCGGAGCGCTTTTTTCTACCGGTAATTGTACTTGAAAAAGCGCTCCGGGTCTTCTTTTATTACCACTAATGTTACCGCTAAGTACTGATAAAGTATAAAACCAACCGTTAATACAGCAAGAAAGCTCGGTACTTCACTACATCAATAAAACGTTCTTTGTTGTGTTACGACATTATTATATATTGAGAACGCTCCCAATTCAATACCCTTTCATTGCAATTTCATTGCAATCATGAAATTGTAAGGTTTGTAATGAAAGACAGAGCAATTTTTTCTGAAAAATTTTCAGAAATCGAGATCGTTACTCCAATTGCAAAAAAGGCGTACAATGGGGAAAATACCAAGGGCCGCTCGGGCGCTGGCGAGTAAGTGAAGATAAGCATGCGCTCAAAACACAGGGCTAATCGAGCCGGTAAAAACATCTAGCGATAAGGGAGGATACGATGCGGGAATCATCACGCGAGACAAATATACAAATGCTGGGAGAACGACTGAAAACCTTTGACGTTGCCATGCTCACAACCATCAATACCCGCGACGGCAGCCTGCACAGCCGCCCAATGATGACCTCAAAAGCGGATTTTGACGGCACGCTGTGGTTCTTTAGTAAGTTTTCCAGCGCCAAAGTCGATGAGATCCGCTCAGGCTCGCAGGTGAACCTCTCGTACAGCACGCCGGCTGCCGGGCGCTACATCTCGGTCTCTGGCGCGGCCTACGTGGTGCCAGACCGGGTGAAAATGGAGTCACTTTGGGATGAGCGCTTCCGCACGTGGTTTTCCCAGGGAATCGATGAGCCGGACCTGGTGCTGCTGCGCGTAGAGGTAACCGGTGCGGAGATTTGGGACGCGGAACACAGTGATGCAGGCACGGCGCTGAGTTTTACCACCGGTATGTAAAGCCAACCTGGGAACCCTTACGCGCCCCTGCGTTCCCCCAGCAAGAACCAGGAACCTTTGCGGTCTCCGGCAGATTCGGGCGCGCGATCGTAATACAGATCAAATGCGCGCCCGTCCTCGATCCGCACACGGAAGTAGAACCGCCCCACCCCCCACGATCCGCGGCGGCTGGCTGTGGCGGCATGTTCAGGGCGCATATTCCGTGCAAACCTTCCACGCCGGCGGTAGTCGCTCCACGTCGCCAGCATCTCAACGATGCGGTACGTTTCATCGCGCCAGGTGAACGTGGAGGGGCAGCCGGGACTCTTGGAGAGCACCGGTAGATCGTCAAAGGTCACGGTGATGGGCTCTAGCACAAAGTCGAGCGAGTTTTCATCTGCCATCCACATATTCTCTCGCTCCATTCTACTCGCTTTTACGATATTGATACTTTGTTGGAACTGTTTAGCCACAGGTGCTTTTCGGGTTTTAAGGGGTTTTTGGATTGTTGGGGTGGTGGCACCACCCCAACAAAACAAAAAACCCATAAAAAAAACATAAATGCACAGGCGGCCAG
>JAEYTI010000301.1 GCA_023434145.1 Chloroflexota bacterium | reverse complement strand
TTGTTGGGGGCGTGAGTCTCCCCCCCCAACCACAAAAAACTATATTGGGGTAGAAACTTATCAGTTTCGTAATTGTGACAATCTTCACAGAAAAACAAGACAATTTCAGTTGAATTAATATCCCGGTCATTGTACAATTACTTCTCGGAACTACCCCAAACAAATCTGTGCAGTATCACAGTTTCTTTGACACTCTGGCACAGGTACGAGCCAGTCGATCGGTGCGTGCTGCCCCAGTGTTTTAGCGGGAGGAGCAACCTCCCAAGGTGAGAAGGAATGAACGAGAGCAAAAAAGCCATTGTTGCAGATGCCGAAAGCACCCAGCCGCACCGCCCAACCCATGTTGGTGTTGGTTTTTCCAAATTCCTGTCCACGACCATCCTCACGCCCTATCTCCAGCAGATGACCAAACGCTACCTGCGGCTGGAACCGGCCCAGATGGATACACTGCCCGCGCCGCAAGCGGGCCACAGCTACACGCTGTATTTGCACGTGCCCTTCTGCGAGAGCCTGTGCCCCTACTGCTCCTTCAACCGCTTTCTGTTCGACGCGGAAAAGGCGCACGCCTACTTCCGCCGCCTGCGCGAAGAGATGCACATGGCCCACCGCCTGGGCTACCAGTTCACCTCACTCTACATTGGCGGCGGCACGCCCACCATCCTGATCGATGAGTTGTGCGAGACGATCGACCTGGCCCGCGAATTGTTTGGCATCGGCGAAGTCTCCTGCGAGACCAACCCCAACCACCTCATCCCCGAGATCGTCAACAAGCTCGAAGGCCGCGTGCAGCGGCTTTCGGTCGGCGTACAGTCGTTCGACAACGAGCTGCTGCTGGAGATGGGCCGCTTGCAGAAATTCGGCACCGGCGAAGAGATCCAGCAGAAGATCCGCGAGGCCGCTCCGCACTTCCCCTCGCTAAACGTGGACATGATTTACAACTTCCCCAACCAGACGGAGGAAATCCTGCGCCGCGACTTGCAAATGGTGATCGACACGGGCGCGCAGCAAACCACCTTCTACCCGCTGATGACCTCACCCTCCGTCGCCCGCTCGCTGGAGCGCACGGTCGGCAAGGTGGATTATGGCCGCGAGGCCCGCTATTACGAGATCGTCCTCGACACGCTGGGCGGAGCGTTCAAAGAGATGTCGGCGTGGACGTTCCTGCGCAAAGGCACCGGCATGCTCGACGAGTACATTGTGGACAGCGAGGAGTACGTGGGCCTGGGCTCTGGCGCGTTCAGCTACATCGACGGCGCGCTGTACGTCAACACCTTCTCGCCGCGCGAGTATGGCAAGCGCATCGATGCGGGAATCATGTCCGTTTCGGCCAAACAGACCTACGGCAAGCGCGAGCAGATGCGCTACCGCTTTATGATGGAACTGTTCAGCCTGCGCTTCGACCGCCAGCGCTTCCAAAAGTCCTTTGGAATGCCCGCCGAGTTGGGCCTGTTCATCGAGATGCTGTTCTACGCCATCACCGGCGGGATGGCGAAGTGGAGCAAAGAGGCCATCACGCTCACCCCGCGGGGTAAGTACCTGTCGGTGGTGATGATGCGCGAGTTCTTCTCCGGCGTGAATAATGTGAGAGACGAGGCGCGCAAAGCGCTCAGCGAGGAAGAACGCCAGTGTGCTTTCCCGCTCAAGGGCAAGCAGCTCATGGCGGGCGGGCGTTAGCGTCTTCCCTGAATAAGAGAGATGCCTAACGGCAGACGTTCGCGGAGCGAATATCTGCCGTTAGGCATCTCTCTTTATCTACTGCACTGGCACGTACCCGCTCTCCTCGATTAACGCCTGCCCGGCCTTGCTTAGCAGCCAATCGTACAGGTGATACGCACTGGATTCGCGATCCTGATCCGCGCGGATGACGGCGTAAACCTCGGTTGTAAACGGATATTGGCGCTGCCGGATGGTGTTGGCATCTGGGTATAAGCCGTTGACCGCCAGCACCCGCATCTGCGGATTCTGATAGATGCGCGCTTCGTAATAATAGACCGAGTACGACAGGCTGTATGGGTCGGAGCCGATATTGTTATTCGGTTCCCGGGTGCTGTCGATGATCTTGGGCAGGCTGGCAGCCGGTTCGCCTTGCAGCACCAGCGTCTCCAGCAGCTCAAGGCTGCCGGAATTGCGGTCCCGCTGGTAAGCATGGAGCGCGCCATCCGTCAGGCCTACCCCACTCCAGTTTGTGATCTGCCCGGTGTAGATGGCTTTGGCCTGCTCGGGCGAGATGCTCGGCAGCGGATTCTGCGAATTGACGACAAAAACAAATGCGTCCAATGCGATGGGCCGCGTTTCGAGGACGATTCCCTGGCGGCTGGCGAAATCCAGCTCATCGGGCGCGGGTGGGCGCGCGACGAAGATGATGTCGGCCTGCTTGAGGATCAGATTCTCGTACGCGCCGTGCGCGCCGGAATACCCCGTATAGGGTACGCTGCTCGAATCGGGCACCAGGAAGGTCTCGCCGGTGACGCTCTGCTCCCACCGGCAGTTGACCTTTGCGGCGCGGCAGAACACCAGGTTGGCGATTGGCTGGGTGGAGATGGAGGTATCGATGCGGGGGAAGTTGGTGGGCGTAATGCGCAGCCGCGAGGCCGGGTCGAGCAGGTAGCCGATCTCTTCCATCATCCTGGGCCAGGCGGAAATGCCAAAGACGAGAACAATGGCGAAGATCAGAACGGTGGGGATCCAGAGCGGGTAGCGGGGTGATTTCATGGGAGGTGATCCTGTCAGGTTTATTTACAACTTGCTTGAATTACGGCATGGAGCGCCTCATCCCGTGCTTCGCCGGAGAATAGGATATGCCCTCCGGAGAACGCTCATTCCGGCGAAGCCAGACCCTTCTCCTGGCCTCTGTTTGACGATAAGCACTTTTGACGAGCGCAAATCGAGTGCCAGGAGAAGGGGAGCCAGAGGCGCTATGAACGATTAAGGTACGTTTATAGAGAGACGCAATCGTTCCATTACGGAATGGATGTTGTTTAGGTCTTCGTTTTTAATTCGAACGATCCGGACGCCCATATCATTTAGAGACTTTGTTCTTTCGGCATCTGCTTCGGCTTGTTCTGGATTCTCATGAATTGAACCGTCCAATTCAACCGCGAGCATCTTTTCTGAACAGAAAAAATCGAGCACATACGGACCGAAGGGATGCTGCCTACGAAACATCAATCCCAGACATTTTCTCCCACGCAGATACTCCCAAAGGATCTGCTCGGCCGGGGTCATGTACCTGCGCAGCTCTCTGGCCGCAGAAAGAATAGCAGGTGTAGTCCTTCCACGTGTAGTTCTCGGCATCGTGTTCTCGTTACGATTTTCGAAGAATGCCAAATCTTTCCGCTCCCCCTCTCCTGACACTCGACTCGTAGAATCCCATTTACCATCAGTCAAGAAAGAGGTCAGGAGAGGGGGCTGGGGGGTGAGGCGATCTCGGCGATCAATCGATTCTTCTAATAATAGTATATTCCGCCCGCCATCCCCCGGCACTACCTCAACAATATTGGAAGGTACAGGCGCTTGTGATCCACTTCCAACTTCGCGGACTGGCTGGGGACGACGCCGCATGCGTTCGACGCGGAGGCGCGCACCTGCCAGCCATCGTACCGGGCCGGCGGGACAAAGGTGACTGTTTTGCCGCTCAGCCCCGCGATGGTCTGCCACGCAGCGCCATCGGGGCTGGCCTGCCAGGCCATCACCCAGGGGCTGCCCATCAGGTCGACCTGTAAGGTTACCGTCTTTCCAAACGTCACCGATTGGCCGGTGGGGTGGAGCACAAATGCCAGCCGCACGTGCACTTCCAACGCCGCGCTCTGGCTGACTGCCTCGCCGGCGATGCTGGCAAACACCGCCCGGTAACGCTTGCCATTGTGCGCCGCCTGGAGCGAGGTGATGCGCAGATCGGGAGAGGTTTCGCCATTCAAGTCGGCCCAGGACTCGCCGCCGTCACCGCTCACCTGCCACTGGATGCTTGGGGCCGGAACGCCCGCCCCTTCCGCGTGGAAAACGACTTCACTTCCCAGGCAGCCAGGTGTCGTCTGCGGATTCCGGGTGACGCTGGGCGCGGTGTATACCGGCACAGTGATCGATGCGCCGTTGTTGGTGGTGTTGTTCTCACTGCCGCCCGATACGCTGGCAGTTACCTTCACCTGCGCGGGCAGGTTTTGCGCCGCCGAGACAACCACCAACACCGGCGGATAGCTGAAACCGCCGTGCAGCAGATCGGAGCGGGTGCAGGCGCGGGTGGTAAGGCTGCACGTCCAGCCGTCACCGATCATGCTCGCCGCGCTCAGGCCTGCGGGCAGGGTGATGGCAGCCGTCACCGTGCCTCTAGTTCGCTCCCCCTGGTTGGCTACGCGCAGCGAGAAGGTGGAACCTGTCTTGCCGCGCACGATATAGCCGGTGTGGCTGATGCTGATGGTGAGATCCGGCGGGGGGTACACGGCGGTTTGGTCTATCGCCAAATTATTGCTCTGGTTGATGTCACCCGAGGCGGTCACCCGCGCGCGGGTTTCCACCAACTGCGGAGCGTTGGCTGCTACATCGACGGTGAGCGTTATGATCGGGTACTTTCCCCCGGCCTTCAGCGCTTTGGGAAAGGTGCAGGTGCGGGTGCTCAGGTTGCACTGCCAGTCGGTTCCGCTCATGCCGGTCGCAGTGAGGCTGCTCGGCAGCGTAGCGGTTACCGTCACCGGTGGCGTGGCGTAATACGTACCGTGACTGATAACTTCCAGTCGGTAGGCGGCCCCCTTCTCTCCCTGGATAAATGATGTGCCTGCGTAGCTGATCTCGATCCCCAAATCGACGTCGAATGCAACGACCGCGCGCTCCTCGGCACGGTTGTTGGTGGTATTGATCTCGCCGCCGCCGGAGACTTCGACCACATTGATCACTTCCTGCACGTACGGCTGATTGCGTATGTTGACGGTGGCAGTGATCGGCGGGTAGCTTCTGCCGGGCAGCAGGCCAATGTCATCTTCACGCATGCAGTTGTAGTGGATGATGTTGCACTCCCAGCCAAGACCGGAGAGATCAGTAATTGTCAGCCAGCCATCCTGATAGTCGTACACGTTCCCTTGCTCATTGATCAGTTCTTGCACCAACACGTCGCCAAATACCGGCCCGGCCCCCACGTTACTGACGGTGATGGTGTACTGCGCGCCCTCCTGCCCCTGGTGAAGCGTGCCGATGTGCGTCTTGGTGACCGTCAGATCGGGGATCTGCACGATGTTGGTGGGATCTGCGGCATTGTTGTTGGCCGTGTTGAACTCGCCGCCGCCCGAAACCGAGGCGTAATTGGTTACCTGCGGTGGGGCATTTTCGGCCACGCGCACGCGGAGCAGGATCGGCATGGTAGACTGATCGGAAACCAGCACGCCGTTGTACGTGCAGGAGTGCAGCGCTACCGTGCACTGCCAGCCGTCGCCTTCCATCGAGACGGCATCCATCCACCCCGGCAGGAGATCCTTTACCGTCACCGGGCTGATGGTGGGGCCGTCGCCGGTATTGGTCACCCACAGCCGGTAGAGGGCATCCGTCTGCCCCTGGCGGAAGTCGCCGTCGTGCGCTTTCGTCAGAGTCAGGTCGGCAGCTTGCTGAATGATCACTGTCCAGCGACCTGTGTTGTTGGTAGGGTTAATGTCACCGGCGATGGTGACCGTTGCGGTATTTTCCGCGGTCGTGGGCGCGTCCTGCGCCACATCCACGGTGAGGGTGATATCCGGGTAACGCCCATCTTTGGGAAGAGGATCGCTGCGCGTGCAGGTAGGCGATGACGGGGCGCACGTCCAGCCGGTTCCGCTCATCGACCGCCTGATCAGGCCATCGGGAAGCAAGTTGGTGACGGAAACCTGCCCGGTGGAGGACCCTGTGCCCGCGTTGTGAACCGAGATGGTATAGACCACACCTGCCTGTCCCTCGCGAACACTGTTGCTGACCGATCGCATCTCCACTGCCAGGTCTACCCCCGTTCCCACCACAACCGTATCTTCCGCGTGGTTATTGGCCAGGTTCGGGTCCCCGCTCACCACCAAATCGACGACGTTCTTCACCGAGGCGGGCGCATTGGGGCTCACCGTGGTGATGATCTCAAAGCTGCTGCTTCTGCCTGAGGCCAGCAGCAGCGAACGCGAGCACTCTACCCGACCCTGCGCCGGGATGATCAAGCAGCCCCACGTATTCTGTGGATCGACAATGCCCTTATAGAGCAATCCCACCGGCAGGGTATCCACAACCACCACCCCACCTGAGAAATCCGCGCTTCCCGTATTGGTCACCGTGATGGTGAACTTTGCATCCTGCTGGCCCTGGTAGAAGCTGCCCGCGTGCGTTTTCGCCACGGAAAGGTCGGGGACGGAGAGGAGGCTCGGATTTTGTAGGGTTTGTGCCGCGGACGCGATCTGAGTGCAGAAGGCGCACAACAGCAGCGCGAGCACCAGCATTCGCGCGCAGCGAGAAAGAGCATCCGGTGGGTTCATTGGTGGGCTCCGATGCGGATGGTAGAAAGACGGATTGGATGGTTATAATTATAGGGCTAAATAAGAATTTGCTCCATCGACTACACCGCTACGGATGCGTTTCACTTTCTTGGGCAGTTACCCGTTTGTTGGGGTGCTCTCATGGAGAAGCGGAGTTTCTCCACGAGAGCACCCCAACAAACGGTAATACACCCCACCGCTACAACTTCTGGGAATATTGACGAACCAAACTTCACATTGCAGCGTAACACAGGGACTTCTCCATGAAAAAGCAGCGCCCAAATCAAATGTTTCATGCCTTACTGAGGCGGAAGAAGATCATTTCGTTGTGTGTGCTTGTTGCATTATTGTGTGCCGGCTGCGTCTCGCCGCTGGCGGTTTCCAACATGGATAACGAGAGTTCGAAGAGCCCGGAGGCCGCTCTTACCTACACGCCAAACGTGACTGCTGTATTCACTGCCGCGCCAACTGAAACAGCATCCCCAGCGCCAACGCAGATCGTCCTAAACAACTGCGTACCGGAAAACCCGGTGATTGAAGTTGCTGCGGTCGTAGAGATCATTGATGGAGACACGATTCATGTTGAGATCGACGGAGCCATCATGCCCGTTCGATATATTGGTATCGATACGGCGGAACGCGGTGAACAGTTTTATCAAGAAGCTTCCAACAGGAACCGAGAACTCGTCCTTGGTAAAGAGGTTATCCTCGTAAAAGATGTATCTGAAACAGACCCCTATGATCGGCTGCTGCGCTACGTGTTTGTAGATGGGGTGTTTGTCAATGAAACGTTGGTCCGCGAGGGGTATGCCCAGGCGAAAGAATATCCTCCAGATACGGCATGCAGCCGGGTGATGGCAGAAGCACAAACTGAAGCAAGCGGGCGCAGTACAGGGATCTGGCTGGAACCGGCGACCGAAGTGGTAATCGCTACGCCTACGCAAGCAGCCAGCACCACTGGCTGCCCAAATGGCTGCCTGCAAGAAATGCCCAGTTGCAGCATTAAGGGAAATATCAACAGCGAAGGGGTAAAGATTTATCACGTTCCTGGCGGAGAATTTTATTCCAGAACGCAGATCAACCCCTCGTATGGGGAACGGTGGTTCTGCACAACGGAGGAAGCCGTGGCGAATGGCTGGCGCGCCCCAAGAAACTAAACGGCGCGAAAAACCTCGGTACCATCCAATTTCACCGCTTTGCGTTACAATACAGCCGTTCAGTGTTTGCGTTGATGGTGTGGGGGGGGGGGGGGG
>JAEYTI010000299.1 GCA_023434145.1 Chloroflexota bacterium | reverse complement strand
TGTTTGTGGTGCGAGACTACGTCTCGCACCACAAACACAAAATAACATTGGAATAGATACTAAAAGATTAGACCCTTTAAGGATACCAGAAAAACGCGCGGATCTTCATTTCCCCTCACGTCGGAGGTATTTCCTGGCACGATTCTGGCACGGGTTACCTGCCAGGAGAAGGATATGCAGCGAACAAACAGCTATTATTGGCCCGCCGCCCCACACCGCCATCTGGGGGATAACTTTGCATCTACCGGTAGAGATCTGCTGCTCGCCCGGCGGCGAAAGCAGCAAAAAATTCTTCGCGCCGCGGCCTATGCGCTGCTGGCGCTGTTCTCCGTCATCATCGTTGTCGCCGGTGCGGGCAAAGGCGTCCCATTCCTGCGTACAGCCTTCGGTGGGGCGCAGGAGCAGATTATTCTGCCCATTGTGATGACCCCGCCGCAGCAGCAGCAGGAGCAGGTACAGCAGCCAGTCCGCCCGGTACGCATCCTCCTGCTCGGCTCCGATCAGCGCGGCGATGATCGCAGCTATCGCACCGACGTGATCGTACTGGTGACGGTCGATACTGCCAACTATACCGCCAGCGCGGTCTCCTTCCCGCGCGATCTATGGGTAGAGCCGCCTGCACTTTACCCGATGAAGATCAATATGGTCCACGCCCTGGGCGGGTTCGATGCAATGGCGGGCATGTTTGAGTCGAACTTTGGCGTGCGTCCCGATTACTACGTGCTGACCAACTTCAACGGCTTTGCCAGCATGATCGACAACATCGGCGGCATCGATGTGCACGTGCACGAGCCGCTCAAAGATAGCTGTGATCTGCCCCAGGCGCCCGGCGGAATCTGCGACATCTACCCCGGCGTGCAGACGATGGACGGCGCGACCGCGCTGTGGTACGTGCGCTCGCGCGAAACCACCAGCGATTATGACCGCCTTCGCCGCGCTCAGGAAGTGGTGCAGGCCGTGTTCGAGCGGATGATGAATATGAACGCCCTGCTCAATCTGCCGATGGTCTACAGCGATCTGACCCAATACGTAGAAACCAACATCGGGCTGGAGGACGTGGCCCCGCTGGTGCCGGCGGCATCCCGGCTTTTCCAGGATCCCAGCCGCATCCAGCGCCACGCGATCACCGAAGCGCAGGCCACTCCCTCTTGGTCGTGGGACGGCATGTGGATTTTGCTGCCTGATTATGAGCTGATCGGGCAGATGCTAGAGGAAGCCGGGGCGCGATAAGATAAGATTATCCCTTCACCATCTCCCGCACCTTCTCCAGCGGCAGCGCTTCCACCGTTCCGCGGTAGCCGGTCATCGTCTCTGCCATGCACAGCGAGTTATAGATTGCCTCTTCGGTCGCCTCAATCGCCGCCTGGAACAGCGGCGAGACCTGCGCATTCGGCACCTCGGCATAAGCGGTCACCTTGCTGCGCCGTTCGGGCGTCCGCCTTACCGCTTCCGCCGTGGAGAATGCCAGCGCGTAATCGCCCGAGCCATCGGAGAAGGATGCCCCGGTCCGCGCCAGCCCTGCCAGCGCGCGCCGCGCCAGCCGGGCCAGGTTGCGGTCGGAGAGCGGGGCATCCGTCGCCAGCACGATCATGATCGAGCCGTCGGGGTTGGCGCGGTTCACTTCCAGCTTGTCCTTCAGGTAGTACTGCCCCAGCGCCTGCCCAACCGGGTATCCCGCCATTTGCAGTACCCCGCCAAAGTTCGTTTGCACCAATGCGCCCACCGTCCAGCCGCCCAGGCTATCCGGCAGCACGCGCGAGCTAGTGCCGATGCCGCCTTTCCAGCCAAACGCCACCGTCCCGGTCCCCGCGCCAACCGCCCCCTCCAGCACGTCGCCATCCGAAGCCCCCGCGATGGCCGCGCGGATTTGATCGCTTTTCAGCCGCCGGGCGCGGATATCGTTCAGCCAGCCGTCGTTGGTCTCACCCACCACGGCGTTCACCGACCCCACCTTCTCGTTGCCCGGCTGCGCCAGCGTGGTTTCCAGGATCGCATCCGCGGCGCGCGGCACGGTGAGCGTATTGGTCAGCACGATGGGCGTTTCGATCTCGCCCAGTTCCACGATCTGCGTGCTGCCCATCAGTTTGCCAAAGCCGTTGCCCACCGCCACGCCCGCCGGAACCTTCTCTTGAAACAGGTTGCCGCCGTGTGGCAGGATCGCCGTGGCCCCGGTGCGAGTCGAATGACCTTCAATCCAGGTAAAGTGCCCTACCCGCACCCCCGCCACATCGGTGATCGCGTTGCGCGGACCGGTTGGCAGAATGCCGGGGATAATGCCCAGTTCGCGGCAGCGGCAGCGAGAGGAATCAGAGTTGTCCCAAGTCATGCGAGCCGCTTACCGCAAAACAAAGTGCGCCAGAACTTTCTGCACGCCCTGCACGTCGGTTCCGCGTTTAAACTCGCGCTGGAAAGGCGTCATATTGCCGGAAATGAAGATCTTTAACTCGGCATCCATATCAAACGTCCCGGCTGTTTCCACCGAGAAGTGGCTGATGGATTTGTAGGGAATGGAGTGGTACTCGGCCTTCTTGCCGGTGATGCCCTGCTTGTCGATCAGGATCAGCCGCCGGTCGGTGAAGATGAACATATCGCGGATAATGCGGAACGCGCGTACCACCTGCTCGCCTTCGATCAGAATGGCATCCAGATCGCGCTGCACGCCTTTTACGTCAACGTCCGAAGCATTGCCAAACAGACCTTGTAACATGCTCCTGCTCCTTATTTCCTCTCGCTCTCAATGATTGCGCGGATAAACACCAGATGCTCCTCATAATGGTCCACCGAGTCACCGAGGATATAGTCCACAATTGGTCGCCCATCATTCCCAGTAAAAGGCGGTACAAAACGGTCGTAGGGCGCGTACAATGCTTCTTCGTCAAGCGCCTCCATCGCCGCTGTAATGCGCCGGTGCGATTCCACCAGCCGGGCGCGCGCCTCGGCGGGCGTCTCGTGCCGGTGCTGCCCCGCGATCTCCGCGTTGATGGTGTCAAAGTCCAGCGGGCGTTCCGGTTCGCCTTGCAGACCCATCGCCGCCCAGCGGTTCTCACGCTGTAACAGCGCCGTGATACCATCCATCCATGCCGTGAGATGGGACAGGTGGTCGCGCACGTTCCAGCCCGCCTTGTCTTTAGGCTCTGTCATCTGCGCATCCGATAAGCGGTCCAGTTCGGTCAGAAAAGCTGCCAGCCCATTGTCCATGTGCATGCGAAGGGTTTGTTTTGTATATTTTGCTTGTTTTGTCATCCGTTTCCCTCTTTCTCGCTCGTCTCCTAATCCCTGGAGGTTGCATTGGTTATCCGTGTTTTCCCGGGTAATTACTTGTACTATCATACTAGAGAATCGTCTTACCTGTCACACTTCCTTCCCTTCCGCCATATACCAACAAAATAGGTCACTTCCAACAAAGGTACTTGTAATCTCGAAAATTTGTGCTACCATTTTTATCAATGTCAGACACAATTACACTCCACCAACTGAGTAAGACCTACAAGGTCTCCGAGCGCGAAGGCGGTTTTAATTCCGCGTTTCGCAGCTTCTTCCGGCGCAAATACCGCGACGTTGAAGCGGTGAAAGGCGTCACCTTCACCATCCAGCCCGGTGAGATCGTCGGCTTCCTCGGCCCCAACGGCGCGGGTAAGACCACTACGCTCAAGATGCTGGCGGGATTGCTGCACCCCACCGCCGGCACTGCCAACGTGCTAGGCTACACACCCTGGGAGCGCAAACCCGGCTACCTGCAAAGCATGACGCTGGTGATGGGCCAGCGCAGCCGGTTAGCTTGGGATATCCCCGCCGCCGATTCCTTCCTGCTCAATCAGGCCATCTACCGCCTGCCGGATGAGGAGTACAAGGCGACGCTCAAAGAACTGGACGAACTGCTAGAGCTTGCCCCGGTGATGAAAAAGCCCGTCCGCAACCTCTCGCTGGGCGAGCGGATGAAGGTGGAGCTGGCTGCCGGGCTGCTGCACCGACCCAAAGTGCTGTTCCTCGATGAGCCGACCATCGGGCTGGATATCACCGCGCAGCAGCGCATTCGCGAGTTCCTGAACGAGTACAACCGCCGCACCGGCGCGACCGTCCTGCTCACCAGCCATTATATGGCCGACGTGGTGGCCCTGTGCGAGCGCATCATCATCATCCACCACGGCGAGTTGAAGTACGACGGCCCTATCGGTGCCCTATCTCGCCGCATTGCGCCTTTCAAGCGCATCGGCGTGGCATTAGGCAGTCCCTGCCCCTGCGATCTTAGCCCCTACGGCACCCCGGTCCTGAATGGCAGCGAGGAGCACGACGGGCAGATGCACTACGTGCAGGTCCCCGCCGCAGATGTGGCGAAGATCACCGCGCGGATGCTTGCCGAGCTGCCCATCCACGACCTGACCATCGAAGATCCGCCGATCGAGTCGGTGATCGAGCGGGCGTTCCAAGAGTAAGAAAAACGCCTCACTCCCTCGGTCCCCCTCTCCAGTTTTGCTCTTATTGTTCTTTGATTGATGTCGCGAGCACTAATCGCAAAACCGGAGAGGAGGATGCCTTGCTAATTGATGTCTGAGCGGAACAAGGCATCCCCCTCTCCATTTCGCCGCTCCTGCGAAATGGAGAGGGGGACCGAGGGGGTGAGGCGTTTCCCAGCGAAAAATCTACGAGGTGCTATGCTCAAAATCTACCTCCGCTTCTGGCAGCTTACCTGGGCCGAGCAGTGGCAGTACCGCGCCAACCTGCTCATGTACCTGCTGTACTGGCTTGTCTCGCCCATCGTGTTTATGGCGATTTGGTCTTCCATTGCCACCAGCCAGGGCAGCGTGCAGGGCCTCACCGCCAATGACTTTATCACCTACTACCTCACCCTACTGATTGTCGATCAGCTTACCAGTGAGATTACCATTCATATCCTGGCGTATAAGATCCAGGACGGCACGCTCTCGGGCGAGCTGCTGCGGCCTATTCACCCCATCCTCACCGGTTCGCTGGTTAACAACATCGCCTTCAAAGCCCTCAACCTGATGGCCTTTATCCCGATCTGGATGATCGTGGCGCTGCTCTTCCAGCCCGATTTCAGCGCAGTATCCTGGGGCTCGGTGCTGATGGCCCTCCCGGGGATCCTCATTGGCTTTTGGCTCAGCTTCCTGTTCGGCGCGATCCTGACCTGCGTGGCCTTCTGGACGACGCGTGTCTACTCGGTGGCACAGTTCGCCTGGATGTTCGGCAGTATGCTGTCGGGCCAGTTCGTACCGCTGCAACTGCTGCCTCCTGCGCTGCAGACGGTCGCGCAGTATCTGCCCTTCCAGATGATGCGCTATACGCCGGTTGAAATCATCCTCAACCGCATGCCGGCGGAAGACATGGCCCGGGCGTATATCGTCAGCCTGGTGTGGCTGGTCGTGTTCCAAATTGCCTTCGCATGGGTCTGGCGCGAAGGTGTCAAGCGCTTCTCTGCGGTAGGAGCATAACCCATGCACGCCTTCAAACTGCTTTCCGCTCTGCTAAAGCTCAACCTGGAAATGGTACTGGCCTACCGCGTCGATACCATCGTGAACCTGCTGCTGGAAATCCTCACCCTGGGCTACGAGTTGATCAGCCTGGCGATCATCTTTTCGAACACCGACACGTTAGGCGGCTGGAACCTGGGCGAGGTGGTCGCACTGTTGGGCGTGTTCCACATGGTCAACGCGCTGATGTTCATCCTCATCTGGCCCAACACTGAGAAGTTCAACGCCTCTGTGCGCGACGGCACGCTCGATTACACCCTGCTCCAGCCGGTAGACAGTATGTTCCTGGTCACCTTCTCGCGCATGGTGATCTGGCGCGTGTGGGATGTGCTGCTCGGCGCGGCGCTGATCACCATAGGTATCTCCATGAGCGGGCGCGTCACCTCTGCGGTGGATATTGCCAGCTTTCTGCTGCTCGCCCTTACCGGCGCGCTGATCCTCTACAGCTTATGGATTGTGATGATCTCAGCCACGTTTTGGTTTACGAAATTTGATAATAACGTCACCATCCTACAAGCCCTGCTGGATACCGGTCGTTACCCCGCCACAGTCTATCCCTTCTGGCTGCGGATGATCATCACCTACCTGGTGCCGGTCGCGGTCGCCACCACCATCCCGCTGCAAGCCCTGCGCGGTGATCTCAATCCCTGGCAGATTTTGCTGTTTGTTGGGATTAGCGCGGCAAGCTTCTTCATCGCATCCCGCGTATGGCATACAGGGGTGAAGCGTTACGCCGGAGCATCGAGTTAAAAGATAATCGCCCCGCGACCTGCGGGGCGATTATCTTTTTGACAAAATACTATGGAATGCGCTTGTTGATCTCGTCGATCACTTGCTGAGCTTTTTCCTTCGTAAGGCCAAACTGTGCTGCCTGTGGCATGGCAAGGATCTGGTTGATCGACATGCCTTTGACCATAGATACCATCGGGTTGGTGGAAACACCCGGAAGGTACTGGTCGATAACAGGCCTGGCCTGCGGATGATCCAGCAGGGTGCCGAACGTTGTGTCGAGTGTATAGTTCGCCATTGGTTTCCTCCTCGATATGGAACAGATGAAGAATAATTCGGCCGGGCAAAGGCTGCGCCCAGCCGTAAACCGCTAGTCAATTCCAGCCGGATCCGGAGTGGTGACCACAACTGCCTCACCTGCCCCGCCTTCCATGCGCCCGGCTGTGCCCTGGAACAGCTCCCAACCCTGGCTGAAGATCACCACCTGGGCTGCCAGCAGCCACAGGAAGAACAGCGCCATTGCCGCGGCAGCCAAATTCAACGTCCGGTCGATGCTGTTTTGGAAGTTCACCAGCAGTGTTTGCAGGTTTTCCATCGAAGCCTTCGACTCACCGATCATCGTCCGGTACTGCCCCAAACTGCCCGAGATTAACGAAACGCTGGATGACATTGTATCCAGGTTTGCCTTGATAAATTCCAGGTTATTGTCGGCCTTGTCCAGGTTGGTAGACATGCGCTGGAAGGTTTCCGGCATATCTTCTAACCCCGTCGCCAGGTCGCCCAGTGAATCTGCCAGGGATTCGTCCGGGCTGTAGGGCTTGTCGGCGGCGGGTAGGAACGCGCTGATGGGCGTAGTCGCCATAACGGCACGGAACGTGTCAAACGAAGTGATCGCTCCTTCCAGAGAAGCAGCAGCATCCTCCGCCGCCCTGAGCGATTTGTTCGCCGCCACGAAGCTGTCGGGCAGCTTCTCACCGAGCACGCCATTCACATCCGCAATTACCGGCTGCGTGTCGGATACAGAAGCGGCGGTGGTTTCCAGCATATCCGAGAGCGCATCGATGCTCTTTACAGAGGACCCCAACGCCTCATCGGTAACCTCCATCGCGTGCACCCCGGTGTTCAGTGTGTCTGTTAGCGCTGCAACCGTCGTGTTGATAGAACTGGCGAGCACAGGCCGAAACACATACAGCCCAACCAGCCCCGCAACGCTGATCAGCAAGCCAATAATGCCCGCGATCATTACAAAAACTCCAAGGATCTTCCGTAAGACGCCCATAGCCGCTCCATTCCCTGATTCGGTTGATGCTTATAATAAAGATTATAGACCGTATTACAAATAGCAAGCTGCAAAGTGGGTATAATTTTCGCTCTAAATAGATTTTAAGAGATTTTGGAGTTACATGGGGTGGTATTACCCCCATGTAACTCCAAAATCTCCTTGAAACTGCATATGAGCCATATTTTTTGCCTGGATGCGAAAAAGTTAGAGAAGGGACACGATATCATGCAAACCGAACAGCTCGATCAAGATCGTCAGAAACAGGCAAAGCGGTATGCCCGCATCCACCGCGCTGCGCGATTGGATCGCCGGGTTCACCACCAACCCGTGGCTAATGGCGCCGATTTTCGCGGCGATCTTTGGCGGCATCTATGTTCTGATCAACCTGCCGCTGTCGTATTACTCGGGGTTTGTGCTGCCGCACCGCTTCGGCCAATCGAACCAGACCCTACGCGGGTGGATTACCGACCAGGTGAAAGGCCTGGCGGTGGGCGGCGTGCTGGGCTTGCTGATGCTGGAGGCAGTTTACTTTGTGCTGCGCGCTGCCCCCGATACGTGGTGGATCTGGGCGTCGATTCTGCTGTTGTTCTTCAGCGTGGTCATGTCCATCCTCGCGCCGGTACTGCTGTTTCCCATCTTCTACAAATTTTCCCCGCTGGGAGCCGAGCACCAGGACCTCATCGACCGGCTGGTGCGGCTGTTCGAGCGCGCAGGCACGCGGGTGAAGGGCGTCTACAAGTTCGATATGAGCACGCGCACAAAATCCGCCAATGCCGCGCTCACCGGGCTGGGCGGCACGCGCCGTATCATCCTGGGCGACACGCTGCTCAACGAATTCACGGCCGACGAGATCGAGACCGTGCTGGCGCACGAATTGGGTCACCACGTCAACCGCGACATTCCCCTCTCGATCGCCTATGAGACCATCTCCACCGTGGTGGGGCTGTTCCTCGCCTCGCTCGCCCTGCGCTGGGGCGTGAGCCAGTTCGGCTTCAATAGTGTTGCCGATGTTGCCGCCCTGCCCCTCTTCCTGCTGGTGATGATGCTCTATGGGCTGGTGACCATGCCGCTGTCCAACGGCTTCTCACGCTGGCGCGAAGTGCTCGCCGACCGCTACGCGCTGGACGCCACCCGCAACGGGCCTGCCTTTGCGAGCGCTATGACCCGCCTCGCCAACCAGAACTTAGCCGAGGTCGATCCTGAGCCATGGGTGGAGTTTCTGCTGTATTCTCACCCGGCGCTGGAGAAGCGCATTGCGATGGCTTTAAGAGATTGGTATACTTAAAAAAGGAGGACAATGATGAGCAAATATATCCCCAGTCCACAACGATGGGTCGCAGAGCAGGTTGAGCTGTATGAGAAAAGCGGCGGTACCCAGGGTTTAACCTTACGCGATACGGGCCTGCCGGTGATCATTGTGACAAACCGCGGGCGGAAATCAGGGGCGATCCGCAAGACCCCACTTATGCGGGTGGTAGACGGAAACAACTATATCCTGGTGGCGTCGAAGGGCGGCGCGCCGCAGCACCCAGAGTGGTATCATAATTTGAAGGCAGACCCCAATGTTGAAATTCGCGACAAGACAGAAGTCTATAAAATGCGCGTTCGAGAAGTAGTCGATGCGGACGAAAGAGAACGACTCTGGAAAATCGCTGTTAAAGCATTTCCCCCATACGAAGAATATCAGACGAAAACCAAACGCCCCATCCCTGTCTTTGTTGCAGAGCCGGTAGCGTAAGCGCGCTTCATAGGGGAAGGCAGCGAGCCTGATGCAGCCCCCCGCACTGGAAGAGTGTGTTTCAGTTTGTTGGGTGGGGCAAGGCAGGGGGAACGATGTTCTCCCTGCCTTGCCCCACCCAACAACGGGAACAGCACGTCCGAATGGCGCGGGACTTTATACAATAGGGATCTCTATCCTATTTTGTATTCGTAAACGTATGGAAACAGCAGGGCGAGCTGGATGTTCCTTGATAATGTTCCATCACGTAACCTGTGTCATTGAAGATGATTACCGCCGAACGCTCTTCATCTACCTTCGTTTCGGTTGCTTCGTCACCTTCGCCGCTCGTTAAGATGTAATATCCCATCCACGATCGTTTGTACGTATTCTCGCCGATTTTGTCATAAACATCCAGAGCACCGCTATTATTGACAACTTCGAGCTGATCACCTTTGAAGTTGAATTCAACCGTCACATTCCCACCAACCTGGCAGGTACAGTCAAAGTTTGTGGCAGTGACGGAATATTCCTTTGGGCCGGCTTTTTCTGTCTCCGGTTCTGAAGGTTGTGATGCAGCAGGTTGGCTCGTCGGTTGAGGCGTAGAAACTACCTCGATCGGCAGCGAGGGCTGCGCACGCTCTGCGGTTGCAGTCATGTCTTCAATGTGCTCAATATCCGGATCAGAGCCAATTGCAACCCCTTCATAACTGATCGTACAGGCCATCGTAATCATAATGATGGCCAGGATCGGGATAACCATATTCTTCTTGTTCATGCCAACCCCCTTTTTGCAGATCTGTGATTTTGTATCCGCTGACAATTACACTATTCATATTTTGCAACAAAATTGATTACATATCATTATACGTATTTTTCATACTTGTGCTACTCCAGAGAGGGCGTCTACAGCGCCCCACCCTGGAGTAGCACATTCGAATGACTGGATAATTTATGTACAACACTCAATCCGCCGCCGGGCTGGTTGCGTTCAACAGCAGCTTCCGTTTCTTCAGTCTTCATCAGCCGCCAGGGATTTTGATGGCAAGAGCCAAGCCAATCAATTTTCGCGCTTGCATCAGCACAAAAAAGCGCTGAACGTTTGCAGATCCATCCCAGAAAAATACCGGTCGATCGACTCATTCTGCAAGGTGCGGGCAATATCTTCGCGCGTGTAGCGCACGCCAACGAGGAGCTGCTCTAGCGCATCTGGTTCGCGCTCCGCGAAGTAATCGCCGTAAAACTTAACCGAGCGGATCACGCCCTGCTGAATATCCAGCCGGGCGTCGATCTCGCCCCCCGGGAAGCGCTCGCGTTTCTCCACGTTGAAATCCGGCGACCGCCCGTAGGTCCAATCCCAACTACGGTAGCGTTCCTCCGCCAATTGGCGCACCGCGGCCCAGTCTTGCTCCGTTAATGGATACGCCGGAATTGGGTCCGCGCCGTCAAAGATTTGCGCCAGCAGATCATCGCGAAAGGCCTCCACGGTCATGGGCTGGCCGAGGAATTCGCTAATGTTCGCCACCCGGCTGCGAACCGATTTGATCCCCTTCGATGTGATCTTCACCGGCGGCACATTCAGAGCATCAGATACGTGCGACAGATCCGAGTTAAAGAGCAGCGTGCCGTGGCTGACCATACGGCCTTTCGAAATGTACTGAGCGTTTCCCGATACTTTTCGCCCTTCCACCAGCAGGTCATTGCGCCCGCTCAGCTCAGCTTGTACGCCCAGCCCGGCCAGCGCGCGCACCACAGGCTCGGTGAACTTCTTGAAATTGCGGAAATTTTCTGGCCGCGCCTCGGTAATAAAGCTGAAATTCAGATTGCCAAGGTCGTGATACACCGCGCCCCCTCCAGAGAGACGCCGCACCACGTGGATGCCGTTCTGCTCCACGTAATCGCGGTTGATCTCTTCCATGGTATTCTGGTGGCGGCCGATGATGATCGATGGCCGGTTGATGTAAAACAACAAATAATCTTCATCGCCCTGCGCGTTGCGGAGGACGTATTCCTCCAGCGCCAGGTTCACCGCCGGATCGTGCTCGTTCTTGTTGTCGATGAATTGCATTGTTCGCATCCCTGGTGGATAAAATGTGTGTACTTCATACTGTTTGTGCGTAGCCTTTACGGTCGCCGCGCAGGAATGGTATGAAGCACCAATTATAGCCTGCATGAGCGTCAAACCGATTTTTGAACCGCCTGTGGTTTGCGGGTGTTGTTACGGTTCACAAGCCAGGGCGCTTGCGCCATCCATGCCGGGCCCAGAGAACCGTTTAGCCTCGCGCGGAACCGTGAGCTGGCAAGATCAATGCCCGCCGGCAGCGTAGATGCCGCCCCGAGCCTTTAATGCGCGGTACGACGGAGGCGGAACGCCAGGTCGCGCAGTTGCGTAAAGCTGACCGGCTTGATCAATACCAGATCAGCCGATTTCTGAAGCTCATCCGAAATGTTCGGTTCAGAGGTTGCCACAATTACCCAGGTTTTTTCCAGCGGCGGGGCACTGCGGATAAACCGCAGGATGTCCTCGCCGTGAGCATCGGGGAGCTGCAGGTCGAGCGTGATAAGAACCGGCTGGAGGACAGGCAGCGCCCGGTAGGCTTCTTTACCCGTAAAAGACGGCTGCGGCGCAAATCCGGCAGCTTTCAGCGCCTGGCAGTAAATATCTGACAGCTTGCGGTCATCCTCGATCACCATCGCGATGGCGTTTAGTGGAAGGGTCTGAAACATTAAGCTTGCTCCACGATTTCCATTGGAAACGTCACCCGGAAGGTGCTGCCAGCGCCCAGCCTGCTCTGCAAGCTTACCGTTCCGCCCATCCGCGTTGCGAGCTCATTCACGATCGATAGACCGAGCCCAGAACCAAAGTGTCCGGCGCCCAGGTTATCGCCCTGGAAGAATGGCTCGAAGATGTGCGACTGTGCTTCCGCGCCGATGCCAATTCCGGTATCTGCCACTTCGATTGCCCAATGATTCTCCACCAATCGCATCAGGCACACGCGCACAGACCCCTGTTCGGTGAACTTCACCGCGTTGGTGGTCAGGTTGAGGACGATCTGCCGCAGCCAGTAAGGATCACCGTACAGCGTCTCGGGCAGCGAGGGGTCCACTGTGAACTCCATGCGCAGGCCCTTCTTCTCGGCAAGCTGGCGGGTAACCGACCGCGGTATTTCGAGTAGTTCGTGGGGCGGGAACTCACGCGGAACAAACCGGATCCGTCCCGTTTCCACCTGCGCCTGACCGATCAGATTGTTGACAAACATCAACTGCTGGTTGGCGCTGTCGATGATCTCACCGGTGATACCCTTCTGTTCCTGAGACATGTCTCCATAAACGCCTTCGGCAAGCATCTCCGCGTACCCAATGATCGCGCCAAGCGGGGCACGGAGATCGTGACTGATATTTGCCAGTAATTGCGTCTTTAGCTGGTTGGCACGCAGCGCTTCTTGATGCGCCCGCTGAAGCTTTGCTTCCGCGCGCTTGCGATCGGTGACGTCCTGCTTGATCGCAATGAACGTGGTGGGGCTCCCATCCTCACGGGATACCGGGGTAATGGTCATCTCCTCGTAATACACTTCCCCGTTCTTCCGACGGTTGGTCAGTTCGCCATGCCATACCTGACCCGCAAGAATCGTCTCCCATAAATTTTTATAGAACTCGGGCGACTGCTGGCCCGACTTGAAAATGCTCGGATGCTTTCCAACCACTTCTTCCAGGGTGTATCCCGTCAGGCGAGAAAAAGCCGGGTTGGCCCACTCGATCCGCCCATCCGCGCTGGTGATGACAATGGCATTACCCGCCGCTTCGAGCGCCGTCACTTGCAAGTGCATCTGGTTATGGGCGCGTTTCAGTTCGGTGATCTCAGAAAAGATCGCCAGCTTCCCGTTCTTCCGCCCTAACGTTGCCAGCACTGGCGACGACCGGATGATATACGTGCGGATCTGACCGTCTACGCTTAGCGTTAGCTCGCGGCTGGATTCGGCTTCAGGAAGATCAACATGAAGCGGCCCGCCAATGACCAGCCCGCCGGAACTGGCAAATAGATGCTTCGCCGCCGGGTTTGCATCGATGACGCGGCCCTTGTTATCCAATACAACCACGCCATCACTAATGGATTGGAAGATGGACGTATATGCCACGGGCAAAATATCGAACAGGCGGAAGCGAACAAACGCCAGAACCAGCAGCAAGTTGGTTATCGCAAAGGCGATGGGCGTGAAATCCAGCGACGGCCCGATCTGAATACCGGTGATATACAGCACATTACTGAGCCAGGGGGCCATCAGGCCGATCAACATCAGGCGGGACTGCGAGCCAAATACTTTGTTCCCGCGCGCAAACCGCAGCAGTTGCAGAGTCGCGGTGAGCAGCAGAATATAAGCGTACGCGGTATGCACCCAGAACCACCAGCCGTGCGAAAGCACCAGTGGGGCCGGCCCGCTTACTGCCTGAAGCTGGATATCGCTCCACAACCAACCGGACGGCAGCCCCGTAAGAACAAACAACACCGTCAGCGTCGGAACGATCATCAGCGCCGCAGCCTGGCTAATCTGGATTTTCGCCGCCCGCCCAGTGTAGGCCAGCACAAACAACAGAAACCAGAGCGATAGAAATGCAATTCCCACGTACTGCAAGCGCGCCCACAGCACCTTCTCAGCCAGCCCCGGGAGGAGTATTTCCAGACCGTAGCCTAGCGCCCAGAACCCGAGCGAAAGATTCGATAGAATCAGCGCAGTCGCGCCGGGAGCGCTCCGCAGCCGCCATAAGCGAGCGAGGAGCACAAACCCAGTAACTATACAGACAACCAAAAGCAGAAGGAAGAATTCAATCATACGTTCGCGTCTCCCCCACGCATGCCAACACTTTCCCCCATTGTGTTCGGGCACGAATATTACGCCGCGATCACACATCCGCCTGCTTGTTTCCCATTTCTCGCGGAGCCGCTTCTCAGGTACGACTCGATTAACAAGCGCAAGCAGCTTGCCTACTGGTTAGGCAGTATCATTTATTTAGTTAGGTTTCATCACGTTGTTTCGTAATTATACACGAAGGCATGAGAATCGGACATGCTCATTTCTACATGTATAACGTTTATCGTACAGCTTTCGCTGGCTTAGGCGCTTAACAAAGGTGATAGGCCTCAGCACCGGCCCACCTAACCAGCCTTAGAATCTATCGCAATATTATTTTTTGTGTTTGTGGTGGGGGGGGGGGGGGG
>JAEYTI010000291.1 GCA_023434145.1 Chloroflexota bacterium | reverse complement strand
GGCCTGGTGATGCCCAGCATCACCAGGCCACTACCCCTAAACTGAAATGCACCCCTTTCAAACTTTCAAATCCATAACTTGACAAGCGATATTGGGAATGTATATACTGGTTGAACATCACCGGTGTTTTGATGAACATTAAATAGCAGGCGGGTTATGCTAAGTCCATCTCCACGCAAAAAAGCAAGACGGAATGTTCTTATTACGTTGGGCGTTCTGGTGGTTATCACGTTACTGTTATTCAGGAGCGAACCTCTTACGCCCTGGCAGTCGACGCTTACCTGCCTGACGAGCTTTTTCCTGGTGTTCTTCTTGTGGGTAATTCTCATTTCTTTCCAGGCGCTTCTGCCGGTTACCAACTTTTTGGATGACCCGCTCCAGTGCGTACTGGAAGTCTACCGGACTTCGTTTTACCTGCTGCTGCACATGGTCGGCTTACATGGGCCGGCGGTTTTTGTGAAAGACGGCAAAGATAATCGCACAAATGAGGATGCCGGGCGCGAGAATTGGCCCGGTGTTGTGGCTGTTGATTTTAACAGCGCGGTTGTGTTAGAAGAGCGCAACCCACCCCCAGGGATGGCTGGTGCATTTATCAACGTTTTCACTACGTTGGGCCAGATCCTGATGCTAATTGATCCGCGCGAGACGCCGCGCGTGCGCGGTGCTGGCATTGTATTCACCCGCCCGCGCGAGCGCATCCGCGGCACGATAGACTTGCGCAAGCAGTTCCGCGGCAAGGCGGGGATCAGTGCATACACCCGCGAAGGTATCGAAGTTACCTCGCGTGTATTCTCCATTTTCGCGGTAGGGCAGAAGCCGGACGTGCTGACGGTTACCTACGTTGGCGAGCGCTTGCCGGAAAATCTGCGCATCATCACGCTCCGACCCTCCGATCACGGTGATAAATGGGTTAACGTTGCTGATATTTCATCCGTGCAGGATGAACTGGATGAACCCGACCGGGCTGAAATCCACGCGAATTTTCTCAACCGGGGACTGCCGCGCTTTACTGAGCCAACCGGCGACCTATCGCCTGACCTTTCGCTGTATCCCTGGGAATTCTCACCGCCGGTTAGCGACGAACCCGTTTTTAACGCACGGCGCGTTTTTTCCGCGGTCTTTGCCCAGGCCAGCCGGAAGGCAGATGACCCGAGCAGCGTGACGGTTTTGAACTGGACGGAACTGCCCACCCACGTGGCTGCCGGGCTCTTCCGCGAACTGTTATCGCGGGTAAATTATGATGAACTGTACGATGTGCGCGGCACGGGCGATTTTCCGCTGCCTGGATATAAGGCGCAGCTTCGGCGTGCCATGCGCAACAACGGCGTGCTGGCATACCGGCTGGTTGTTCCCGCGTTTGAAGGTTCCTTTACTGCGGGAACCGATCAAAAAGGTCGCGACTATCCACGCAGCCAGGTACTGGCAACCCATCATCGCCATCCCATCGAACTGCGCAATTCCAAAGTCCTGCGCGATCGTGGCATCCGCGTGATAATGTCTGGTTTTGGCGACCCGACCCCGGTGAACAGCATGGTCTACCAGCAGCGGTTAGATGCCTGGCGCGCCTCTTGGGAGCAAGAGCTGGATCTGACAATGGCCGACCAGGATTGGGCGGCCATGCGCGAGCGTATGCGCGCCCGTTCTGAAACCCAGCAGGAGATGTATTACGCGCTTTCGCGGCTGTTCTCGCAGTACGAACACGCCGACGAAGCGCTAACCCTGCGCATTTTGCAGGCGCTGGAAACCGCCGCGGCGGACCCGAAAACGCGCGCATTGCTGCCGGATTACACTATCGGGCTGATGCGCCATGTCTCGGCCCTGCTGCTGCCGCCCACCGAACAACAGGTGCCTCCCCAACGCTAGGGCAGGAGAAAGAAGCTGGCATGAATCACGACCACGAATTCAACCTCGGCTCAGCGGCGTTCCAAAACCTGTTTGGTACGATCCGCATGATCGTGTTTTTTATTTCATTGTTCTTTTTTGCCTCCTGGTTTAGCGGCGAGTTCCATCAGGTCAGCCTGAGAGATCTGATTACGCAGTTCCAGGAAAACATGCCGATGTTCCAGGCGTTCCCGTTCAATATCACCGCGTGGTTTTTCGCCATGCTGCTGAACCCGCTGGTTATCCGGTATATGCTGCCGCCCATCCTGGCCTTCCTTCTGGTGTTGTATGCCGGCGCGTTTTACGTGATGGATATTTACGATCTCAAGACGTACAACGGCTCGATGAATTACATTTTGGCCTCCATGTTCACCATGAGTTACCCGGTTCTCACCATCGATAACGCCAAAGGGAAGAAGACTGGCGATGGGGCGCCCCTGAAACGCGAAGACAACCTGATCGAGAAGATTGGCGGGCCGGGCGCGGTGCTGGTGGAGCCGGGCAGTGGCGCGATCTTCCGCCATTTGCGCGGTCGCTCTGTCTGGCGGGTAGCGGCTACACACTACCTTGCGCCGTTCGAGACGATTGCTCAGACGGTGGACCTGAACGATCAGCAGTGCGACAAAGACGGCATTGCCTGTGTCACCCGAGATGGAATACTGGTGAAGCTGCGCGACGTCCACTTCCGCTACCGTATTCGCATGCGCCAGGAGAACGGCGTCCCGGCGGTTCGTACCATCCGCACGCCGTACCCATTCGACAACCAATCGCTCACCCGGCTGGCCTTCAATTTGCAGGTGCAAGACAACGAAAAAGAGGAAACCTGGTCGGCGGCGGTGGAGCGCGCCGTCGTGGGGCAGATCACCGACTTTGTTGCCGCCCATACCATTGACTATCTCACCGCGCCGCGCACCTTCGCCTGGAATCCACGGGAAGAACTGTGCCGCTTCTTGTTCGATACCGCGCAGCGACCGCTGGAGAACCTCGGCGCTGAGCTGATTTGGGCAGACGTGGGGCATATGGAAATTGTAGACGACCGGGTAGACGACCAGCGCACCAACTTGTGGGCTGCCCCCTGGATGGGTGATGCCAGCGCCACCCGCGCGTATGGCGACGCCATTCGGCAGTCGTATCAAGAAATGGGCCGTGCGGAAGCCCAGGCAGAGATGATCATTGGCATATCCAATGCCCTATCTGGGCTAGGCCCGGAAGCGCACTCGCCAGAGAGCATCCGCAGGCTGCTGCTTGCCCGCACCGCGCAGATGCTCGAAGCAATGCACGATAATGTTTGTGAAAAACAGCGCCGAGAGAATGAATGATTACTGATCTAGACGCTTTTGGTTGGATACAGAGTTACCGTAAAGACCCGCTCGATCCTTCTGATTCGGGGTTGGCACAGCGATTACTGAACCGCGACACGCCGGCTGCCATCAGGCAGGCATATGCCACCCAATTGGGGGGTATTCTTTCGCATTACCCGGTTTCGGTCGCAAAAGCCAATATTCTTGTTCACCTTGGGCTTTTTGCCCTGGAAACGGGTGACTGCGAATTGTCCATTGATCGCTTTAAAGAAGCTGCCGCCCAATACCAGAAGGTGCGCGACTTTCACTGCCTGGCCGCTGCGCTCTGGCTGCTCGGTATGACACAGCGCAAAATGGATCAGCACCGGCTGGCTTTTGCCCGCTGGAATGAATCGCGTGATTTGATGATTGACCTGCACCGCGAATCCGGGCGGATGAAACGTGTCGAGTGGTTTATTGGGGAAGATCAAAATTACCCGGGACAAAAGTGGTACGGCGAGCAGATCAAAAACATGACCGTCGATATGCTGCGTTCGCCACACGACATGTTCGAATGGACCTATACGGGACCGGATGCGCAGAGAAACGCGCTGTTTCCGATGCCGAAAAATGAGCCGGGCAGTTATGTTCCGCCCAAACCCTCTGTCTACCAGTTCAAACGCACGTACGATAGCTCGGGCTCAAATCTGCGCCCTTCTGCCGCGCAGATCCGCCAGAAGATCGAAGCACTTCTGGACTCGCAAGCTCATGATCGCGTGATGGATCTGCTGCACGATTTAGAAGCATTAAATCAGGGCCCCCCTGGACGGGAGTTCTATGAGATTCACGCATTTTCTGCTTCGGTAGCAGGTTTTCTGCCCGCGTTGAAACGGGAAGCAATTCAACATCTCATCACCGCTCGCTGTACAAGCCCATTGCAAAGTCGCTCGCGTATGATTGTTACGTGGATGCTGGGCTTGCTGTTGATCAACGAACCTGGCAGGCGTGCCGAGGCAATACTGGCTATGGACGCCAGCATCACCTGCGCGCGCCGGATGGAGGTGGCAGCCGACCGCGAGAATAACGCCGCGCTGCGGCAGTGGTATGCCTGGCACGCGGAAGCAATGGAGCAGATGCGCGCGGAATACGTTTAGCATTCGTGCCGTTCCGAAAACTACTTTCGCAACTGCTCAACCGCAGAGGCTTTTTCTCTGAATTGCGGGCTTCGTCCGCCTTCGAAAAGCTATGATGTAGTATTTGAAAACGCTTCGTGTTTTCAAATACTACATCATAGCTTTTTATGTGCTCCCGAAGGGAGCGATTCAGACGCTGGGATCGGTTCTTAGGTATCCTTATGTACTGCGCGGGCGCTTGGGCCGCTTGCGGGGCAGTTGAAAACCACCATTCATCCATGCCCTCGCCGGCTGCAAATTGGGATTCGTCGAGGGCGGAATGGCAGCGGGTGCAGCCTTTTGCTCCGGTGGAGCGGCGGGTGGGTTGGCGGGCTTTCCCGCCGGTTTCACGATCGGTTGTTTCACCGCCGGTTTCACGATCGGTTGTTTCACCGCCGGTTTCTCGGCGGCAGGTTTCTTGGGCAGGTATGTAGCTGCTCGCACGCGCAGCGGCTCTGGTACGTCGCTAATGGCAAAAGTGGAGAGATCCTGAATATTGGAGAGGTCCGCGGGCTGCCCCTGTGAAGCGCCTTTCAGCTTACGCTCTGCCAACCGGCTCTTCATCTGCTCGAACAGCAGGTTCACCGAGCGGGCGTTGCCAAAGTTTGGCCCTTCGCGTTGGGACTGCGCATAAAGATAATCCACCGCCCGCGCCACCACCGGTTCTGGCAGGATGAAGTTTTCCTTGCTGGCCCGGTTGTGCAGAATTTGCGCCAGTTCGGGCGGCTCGAAGTTGGGGAATGTGACTGTTGCGCCAAAGCGCGACTGAAGCCCCGGATTGGCGGCGATGAAGCGCTGCATTTCCATCGGGTAACCGGCGGCAATCACCAGCACGCGCCCGCGGAAATCTTCCATCGCCTTCACCAGCGTATCGACTGCCTCGCGACCATAATCCGCCGGGCCGCCGCGCTCCAAGCTGTAGGCTTCATCGATGAACAGCACGCCATCCAGCGCTTCGCGAATCTTCTCGCGCGTTTTGAGTGCGGTCTGTCCCACGTACCCGGCTACCAGATCTGCCCGGCTGACCTCGACGCAGTGCCCGCGGCGCAGCAGGCCCAGCGAGTGGTAAATCTTGCCAATCAACCGGGCGACGGTGGTCTTACCGGTGCCTGGGCTGCCCAAAAAGATCAGGTGCTGAACGGTGCTGCCCGTCACCAGGTTAGGCTCGTGCTTGCGCCGCGCTTCATCCAGCCGCAGCCGCTGGGCGAGCGAGCGCAGGAATTCCTTCACCGGCGTTAGTCCAACAAGCCCATCCATCTCTGCCAGCAGCGTTTCGGCATCGACCACCTCAACGCGCAGATAGCGGCGGTATTTTTCGGGGATATCTTCGAAACACAGCGGTTCGTCGAATGGCAGGCTGCCGCGCACCACCCGGTAGGCGCGCCGCCGGTCGAGCGCTTCTGCTACGTTGCGCATCTCACCGGCGTTACCAAAGGTCTCGTCGCGGCTCTCGTAGAGCGCCGACACCATCTCGCGCAAGTTTTCACCCACCGCGGTAGAGTAGGGGATATCGCGGTTAGCCAGCAGCTGCGAGAGGATCTGCCACAGCTCATCTGGGTTGTAGTCGGGAAAATTAAAGCGGTTTTCTTCGGGGAAGCGGCGCGGAAGGCCAGGGTTCGAACGTAAGAAGCGGTCCATCTTCTCCGGGTAGCCCGCCGCGATCACCACCAGCCGGTCGCGGTCGTCCTCCATCCGCTTGAGCAGCAGGTCCACGGCCTCCTGTCCGAAACCGCCCCGCTCGGGTTCGGTGAGGCTGTAAGCTTCGTCCACAAACAGCACACCGTCCATCGCTCGGTCGATCACGGCATTGGTCTTTACAGCCGTCCCGCCCACATATTCCGCCACCAGGTCGGATGCCTTTACTTCAACTAAGTGACCCTTTGCCAGGTAGCCCAGCTCATGGTAGATCTCGCCCATTAGTCGGGCGACGGTAGTCTTTCCGGTGCCTGGATTACCGGCAAAGATCATGTGCAGCATAGGCGGCTCGATAGGCTTTTCACGCGGTAAGCGCGTTCCTTCACGAGTCCGCTTTTGCCGGTTCATCGAGAGCCATGCCGCCAGCTCATACACCCGGTCTTTGATCGTCCCCAGTCCAACCAGCTCCCCCAGTTTCTCCTCAATTGTGCGGCGGTCGCCGCGCGCTGCCGAGAACCACCCCTTGCGGCGCGTGGTCTCCAGGTCGATCTGCTCCACCTCAGAGAAGCGCGCCAGCCAGTGCCGCGCTCGCTGCCCTTCGGCTGCCATCCACTCTGCCAGCGGCTCCACGTCCGCATCCACCGCCGGCACCTGGTAGAGCTGCTGCCCGTAACGGATCAGGCGCGTTAGCTCGGCCTTCTCGGGCGTGCCGATCTCGATCAGGCTGCCGTTTTTGGCTGCCGATTCCTCGCGCCGGATCATCCCGCGCAGCTCGGGCACTGGAAGGCGTTCGGCAACCTCGCGCAACGTCTCGTAGCGGTCTGATGGGAAGAGAAAAATGACAATGTTATCGTTGGCGGTGGGCAGCCGGGTCCATTCGCCGATTACGCCGGCCAGCGTGCGCGGATCGTCGAAATAGGTCAGCCACGATTCGGCTTGCACGATCACCACTGCCGTGCGCGGACCGCTGGCCTCTTTCAGCATGGCATCGAGCAGCCGCAGCGCGTGCACGTCGCCCATGCCTTCGCCAAAGCCCACTGGGTTACCGGTAACCCGCGAGCGGAAGAACATCCGCCGACCAAACGGCCCATCTTCCAGCACCAGCATTTCGGAGTCCTCGTCTAAAGCGCCATCCGGCTGCTGTACAGCGGCTGGTTCCAGGCCGGTAGAGCCATTCTGATCGAGGAAGTACACCGGCCTATGTGGGGCAATGTAGGCTACCCGTTGAAATCCCTGCTGCTTGAGCACGGTAAGCAGCGCCGTTTCGATGCTCTGCTCGCGATGGTGGAACGAGATAAAGGCATCGTCGATACCTTTACCGTAAAGCAGGTAAAAACGCCCTTCACTCTCTTTGCGAAAGGCCTCCTGGATTCGCTCGATACCCATAATCGCTATCCTGTGCGTGATGCTTGCTGCTGTGTGGATGGGTTTTGGACGCCCGCTTGCCTGCCTGGCTGCGTACCCGGTCGGTTTGGTGCGCGGGCTGGGCTGTGCGGCGTGTTTGCCGCTTGCGTAAAGGGCCCGACCTGAACGCCATGCGCTTCCAGCGAACGGTTGATCTCATACCAGCGCTGCTGTAACTCGTGTTCAGTGCGCGCCTGGCTGTCCAGCGATTCAATGTGCAGCTCATTCTCGCCCAGTGCTTCACCTGCCGGGTCCACCTGCACGACGACCTCGTTGCCTTCCATGTTGCTCAGGCGCGCGCCGAATCCCAGGCGCATATCAGATGCCTGATAATCGGACGTTTCCAACGAGAATCCCTGCTCTTGCAGCGCCTGTACCACAAGATCGGCGATGTTGATGCGAAGCTGTGAATTGAGCGCGGTGATCCGCGCGTCGAGCACGGTCTCTTCCAATGCATTGTACAGCGACGGAATATCTGTTTGAAGCATCTGGAGGAAGGTCTCTGTGCCGGGCAGGGCAGCGGGATCTTCCATCCGCTCGCGAATGCGCAGCCCCGAATCGAGCAGGCCGCCCAGTCGCCCGCCAGACCAGTAATTCACGTCGATCTTGTACGGCAGGTCGCTGCCTTCCAGATCCACTGCCATCACATCCTGACAGGCCTCCGCAGTGGCAACAAAGTGGCATGCGGCTTCCCAGGCCGTCTGATAGAGCAGCCGCCACTCGTTTTGCAGCCGTTCTAGTTCCACCCGCATATCAGAGAATGCCAGATAAAGCTGCTGCGAGGCGACGATTACCGCTTCGGTGAGGCCCATCTCCAGGTTCTGGCGCACCTGCTCCAACTGTCGCTCTAGTTGATCCATGCGACCCGGCAAAAACTGTTCGTGAGCATACTGCTGCTGGATAAAGTCGGAGATGTGGGTGGCAGCCGCCAGCCATTCCTCCGCAATCGAATATTTTCGCTCGGCGTCGCCCGCCAGGCGGCGCACCTGTCGTGAGACCTCCGCCAGCGCGTCCTGCTGCTCGCGGTGCAGGGCCTTGATGCTGGCATCGAACCGGCTTGAGTAGTCGTCCAACACCTGGTCAATGTGGTTCCAAAGGCATCCGGCGTACCCTTCGATCGTCTTCATCGCGCTGGCTTCGTAAGCCACCAGAGCGCGGTTGGTGTTTGCCTCCAGGTCGCGGATAGCAGGCTCAAAACCATGCATCACCCGCGAGAAAACTGCCTGACGCTGGCGTAGTTCTTCCACGCCTGCATTGAGCGCGTCGATGCTCTGCTGCGAGATTTGCTGAACTGCGGGCGGCGGAGTCTGTGGCAGTTCGCGCAGGCGGCTCTCGGCCTGGCGCAGCCGGTCGTATTCATCCTGGCCAATGTTTACCGTCGCGCGTTTATACCCGCTCATCCTTGCAGCCCTAATCGCAGGATCCCGGCCCGTTCCACGGCACGGGTGTATGCTTCACCAACACGATGCGGCGGTACGCCGACCAGCAAGGCGTGTCCGTCGCTCACCTGAATTTCGGCCTGCCGGGGGGCATGGGCGAGATCATAATGCGCCAGGCGGCTGGTCAGATAATGGACTCGCTGGTTATGGCTGCCCCGCAGCCCGGTGTTGTCATTCATGCGGCTGATATACGGCCCATCGATCAGCACGTCCACCTGTTCTAACAGATCATACACACCGGGAAAGGGCGGTTGCGCTTCTAGCGGCTCGCGCACGAACCCGGTGAAGCAGATGATGTCGATACTGCGCCTGGCCCTGGCCAGGCGTGCCAGGCGTGCTAAAGCGGCGGCTTGCAGCATTGGCTCGCCGCCCGAGAAGGTGAGCCCGGTGACTTGCGGATTTGCCAGCAGCTCATCGACCAGTTCGTCTGGCGAAACCAGCCGCGCCGGGTGGATGGGGATCCAATCGGGGGCGATACAGCCCGGGCAGTGGAAGGCGCATCCCTGCACCCACACCACCGCCCGCAGACCCGGCCCTAAAGCCCGCGTTGACGTGCACACGGCGGCTGTGTTAATCAACTGCGATGGTTCTGTTGCTTGCCCAAAGATTGGATTGCCCATCGTTGTATGCCTTCCATTCCTCCCCACCTCCAGCAGGTAGAGAGGCCACATTGATTGATAGAACAAATTTATTATAATAGAACGAATGTTTTATTTCAATAGGGAAACATTGCAGTTCGCTTGTTTTTACGTTGTTTTCATCGTTGAAAGCGATGTATATTCAAAGGAACAACGCGGCGGGTATGGATTTGTATGTTTTGTGAGAAAGTTGCTTCGCAGCCTCTTCACAAAAGATACAAATCTGCCCAATCGAAGCAATCATTCATGGGCTATTGACTCTCCTGTAAGGGTAGAGCGTAAACTGGTTGTACAATGTCATGAACCGCTGCTGAGAAGCATTTTTATATGGAGGATGGAATGATTACCGACAAACGCGATACGCTGCTTTCGTTCTACCAGCAACCCGGCGTGATGACCGACCCCGGATCGCACCGGGAGATGTTCGAAGCCCTGCCGCGCGATGTTCCCGCGCTGGTGAAGGTGCTGCAAGGGCTGATGCTGCACATCTTTTGGGCTGAGCGCTATGGCGTGAAGCTGTCCGAAGAACGCCAGGCAGAGGTGCAGATCCGCCCGGTGAAGAATAAGGTCCCACGATTGCTCGAGATCGACCCGCGCCCGCTGGATCAGGCACGCCCGGCCGAACTGCGCCTGGTGGGCAACTGCCGCGACTTCTCCACCACGCTGGCGTCCATGCTAAAGGTGCACGGCATCCCCGCCCGGGCGCGCTGCGGGTTCGGCACCTACTTTATGCCCGGGCACTACGAAGACCACTGGATGACCGAATACTGGCATGCGGGCGAGGAGCGCTGGGTGCAGGTGGATGCCCAGCTTGATTCCCTCCAGCAAGAGACGTTAAAGCTCCAGTTTGATCCGCTGGATATGCCACGCGGTCAGTTTGCCATCGCCGGGGATGCCTGGGCGATGTGCCGCGCGGGCCAGGCCAACCCGGATGACTTCGGCATCTTCGAGTGGCACGGTTGGGACTTCATCAAAGGCAACGTGATGCGTGACTTGCTGGCGTTGAACAATGTCGAAGTGCTGCCGTGGGATGATTGGAGCATCGTCGCAAAGCCCTGGGCCGAGTTCACACTCGAAGAGCAGTTAGCGTTCGACCGTCTCGCTGCGCTAACGGTGGCTGGCGACTCCGCGTTTGAGGAAGTGCGGGCGCTGTACGAGGCGAACCCCGATTATCACATTCCGCCGGAGTGGAGCGCGTAACAAAACTGGCGCTATAATGGTGCTGTCCGGCGATCGCTTGGACAGCACCATTGTTTTCCAAAGGAGCCATTCATGCCAGAACTGCCCGAAATCGCTAAGATTGCGCAGCAGATGAAACAACATCTCACCGGGAAGACCATCGCCGGCATCGAAGTGATCCAGCCCAAATCCCTCAATATGCCGGTGGAAGCCTTTACCGCGGCCCTCTCCGGCGCGCAGATTTTGGACGCCTGCAGCAAGGGCAAGTGGCTTCTGCTCGAAACCACCCGCGGCTGGCTGCTGATCAGCCTGGGCATGGGCGGCGAAACTTTGCTGGTAACGCGCGAGAACCTGCCCGAAAAGCGCCGCGTGATCTTCGACTTTACCGATGGCACCTGCCTGGCGGTAAATTTCTGGTGGTTCGGCTACGCTCACTACGCGCCTGTGCCCGAACAGCACAGCATGGTGAGCAAGCTGGGTCCCAATGCGCTGGATGTGACCGCGGAAGCGCTAAAACAGATGCTGGCGGGCAAGCGCGGAAACATAAAGTCATTCCTGCTGGATCAGTCGAGCATCGCGGGTATCGGAAACTCGTATGTGCACGATATGCTGTTTCTTGCACGCCTGCACCCGCTGCGTAAGATCGACTCGCTCAACGAGGCGGAAATAGAAGCGCTGCACCAGAGCATTTTTTCTGTGCTCAACCGCAGCATGGAGAAGGGTGGGGCAGCCTACGAGCAAGATCTATTTGGGCAGAAGGGCGGCTTTGCATTTGAAGATATTCTCATCGGTTATCGAGAAAACCAGCCCTGCCCCAACTGCGGCACACCGATTCAAAAACTCAAGACGGGCAGCACTTCTGGATTTATCTGCCCATCCTGCCAGCCGCTCGGCTAAAAAAAGAAACCCTCTTTATGGGTTGCAAGGAGTTTTGGTGTCACCCCCGGTGACACCAAAAC
>JAEYTI010000290.1 GCA_023434145.1 Chloroflexota bacterium | reverse complement strand
GTCTGCTCTGCATCGCCCATAATTTCGCAAAAATGGCGAGCGCCTGATCGCCATTTTTTTTCCTTTTTCAAAACCAACTTTTTTGAATCAAGGGGGCTGTCTGAATTTACTTTTCAGACAGCCCCTTCTCGTATGGGGCGAGAGGGGGTCGAACCCTCATGTCCTCTCGGACGGCAGATTTTAAGTCTGCTGCGTATGCCGATTCCGCCATCACCCCGCGCATAGTGTAGTACCTGTACTAGTTGCACCCCCATTTCTGGCGCAATTCTCCAGATATGGGAGCGTGCAATTATGGCAAAATTAGCCCAAACACAGCAGATCATCAAAACTTTCGCGCAGGAAACCTATTTATTGTCCTGGGTTGAAGCGTTTTTGATCGACCGGCAGGCGCAAAACCTGACACCCGGCTCGATTCGCTTCTATCGCCAGAAGCTTGAAGCGTTCGCCAAATACTGTGAAGCGCAGGCGCTTACGCAGGTTGACGAGATCACGCCAAACTTTCTACGGCAATACCTGCTCTACCTGGGCGAGCGCGGTAACAATTCAGGCGGTATCCATGCCGTGTATCGAACCTTGCGCGCGTTCCTGCTCTGGTATGAGAGCGAAGCCGAACCCGAGAATTGGAAGAATCCTATTCGTAAGGTCAAGGGGCCAAAGGTTGACATTGAACCCCTGGAACCGGCTGACCTGGATGCAATCTCAAAGATGGTTGACACGTGCGAGAAAGGCACGTTCGCAGGCGAGCGCGACCGGGCGCTAATGCTGTTCCTGCTCGACACCGGAACCCGCGCGGGTGAATGCCTGGGCGTGAACCTGGAAGATGTGAACCCGATCACCGGCGCGGTGATGATCCGCAAAAGCAAAAGCCGCAAGCCGCGGAGCGTGTACCTGGGCGCAAAAGCGAGAAAGGCGATCCGCGCATACCTGAAGCAGCGCCGCGACAATCACCCTGCTCTATTTGTCACCGACGAGGGCAAGCGACCAGGGTACGACGGCTTGCGAGGGATTATCACCAGGCGCGCGGCGCTGGCAAAAGTCAAGGCGCCTTCTCTGCACTCATTCCGGCGCGCGTTCGCCCTGGCGTTCCTCCGTAATGGAGGGGATATTTACACCCTTCAAAAACTGATGGGTCATGCCGATCTACAGGTTTTGAGAAGATACCTGGCACAGACAGACGCAGATTTGCAAGCTGGTCATGCAAAATCAGGGCCGGTTGACCATAGTAACTTATAAGGCGGTAGATATGCACAACTGGGATCGTTTACAAGAAATGCCCTACGACAATCAACCACAATACACGCCTCCGACCGTGACGCGTGGCGGGCTTTACTCTGCTGACGGCTTGCGGGATGGGGTTATCGTTCCTGGGCTGCAAGCCGTCATTACTGGCGTGCTGTTTGGCGTGGCGGCCCTGGCTGTTACCGCGTGGCTCGCGCTTCCCTTCCTGGCAATTGGGGGAACCGTCACGGCTGTTATTATGGCCGTGTCCTGGCTGGCCTATCGCTCGCGCTGGCAGTTCGTGCTAGAGAAGATCACCGGCGCGGATTTGAACCAGGATGGTTACATAGGCGAGCCGCTACCACAGCAGGAGCCGCTACCCGCTTTACCGCCTGTACGGGTGATCGTGGAGGAAAACCAGGGGCAGCACGTGGAATATATCGACCTCCCACACCCTGAAAAAATCCCCGAGCTGGCCGCAGGGTTATTGCAAGGCAAGCAGTTCGCCCAGACCGTATGGGTTGGTCACGGGTTGACCAGGCCGCAGTTCGACGAGATTAGAAGCGAGATGATAAAGCGTGGCCTTGCTCGCTGGCGCAATCCAAACGCACCGGCGCAAGGGGCGGAGCTAACAGCACGCGGTAAGGCGGTATGTCGTGGGATCGTGGAGAAGGCTACCCCTCCCCCACTCGATAGGTATTAGTGCGCTAGATGCGTGATACGTCCTAGCTCGCGCGCGCGTGCGTGCGAGGGGCAACCAGTATTACTACCAGTAGAGAGGATTTTATGACCATTGAACAGTTGGCAAAATCTATGATCGATACAGCCCGAGCGCGTGCCGGTGATGACGGCTCGCCCATGATTGAAACCGCAAAACTTGTAATCGCCCTGCTCCAAGCTATCCAGCAACAGCAGCAGCAAGTGGAACCGGAAGCTGGCGACGGCTGGCTGATCTTTTTACGGGCGGCGTTGCCAGACGGAAAAAAGAAATGAACACGTGTTCAGGAAGTTGTAAGGTCGGAAACGATACCGGGAACGTTTGCGTCAGGGGTAACTATGCGCACATATGCTATACTTGAATCACAGTAAAAAAAAGGAGCGTCGGGGGACTGCTCGGCTTAGGCCGCGTTGTCCCTCCCCGCTCCTTTTTTGTTTGATCGTTTCCAACCAACAGCCACTTAAGCACGAAACGCCCTGGGCGAGGGCGTTTACGGCTTGATAATGGCGGACTTCGGATAGGAGAAGTATCCAAATGTCTAACTCTATTGTACCACAAACCCTTGTTTGCACAAAACCGCATATTGCCTTGAATCGCGATCTTGCCGCGAACAACTGGTATACCGAACTGGGCGGGCGCAAAGCGTTACCCCCGGCTCCACGTGTGCGCGACCTGCTGGAGCAGTTTCGCCAGAGTACATCACTCATTCAACGACAACGGGCTAAGTTCTACCAGATCACCGGGCGGCTGTACGGCTGTATGGAATGCTATGAGCGCGTGCCGGTGAAAAAGAAGGTGATGCACAACGGGCGTCAATATGAAGTCCGAGTCGAAATCAAGCCGACGGCGCATTTTCTCGAATTGCTGGAGGCGGTCAAGGCAGTGATTGAGTTGCGAAAGATAACGGATTTTGCGATTATTACCCATATGCCCGTTGAGGCTTTCGCGCGCGAGTACTTTGGGCTTACAGAAGCAGATACCTTGCATTTTGGCGCGCTACGCGGGCGGAACGACTTCCAGCACAAACAGGCGCTTTTCATCCTCGGTACGCCATCATGGGGCGGCGACGCTGTTCACCGAACCGCCGCCGCCATGTTCCCAAGTCGTGTCGAACCCTTCAGCCTGGGCGAGGGCGGCAAGGTTGTCACGCCGGAATACCAAGCGCACATGGTCGAATACAGACTATCCGCCGAAGGGCTGGCCATGTGGAAGGCGGCGCGCGGCGAGCAATACAACGGCGCGGCGCGCATGGTTGGCAGATATGTGGACCCGATTTTACAGGCGATCTTGCAGCAGGGCCGCGAGGCCGAACTGATGCAGGCAATCTACCGCGCGCGCCCGATCACGAACCCCGCCGAAATTTGGATCTTCTCCCCTGTTCCGGTTCCCGAAATCGAGCTTGACGGCCTGTTTGATGATCCCCCGATTGCGCCGGGCCGCTTTTCTTGGGTGGCATGGTCAAAGGTTCGCACCTGGCACAACTCATTGCCAGAGGGAACGGTATACGGCTATACCGAACTAGCAGAGGCAACCGGGGCCGACTTGAAATACCTGCAAAATATCAAGGCGCTGGAAGCGATTGAACAATACTACGGTTCAGGCGTCGAGCGAGTACGCGAGTCGAAAGGACGCGGCAGGCCAACGGAGAAAATCAGAAAAATCACACAAAAGTAGCCAAAACGGGATTTATTCCACAATCCCCTAATAAGTATATATATAGGGGAAAATGGAATAAATCCCCAAAACACACAAAAGTCAAAACCTACACCCTGAAAGGATCACAGATGACAACCGTTGAATTTACCCCCGTAGAAAGCGCGCAGATGGCCATGGACGAACTCACGAACCGGGCGAAAGCCATCGAAGAACGGCAGGCGGCAATCCCTGGCCTGCTCGAAGAACAACAGGCAAAACTGGGAATCGCTATCGTCGGCAAGCTGGCAGCCGGCGCGATACACAAAGAAATTGACCGGCTGGAACGGGAGCGCCGCGAGCTTGACGCCGAAGCCCTGGCCCTGGCGCCGCATTATGCCCGCGCTGAAAAGGCGCTGGCCCTGGCGCTGGCTGAAGAAGCACGCGAAAAATACGCGGCCCTGGCTGCTGATGTAGTCACCTATCCGCGGAAAATCTACGACAACCTGCACGCGGCGTTTGCCGACCTGCAAAAGATGCAGGCGCTACAGGATGAAATGCGAGAGGCCGAACAAACAGCCGGGCGGCTTGCGCCTATTACCATTCGCCCCGTCGCAGGCGTTTTCATCCCTCAAGGCGCGGCGCAGATGGTTGAGGCCGCTTACTACGCCGTGTTTTATGCCAACGTCGAAGCCCTACGCGCCGAAGGCGTCGAAGTCGAGTAATCACCAGGGCAGGGAGCGAGCGCCACAAAGGATGGCTTAGAATGGCTGAAAATGACGTACTTACAACGACACAAACCCGCGCTATTGCGGCGCTGCTCTCCGAGCGTGACGTAAGAAGCGCAGCGCAGGCAGCACGTGTAAAAGAGCGCACGCTCTGGCGCTGGCTCGCTGACCCCGATTTTAAGGCCGAATTGACCCGGCAAGAAGGCGCGGTTTTGGACCAGGCGACTCGCTCGCTGCTGGCCATGCAGGGTAAGGCGCTGGAAGTTTTCGACGTGGTTCTCTCTGATCCGTCGGCAAGGGACTCGGACAGAATCCGCGCGGCACAATCTGTGCTGGAATTCCTGCTGAAGCTAAGAGAACTCAATACTCTGGAAGCGCGAATCGCAGCGTTGGAGGCGAAAACCAATGAACAACCTTAACAAACGCCTGGAAGCCCTGGAAGCGGCAATCAAATCCGCGGCCGAATCCCCTCTTTGGATCGACGGCCACGATAACATTATTCGCCTGGACATCAACGGCAAGCGCGGCAATCCCGTACAGTTTCCTTCCGTCTACAAGGCTGGAAAATGGCTTGAGGAACAGATTGACAAACACCCTGGCGCGGCTGGAAGCTACCATGTTGACCGGATATGGGAGCTTTACCGGAACCCGGAACAGTTGAGAGAGACAATCGGCGCAGCGCTGGAAGGGCGGGTAATTGACGTGCATGGTATCAAGTACTCCGCTGACGCCTGGCCTGGCTCGCTGTTTGGCGGGATGAAAACGGCTGGCCCTGCTGATCTTAAACTTTGGCTCCTGGCGCATGGGGCGCTGGCCTACTTTGGCACCCGCGAATTCCGCGCGCGCTACAACGTCACCGAGTTTACAGACGAGGATGCCTGTATGATGTGCGCTTGCTATGCCCTATTCGCCTGGGAGCGCATAGGGGCAAGCGGTGAGGACTTCTGGCGGCTTGTGGTTCAGGTTTGCCACCTGGAAGCCCCCCAGATGCCACCAGAAGCGGCTGTAAGCGACGCAGGGCCGCGCAGCGAGTAAAAGCGGCTGTAAATGCCCTACAAGCCGTTCTACGGGGCTTGTGGCGTGTGGTACAATAGAATCGGGCTTAGAAAGTGCGAGAACACCCTCTAAGCCCTTCCCAAAGTCACCTCGCGCGGTGAATTCAGGCAAGCCCATTATACCAAAACTTCCCCGCGCAAAGGTAAACACCGGCGCGGGTTTTCGTTTGCCCGCAGAACCTTAATAAATGTCACGTGACAAGTGACGCAGGGGATTATCGAAATTCCGACGATACCCCCTGGCAGCGTAAACACCAGATATGGGATGCAACTAGTACGCTGTACAGCACATATTGTGTATATGGGGCGAGAGGGGGTCGAACCCTCATGTCCTCTCGGACGGCAGATTTTAAGTCTGCTGCGTATGCCGATTCCGCCATCACCCCGGTGTGTTTATTTTACCCCAACAAGCCGAAACGTCAAGAATGAGCGCGATATCCGCAAGGACACTTTATAGACCAGAGCGCCCCTCACCCAGCCTCTCCCCGGAGGGGAGAGGAATGGGAATTTAGCGGCGGATGATCCTGGGGGCCAGCCACAGCCCCCGATCCTGGTGGGCCGAGCCGTTGGACTGCACGGTGAGGATGAAGCGCACGTCGTTGCCCGCCAGGCTGCTCAGGTCCACCTCGGCGAGCTGGTACTGCTCGTCATACACCTCGTTCCACGTTGCCAGGGCCACAATCGGTCCGCTGCCGATCTGGTACGACAGCACAAAGTTCACGTTGCAGGCTTCCGCGCCGCGCGCGCAGCCAATGACCGACGAAAAGACGTAGCCCTGCTCCACGCGCACCGGCGGGTAGCGCCCGCGGACGATGCCATCGGTGATCATCTGCGGCTGCAGCAGCAGGGCGGGTTCATCGTCCTGGTAGCCATTTTCGAGGATCGGCATCTCCAGCCGGCGCACCGATCCGCGGCTTTCGGCGGGGTCGCCCTGGCAGGGCAGGCGGTCGGCGCCGCTGCTCCACTGCGCCAGGCAAGAATACGCGACAAAGTCTAAGGGGTAATTGGCGATCGATGCCTGCACGCGCACCTCGTTGAGCAGCGCGTCGCTGGATTGCGGATCGCCAAAGGGGATGCCCGCCGGGTCGCGCAGCCGCCAGAACCCGCGGTAGGTGCCCTCCGCCGCCGGGGCCACCAGGTCCACGGCCAGATCGATCACCTGCCCTGGGCCAACAGTGCCCGGCAGCCCCACCGCCTCTGGCCCGCTCAGGCGCTCGCCGCCCGCGAACACCAGGCTGTAGCTGCCCGTCCACGAGCACGCGCCCACGTTGCGCACCCGCCAAATCTTGGTAAAGAACACGCCCGGCGGGAGAACGGTGCCGGGCGGGATGGTTACGTCCTCCACCACCACGGCGGCGTTGCACGGCAGCACGGTGATGGTCGGCGTAGGCGCAATGTCTGCGGTGGGAGCGGGCGTTGGGGTGCCGGTCGGCGCGCCTGTATCGGGCACCTGTGGCGTTTCTGAGGGCGGAACGCGCGTGGGGGGCACTGCCCGCGTCAGCATCGCCGCCCCGGTCGCGCGGGCAATAACGGTCTGCATCTGGGCAAGCTGGCCCTGCATGGCAGCGATGGTTTGCGTTGCCTGTAGGGCTTGTTCCACCAGCGCCTGCTGCGTTTGCGCCACAGACTCGTTATCGATCGCCGGGCGGGTCGGCTCGGAACAGGCAGCAAACAAGATGCCTGCCAGCAAAAGGGCCGTTACGCTCCACCATTTCCTCTGCATACCACGCTCCCGGCGGAAACCGGACAAGAAATACCCGGGGTCTCTGGGCTTTGCCGTGGTTGTAGGGAGCGGTTGCGGTGCAACTACTCCCTACAACCACGGCAGTTCCCAAAGAGCCAATGCCCGCCAGGTTAATTGTACGCATTTTTCTAATCGTTGAAAGCGCGCAAAGCACGCTTTCAACGATTATAGATCTCTCGTCCCAAATCGCCACACCGCCAGCGCGATCAGCACCAGCAGATACAGGCCAGCGTAAGCCAGCATCACCGTGCTGGGTTCAGAGGCCGATACAAAGGGCGATATGCCCACCATGTTCATCAGCGGCGAGGTCAGCACAGAAGCGGCTTTGTTCCACAGCGCCTCGCTCGGCAAGATCAGGCTGGAGACGATGCCCAGGTTGATGGCGGTTTCATTCTCAAACAGCGAGCCGATGCGTTCGATCCAGCCGCCGATAAACGCCAGCCCGAACGCGCCAAACACTGCCCCGCCTGTCGCCAGGGTCGAGAGCGTACTGCTAAACGCCAGGGTCAGCGACATGATGATCAGCGCATTGAAATACATAATCGCCAGCCCCTGCGCCCAGCTCGTGGTGCTGTAGCCCGACTGCGCCTTGATGGAGAGCATCACCCCGCCGCCCATCAGCAGCAGGTACAGCAGCAGTAGCAAAGCGTGGCCCAGCCACTTGCCCAGCACCACTTCCATGCGCCGCACCGGCTTGGTTACCACCGCCTGAATCGTGCCAGACTGGATCTCGCCGGCCAGTGTATCGGCGGTGAGCAGCGCGGCGGTGGCAATGCTCAAAAAGTTCACCACATACATGCCCGCCAGCAGCAAAAAGTTAAACGCCTGCTGCTGTACCTGCTCGGCCCGCCCAAACGCTCTGCCATCCGCAAACTCGCGTTGAAATTCTGCCTGAATAAAATGGAACCCCAGCGAGTAAATCGCCAGGAAGGCGATGCCCAACAGCAGCGCTGCCAGCACAATGCGCCGCCGGATGGCTTCGCGCAAGGTCAGCCGGGCAATAATGAAGATCGTAGCGTTGAAGAAGCGGTTCATAATACGTTTTCCGTTCCGACCACCTGAATAAACAGGTCCTCGAGCGATAAGCGCTGCGGCACCACGGCATACACATCCACGCCGTTCGCCACCAGGCAGCGGGTGATCTCCGGCAGGGCGGCTTCTTCTGTCACCGAGAGCACAATGTTTGCGCCATCCAGCCGCACGTCGCGGCCCCACTGCCCCAGCGCGGAAAGGGCGGCATCCGTCACGCCGCGGGCGCGGATGGTCACCGTGGTAGAGCCCTCCATCAGCGTGCTCACTTCGCTCACCTGCACCACCTCGCCGTGCTTGATAAACGCCACCCGGTCGCAGGTGATCTCTACTTCGCTCAGCAGGTGCGAGTTGAGGAAAACCGTCGTGCCCCCGGCGCGCAAGCCGCGGATGATGTCGCGCACCAGCCGCCGGCCCACCGGGTCAAGCCCCGAGGTCGGCTCGTCGAGGAATACCACTTCCGGCTCGTGCAGCAGCGCCTGGGCCAGCCCAATGCGCTGGAGCATGCCTTTCGAGAAGGTGCGAAGCTGCTTCTCGCGGAAGGGGGTCAGGGCCACCAGTTCCAGCAGCTCCTCCGAGCGTTTGCGGATCCGAGCGGCAGCCATGCCGTAAAGCTGCCCGTGCAGGGTGAGAAATTCACCCGCCGTCAGCCAATCGTGAAAGCGGAAATGCTCCGGCAGGAAGCCCGCCGTAGCCCGCGCCGCCCGGTCCGTAATCGGGCGGCCCAGCAGCGTCGCGCTGCCCGCGGTGGGCTTCACCAGCCCCAACAGCATCTTGATCGATGTCGTTTTGCCCGCGCCGTTCGGCCCCAAAAAGCCAAACACCTCGCCCCGCTGCACTTGCAGCGTCAGCCCGCGCACCGCCGCGAAGCCGTTAAACTCTTTGCGAAGCGCGTTGATATCAATCGCCAGTGATGTATCCATAAATGTCATTTTATCCGAAAGCACGGTGGGTTGGCACGCACTTGGGTGCGGAACGCCTCACCCCCCGCGCCTCACCCCCTAGCAGCTTCGCTGCGTCCCCCTCTCCATTTTTCTTTGAAAAATAGAGAGGGGTGCCATGCAAATCAACACGAATTGCGGAACAAGGTACCCCTCTCCATTTTGCCGTTCTTGCAAAATGGAGAGGGGCAGGGGTGAGGCGTTCTTTTTGATTAAGGCGTTTCTTGGAAACGCGATTTCTTACCGAATATCTCCGGCCGTCGCCAGAACCACGTCGGCATCCGCGCCGCGCAGGCCGTAGATCACGCCGTCTTTCACCCACAGCAGCATCGTGCCTTCATCCGCCGACTCGACCAGGGTTCCGGTCACGCCGTCCACGTTCACGTCGCGGTACTGCAGGTCACCGGTCTGCGGGATCGGCAGCACCAGCGTCGTAGCCCAGTCAATGCGCTCGCTCAGGCGGGCGGCATCTTCCGCGCCGTAACCGAGGAACTGGAGCAAGGCAGCGCCCATTTCCTGGGGATCAATCCCAGCGGGAACGTCTACCACTGGGCTGGGCATCTGCACCAGCATTACGCAATCCGCTGGCAACTGGCCCTCTACTTCGGCAGTGGGGCAGCCTTGCATGGCAAATACTGCCGCGGAGGCATCTACCCGCACGGTTTTGCCATCCACGTCGGCGGGCAGATCCACATCCGTGCCCAATCCGTCAAACAGCGCCTGCAGCTCGTCGCGCTCGATGGTGAACGAGCCATTCATAGCCGGTTTCACCGCCAGTTGGGCATCAGCCCAGGGAGCGGGCAGGCGCGGGGTATAACCGGCCTGTGCGGCAGCTTCCTCCGCGGAGGCCACTTCCTCCACATCTCCACCGCCGGTAATCTCTACTTCTTGCATCAGCGCTTCCATGCGCTCGCGCTTGGCTTCCAGAACCTGGTGGTTGAACTGCGCGGCCTCGGGGTCAAATTCGATCACGGTTACGCGCTGCACACGGAACATGCTGAGCACATCGCTGGCCCAGGCACGCACAGGCGTGATGGAGAGAGCAACAGCGAGCACGGCAATAATGGTCAGAGCGACCCAAAATGGACGTTTGGTAAACATAGGTTGAAAAATCTCCTTTTTTCTGGCAATGGTGTTATCTTTGCGAAACAGCCGGGCGTAGGCGCTGCGCGGCGAGGGCGCGCGTTCCCCCGCGAGGGGGCTCAGATTGTGGAGCGCCGCGTGCACCCGGTTGGCGCGAGCGCGCGCCTGCTCCAGCCGCATACGGCAGTTGGGGCAGCGCGCCAGGTGTTCGTCCACCAGCCGGGCTTGTCCTTCCGGCAGTTCCTGGTCAACCAGCGCGCGCAGCAGATCATCATTCGGGTGCATGGTCTTCTCCTCGTCCAAACAGCGCTTCAAAACGAGCCTCCGCGCGGGCCAGCAGCGTACCCACAGAGGCGGTACCAACCTCTAGCGCGGCGGCGATCTCTTTGTACGGCAGCCCAGAGTGCCGCAGCAGCAGCACCTGCACGTCGCGCAGGGGCATTTGCCGCAGAATGCTCCGCACCCGCTCGCGCGATTCGTGCTGCTCAGCGGCGCGCGCCGGGTTGATTCCTCCACGCTCCTGCCCGTCCAAATCAGCCTGCAGGGCGTCCATCTCGTACTGCTTGCGGCGCTTCTCGCCGCGCAGATCGTTGTAGCCCAGGCGAGTTGCCACCCGGTACAGCCACCCGGCGATGTTCTCATCTTGGGCGGGCGGGCGTTCCCACAACCGCCAGAAAGTTTCAGCGGTCAGGTCATCAGCAGAGTCAGGGTCGCCCGTCATCCGAAAGAGGATGCCATATACCCGGGTATAGTGCTCGTTGAAGATCGCCTCGAAGGCGCGTTCATCTAAACGGAGCGGAGTGCGGAAGAATCTGGCTTTGTTCACGTTCTCATTATAAACACCGCTCAACGCGATTTTGTAACACTCAAGTGCGGGAAATCAACGAAGACTTTTTGCGAGTTTTGAAAACGCTTCGCGTTTTCAAAACTCGCAAAACTTTTTTCAGGCGGGAAAAGCCCGCGATTCAAAAGCAAGCCACTGCGGCTGAACAGTTACGAAAAAAGAGGCCGTCCAAAAAATAGCTTTGGACGGCCTCTTCCCGTAAAGAACCGGTCAGGGGACTAGGACCGGCTGGCTAATTCAATTTCAATCGCCTGCACCCCCGCGCCGCGGTCCGACTTGGCCAGCTCGAACTCAAAGAAGTAGTTGCGGCTGGGCAAGTGAGCGGGGTTAACCGATGAAGGCAGGTTCGAATCATGGAAGAACGCGGTCATATACGGCGAATCAGGGTTGCGCGTGTCGGTGATCCACAGATTGGGCGAAATTTCCTTGAGGAAGCGCATAAAGCCGTAGCCCTGCTCAGAGTGCCAGTAGCACCAACCGCGCACCCGTGAGCCCAACTCACCCCACACGTCCGATTCAGGCGCGTACTTGCCGCGCGCGTTCACCGGGATCAAGTCGGGGATCAGGAAGCCGGAGATGAACATATCCGCTTCCTGCTTCAGGCGTGAGGAGACGTTCTCCAGGCCCACAATCTCTACCCGCAGGCCCTTATTCTGCATTGCGCGCACTACCTGCACAAAGTCGCCGTCACCGCTGGCGATCAGCACGCGGTCGAGGTTTTCCGATTGCAGCAGCGCATCCACCGCCAGGTCCAGATCGGCGTTGGCCTTGCCAATCATGCGCCCCGATTCATCCTCATACCAGCGGATCTCTTTGACAATCACCTTGTAACCAATATCGCGCAGGGCCGAATGGAAGTTCGCCGAGCCCTTGCGGTAGTCGTCGTCTCGTTCGGCGCGCTGGGCGTCGTACGTCACATAGGCGTTGAGTCGCACGGGTTCCGCACCGTCGCGGCAGGCAAACTCACGCAGCACGTCATACTGCATTCGCTGCCCGCCGTTGTTGTAGATGTTTGCCACATCAATATATACACCAACTTTAAAATTCGATATAAGAGTAGACATATTTGATCCTGAAAAAAAGATTTTATACAACCAACATCATCGGCGCTGTTAATGTTGCTCACAGCTTTAAAACAGCGAACTTTCTTTATAACCTTGTGCTCAAAAACGTGCCTGTGCAGGCGGTCCGGGGTGACTACAAGTTTTTTATTTTCACATTTCCGGTCGGCATGCATCCTAAGTCTAATTTATCACTGTTTATCCGTCAAATCCTACCGTGTTACAACTTTATTGCAAATATTGTGCCTTATATATTTGACAAATCTGGGTCTCTAGGTTTTGCCGTGGTTGTGTAGGGAGAGGTTGCAGTGCAACCCCTCCCTACACAACCACGGAAGTTCCCAAAGAGCCCAAAACCTTGCAATTGATTTTCTTCTCCAGTGGGTCTATACTTCGCCCCATGCCCAAACAGACCAACACCCCGCCCGCTCCGCTGTTTGAAGTCCGCGCCTGCCCGCGCTGCCGCCTCCGTTTCACCATCCAGCTTGGCGATGCTCGCGCCGATACGTGCCCGCTCTGTCGCGCGGCAACCATCATCGTGGAACCCAAATATCCACAGCAAGAGGTCGGAAAGGCAGCCGGTACTCCGACCGGACCTGAGATGGAAGTCCTGTTGGATAACATCCGCTCGGCGTGGAACGTTGGCTCGATGCTGCGCACCGCCGATGGCTGCGGATTGCGCAAGGTGCACCTGTGTGGGGTCAGCAGCCGGCCCGATAACCCCAAAGTGTGGAAAACCTCGCTCGGCGCGGAAAACAGCCTGCCCTGGGAATTCTATCCCGATGGCGTCGAGGCTGCGCGGGCGCTCCGCGACCGGGGCCTGCGCTTGTGGGCGCTAGAAGGTGGCCCGCGCGCGGAATCGCTGTTTGATGTCTCCCCGCCGTGCGAGGGAGCAGGCGCAGACGCCGTTGCGCTGGTTGTTGGCAACGAGCTGGCAGGGGTTGACCCAGGCATCCTGGCGTTGTGCGAGCGCGTCGTTAGCCTGCCCATGCAGGGCATCAAAGGCTCGCTGAATGTAGCGGTCGCATTCGGGATTGCAACATATTATCTGCGGTATGGCATTCGACAATAATTCCCTTACCTTCCAAGCGGTACTACTCGTCCCTACCGGGCGGAGACCTTTGATTCGCTCCCTTCGGGAGCCGATAGAGCATTGATGGTTGAGCAGTTGCTTTCAAACTGAGCGCTCTCCTACCGGTAACACTCAATTATCCGCGGTCGGGGGGGGGTGGGGGGGGGGGGGGGG
>JAEYTI010000286.1 GCA_023434145.1 Chloroflexota bacterium | reverse complement strand
GCTCTTGGCTGTGGATATGTGGGCGGTGCAAGTCCCGTCCACATATCCACAGCCCTCTTGCAACTTGAACCTTAAGAAACCAACGGGATATCCTGAAAGAATTTACAGAAAAAATCTTGCGCTATCGAAAGTATCTGGTTTTCGGGGGCCTCTGGTATCGTTAAGTATGATCCGCATCAAAATACCTGGTGTTTAAGTGAACCGCAGGATACGAATTTTATTGCGGAAGATGAAGATGGCAACTTATGGATGGTGCCAGTTCGACCATATTCTCAAATACTTTATAAATACCAACTGCGGCCATAAATATTGCTCTCATTTGCGTTTGTGGGAAAAGGCCGCTTCATAGCAATTTATATCTGGAGGTGAACTTACTGCTAAAAGTGCAAAACTACTGACAAAACAATTCCGAGGAATTCCAGTAACAAAACGGCCGGTTTTCTTTGCTATAATCCCCCCAACAAATCAAAACGTATTGAATTCCATATTGAGCGAAGGGTTTTATCGATGCGTCTCGCGATCATGGCGGATATTCATGGGAATTTACCGGCGTTTGAAGCCGCGCTGGAGCATGCCCGGCAGCAGGGCGTGGATCAGATGGTCATTGCCGGGGATATGGTGATTGGCTCGCCGGACTCGCGGGACTGCTGGGAGCTGGCGCGGTCGCTTGGCTGCCCAATTCTGCGCGGCAACCACGAGCGGTACGTGGCGCATTTTGGCACCCCATCTGCTTCGCCGGAGTGGAACACCGAGCGGTTCGCGCCTCTGCAATGGTCAGTGAACCAGATCCCGGAGGCAGACCGGGCTATCATGGGGCAGCTTCCCCACTGCCTGCGCTTGCCGGAAGCTCCAGACGTATTTTTCACCCACGCATCGGAACGAGATGACCATGATTCCGTTGGCCCGCACACTCCAGAAGTCCTGCTGCGCAAGATGTTTCCAGCCGCCCAGGAACCATATCTTGTTCGCGCGCACAACCACGAAGCGCAGATGAGAACCTGGGAGAGGGGCTTCATCATCACCACCGGTTCGGTTGGCTTACCGCTGGACAGCCACCCTACAGCCCAATATCTGATCCTGGAGCAGAACGGGCGCGGGTGGAAGATCCAGCACCAGTCCGTGCCGTATAACCTGGAGCGCGTGATCCAGCGTTTTCATGAAACGGGCTACCTTTCGCAAACTGGCCCCATGGGTCGCCTGTTTTTCCGCGAAGTGGTAACCGCTTCGCACCATCTCGTTCCCTTTTTGCGCCTGTATGGGCAATGGTCCGAGCGGGAAGCCCTCTCACTCGACCAGGCAGTTGAACGCTTCCTGACATTCTAAACCCAGAGAATACTCCTATGATTCGCGAAATCTTTGCTATCTTGTTCTTTCTGCTTCTTCTGACAGGCTGCGCTGCCCCCACGGTGGCTCCTGCCCCGACCCTGGCGCCTTCGCCAACCAGTGTATCTACCGCGACTTCTGTGCCGACTCGGGTGGTGACACTCTCGCGCAATACACCCGTGCCGGTGACCCGTACCCCTGCTCCAGACGTGACTCTGCCTGCCGGGGCAGTTCTGGTCACTGTCAGCGGAGATGGGTTCGTCAACGCCCGCAGCGGGCCGGGGCCGTTGTACGAAATCGTTGGGCGGGTTGCCAGCGGATCGCAAATGGCTGCCATCGCTCAGTCACCGGCAGGCGACTGGATTCTGCTCTCCTCGGCTGAGCTTGAAGGCGGGCAAGGTTGGGTGTTTATCCACCTGACCGATCTCGACCCGGCGGGTATTTCGCTGCCCATCGCAACCCCTGCGGCGACTCCTGCGAATCCATAAGTGGTTCTAACTGACCATTGTGGTCAACTGTAGGACCCAACCTCAATACTTGTGTAATGAACGGAAAAGTTGGTAAAAAATGAATACAACTGGTGTGCGGCTGCCCTTTGGCATTCCGCTTGATATCGGTATATTGACTGCTGCGCAGTTCATTTGGGGGTTAGGCGAAGGCCTATTTATCTATTTCTACCCCCTTTCCCTCCAACGCTGGGAGATCGATCCAGTACAGATCGGTGCAGTCCTCAGCTTGCTTGGCATCAGCATGTCATTGGTGCAGGCGCCGGCCGGATATCTGTCCGACCGGTATGGAACCCGCCCCTTAATCCGCACGGCTTATATCCTGGGGGTAATCGCGGCAGTGACAATGGCCGTGGCGAATAGTTTACCGTTTTTTGTCGCCGGCCTGATCATCTACAGCATCACCTCATTTGTTGACTCGCCGCTCAACAGCTACGTCACTGCCATGCGCGGCAATTGGAGCGCCCAGCGCAGTATGACCTTCGTCTCCGGTTCCTTTGTGTTAGGGTCCATTGTGGGCCCGATGCTGGGGGGATGGATTGGACAAACCGCCGGACTATCCACCGTCTTTCAGTATGCGGCCGGCTTCTTCACCGTCGCAACCGTGATCGTTTTTTTCGCGAGGCGGCCAGTGATACGGCAAGAGATGCAGGAAGATGGTACGCCGAGGGGCAGGCCATTGGCCAATCCACGCTTTGTTGGGCTGCTGGTTCTCATCTTCTTCACCATCATTGCGATCAGCATGCCGCAGCAGCTCACCTCCGTCTATCTACAGGAGGTACACAACCTTTCCCTTCAGCAAATTGGAATAACGGGGACGTTTGCCGGGCTGGGTACGGCTGTGATTTTGTTTGCCCTGGGCAGTCTGCGCGCGCCTGTCGGGATGATCGCAGGGCAGGTGATCATCGGGCTCTTTTGCCTGTCGATGTGGCTTGGGCAAAATGAGGTTGTGTTTTATGCCGGGTACCTGTTTCTTGGCGGGTACCGCCTGTATCGCTCCATGGCAATGGGGGTTGTCCATACGCTGGTAAAAACCAGTAATCTTGGGCTCGCCTATGGCCTGGTGGATACGGGCAACGCGCTAGCGGTGATCCTGGCCCCACTTGCGGCAGGCTTCCTCTACGATTACAAACCTGAATCCGTCTATTCGGTCAGTCTGGTCGCTCTGGTCGTTACGATTACGCTAACAGCCTATTGGGTGCGTCAAACACACAAGGCGGCTGTTCCCTCCTGAAAGATTGATATTGATTCCTACAGTATCGTTGCTGCGTGTTCGACGAAGTCGGCCGCGCAACAACGATACGAAGTACGAGTAGCTTTTTTTTCGATTCCCTTTGGGAACTGTTTCAAAAGCAGGGGCGTTTCAGAGCCGAACAGCGAAAAGATTGTGATAAAATACGCAAACTAATACGATTTATGAAGGGAATCTATGTCTCTCACACTCGCTAACCGATCCCCGGTGTTCCGGTGGTATTACTTTCTTGGCCTGGGCGGGCTGGCCCTGCTCTGGCTGACGTATATGATCCGCCCCATTTTCACCGGCGCAACCGGCTCGCTCGCGTTGGTACTGGGTTTCCTCCCCAGCCTGGGCGGATCGTTTGGCACGCCGTTCCTGCTGGCGCTCGGCCTCTCTGAATGGAAGAAGCGGCCCGAGATTCTGCGCAGCTGGCAGATTTTCGCGCTGGTCAACCTGTTTGTGATGGCCATGTGCGTGCTGATTGAGTACGCGCACCAAATCTTCGGGCTGGGCGCGTTCCACGCGCACGACGTCGCCGCGTCACTGGCGGGGATGGTGGCGGCGCTGTTGGTTCACGCGCTGCTGGTGAAAGCGGGAAAGATCTAAAACCGCTGCGCTAGGCAAACAGCGGGACGAGGTAGATCACTTCCAGCGCCTCGTAGATCGCGGCAACCGCCAGCACGATGACAATCAGCACGTACAACCAGGCCGCCTGCTTCAACCCCACCAGGTAACCGCGCAGGCGGTTTGTTTCTCCGACGCTTGCCGGTCTGATCAAGGCCCAGGCGTGCACCACTGCGGCAAGCATGGCAAGAATATATCCCTGCCCTTCTAACAGCAGGGTAAGCGAGTGCGGGATCATCGGTCCAATTAGAGAAGACTCGGAAGGCGAGAGCAGCAGACCCCACAAAACCGCGCGGTAAATTCCCAACAGCACGCCCGAGAAAGGGATGATCAGCGAAGGGAGGGTAATTGAGGCAAAGCTGCCGGCGAACAAATTGATCACAAAGGTCAGCAGCATGGCGGGAAGAACCTGCGCCGAGCCGTATGCCTCGCTCACAGCCGAAAGGGGGCCTTCATCGAAGCTTTGCCCGACCGCGTCGAGCATGGTCTGTTGTATAGCCGGGTTGGTGAAAACATACACCATACTGAGAATGACGAGGCCATAGTACGCCACATTCAGGATGACATACGCCTTCCTATTCTGGCTGATAATCTGAAAAGCAGGTTGAAGCAAGCGCATAGCGCCTCCCCAAATCCAACGAGAAAAATTTTATGCTAGGCAGCCCGCGGACGAGTAAGAGCGTACGCCGCGAAGGCAAAGCAGGTCTGCCCAACGGTATTCACCGTCTGTGCTACCCAATGCAGCCCAATAACCATACTGGAACCGGAGAGCGCCGACATTCCCAGCATGCACGCCAGCCCGGCGGCAAAGCCGATCACCGCGCGGGTGTTTTTGCGCTTTGCAGCAGCGGCAATCCACAGCGAGAACGTGGCGACGACAGCCAGTGTTGTGAGCACCATGAAAGGCACCTTCCAGGCGGCCATAAACGGCGGCACAGCCAGGAGCGGCGTCGATTTCGCGGCGCTGGGCTGTGCCTGTGTTTCTTTACCTTCGGAGCGCGCCACGAGCAGGACGGCAATGAACATCATCACGAAGCCGGTGGAGAGCAGGAAGACAAAGATCTCGGAGAGCCAGGTGACGTCAGGGCCGCCAAGCGCGATGATCAGTTTCCAGACGGCCTTGGTGATGCCGTTGGCGAAGACCAGCAGCGCCCCAGTCGCAAAGAGCCACGACCGGTAAGGACCGCGCCAGAGCCAGTAAACGCCAAACGCAAAGATTATGTTTGGCAAAAAGTCATACAGTGCCATTGACAAGGGTATTGGCATAGGGGTATCTGCCTGTTCTAATGTTATTTCCGCGTTAATGATTGTACAGGAAAAGAAGGAATTGGTGTAGTGAAATTTGAGTTAACAAATTCAACAATTCCCTTACCGGGCCAGAACCCCCAACTGATCAATACCGTATTAGGCAGGAGCGAATAACCGCTGGCTAGTATCCCGGCGCTTCGATCATCCCATCCGGGCTTTGCACGCGGTAAACCGGCAGCCAGGCGATGGCGAATACGTCCAAGGCGGTATCTTTCTTGAGCGGCGGCACAGGGATTGCTGTGATGCGGGCGGCGCGGTCGAGCCACACGTCGCGGATGCGATCCATGGCCTGCTGGCGATCGCGGTCCAGCGCACGCCATTCGTCTTCCAGCGATTCGAGCAGGCGGCGGGACTCTTCGAGCGCGCCCACAGCCTGGCGAGTCTGCTTGCGCTTGTTGATGGTCTGCGAGACGGGCTTTTTCTTGCCGGTCAGCAAGCCGGTGAACAAGGCAAAGTCGGTGGCTTTCTGCTCGCCCTTGCGCTGGTCGACGGTATCTTCGCGCCGTTCCACCAGGCCCTGCTGGCGCTCAATTCGGCGGCGCACGGCTTCCATCTTCGCGTCGTACGATGCGCCAGTCTTCGCCTGCTCCAACTGTATGCCCTGGCGCATGGCCGTCTCTACCCGCCGGCGGTACTCAGCCTCGGGCATTCCGGGGTCGCCGTATACGCCCAGCGCCTCATTCGAAAGGATGTAGATCGTCCCGGCGCGGTAGACCCATTCGAGAAAGCTTCGGCGAACAGAGGCAATACCGCGCGCCGTCCAGGCGGAGGGCAGCGGCAGGTAAGCGCCCGGCTCGACGTTGGGGCGCGTGGAAAGGGCGCCTGAGTCAAACGGCGGGCGGGCGTAGGCGTCCCAGTCGAGCGGCATAGCTTCTGAAGACGGCAGCAGGGCTGCGAAAACGCGTGTCTGGTCCAGATCGTAGCGCGGGGCGCGGTAGCGGGCAGATGCCTGGCAGATCAGCGCGGGAGCGTAGGCCATGCCAACCGGCTCAAGCGGCCCGCGCAACGTGCCGAGGGCCGCCAGCGCGCGGTTGAGAGTCAGCGCGGGGGGCAGGAAATACTCCGCCATGCCCGGCGGAACGGCAGGCCGCTGTGTAGAACCGGTTTGCACGAGCCCGGGGGCCGGAGTCGCCACCCGAGCCGGCTTGACCGGCCGCATTACGTCGGTTTGATCGGGTGCGGTTCCGCGAACGGGAGAAGTCGCCACCGCCTCGAACCTGGGCGTTGGCGGCGTCGGAACGCGCGCGGGCATCGGGGAGGGTGTTTTCACCGGGCTGGGCGTGGCGGACTGCTGGCGCGCCGTGCTTTGTGCCTTCAAAAGCGGAATCTGCGCGCGGGTCAGCGGGCCGGCGAGGTAGTTCATCACCCAGCGCGTGCGGAAGGTACGCGGGCCCGGCTGGTGAATATTGTGAAGCAAAAATTCACGCTTTTCCAGCGAGGAAATCTGCCGGTCAAACGCGGCGCGGTCAAACCCGCCTGATGGCCCGGCATCCAGCGCTTGCAGGCCATCGAGCAGGCGGTTTTTGTCGCGCTCGGTTTGCAAGCGGCCGATAAACCAGGTGCCCGCGTTTGAGAGCGCCTTATAGTTGAGGTCCGAGGGGTTCTGGGTGGCAAGCATCAGCCCCAGCCCAAAGGCGCGTGCCTGTTTGAGCAGCCGCAGCAGCACAGGGCGTGAGGGCGGGTTGGCGACGGGCGGCAGGTAGCCGACGATCTCATCGAAGGCCAAGAGGGCACGCAGCCCGCTGGAGCCGCGCTGGCTGCGCATCCAGCCCTCCACGGCCGCCAGCAGCAGCGTCACGAAGAACATGCGCTCACTCTCAGCAAGGTGCGCCAGGTAGAAGATGGAGAAGCGCGGTTTATTCCCCGAATCGTAGAGCAGCGCACCGGCATCCAGCGGCGCGCCTTCGATCCACGCCTGGAAGGAAGGCGCGGCGAGGAAGTTATTGAGCAGCAGGGCCAGGGCAAAACGATCTTTCTGCGAGAAGAACCGGTCCAGCGGGAAGGCTCCCAGCCGGTCAAACGGCGGCATCTGCACCTGCTCGATCAGCGTGGGCATGTCCAGTGACTGGCCCTGGCTCCAGGCATTCTCAAAGATGTTGGAGAGCAGAATGTGCTCGCGCGAGCGCAGCGGATCCACGTCATTTACGCCCACCAGTCCCAGCAGCGCGGTCACCGTGCTGGAGATGCGTTCGCGGTAAGTCTCGCGGTTGGATTCCCAATCTCCAACGGGCGCTTCGAACGAAGACAGCAGGTTCACCGGCGCTCCGGCGGTGGAACCGGGAGTAAAGACGGTGTAGTTCACCCGGTCACGCAGGGCGGCGAGGTCGGCGGGGGTAAGACCCCATTCCGCAAGCCCATCGCGCCAGCGAGTCGCAGTCGACTCGGCCAGCACATCCACGGTAGTGGATTGGCGGCGGGCGGTCTCGGGATCGATCCAGGGGGCAAAATCGGTGGGGCGAAGCTGCGGAAAATGCAGCAGCAGGTTGGTCAGATCGCCTTTGGGATCGATAATGATGGCGGGCATGCCCTGGCGGGCAGCTTCTTCGAGCAGGGTGATCAGCAAGCCGGTCTTTCCCGAGCCGGTCATGCCGATCACAACGGCGTGCGTGGTGAGGTCGGCGGGGTCATAGTGGATGTCCTCCACCTTTCCCTCGCTCGCGCGTCCGATGTAAAACGTTGAGTCAGGCATGACTCTATTTTAACATTGAAATGGAGGGAAAGCTGTTGATACTTCGTACCGTTTGTGGGTAGCCTACTTCGTAGGCTACCCACAAACGGTACGAAGTCCAATTTAGAGAGACCGCCATACACCTGCGCCATCGTGTGGGCACCGGCTTGAACCAGGAATGGCCGCGGATTCAGGGTATACTGGGCTAACCTTTACGCCCAGCACCGGGCTTTTCCGGACAAGGGCGAACAATGAGAAAGGATGACTGCGATGAAAACCTTTTTAAAAACCATCCTGATTTTGACCATTTTGCTCGCGCTGGCGGCTTGCCAGCAGGCGGCAACCACACCGGCCGCAACGATCACTTCTGTGCCGGGCGTCACGCAGCCCGGGCTGGCTGAGAACCCGGCTTCCACAGTTGATCCTGCCGGATACCCGCCCCCTACCCAGGCTGTCACCGGCCAAGACTACCCGGGACCCAACACGACCGGCGCGCAGCCAGCCGGTGGTGATTATCCCCCGCCTGCTGGAGCCCCGGCTGCGGAAAACCGAAGCATTGTAAAGGCCACATTGATGGAACGCGGGGCCGATCCGCAAGTACCCGACCACGAGCGTTTATATGTGAGCATTCTGGAATCGGCGGCGGCGGAAGGGTTGCCTTCTCAAACCGATGCGCTGATTGGCGAGATGATCTTCCTATTCGTACTTCCATCAGATTTGCCCGAACTGGAGATTGGCGACACCTTCACAGCTGAGGTGACCTTCCGCGGCGATGAGCTCGGCGGGGCCTTCTACGCCACCAAGATCGCGAAACAGTAGGGGGCAAGCCGCGCTTTTCCTAATTTGACAGCTTGAAATTGCCGCCTCCGCGCTCTACAGTATGCCCGGCGCTGTTCCAGCGCTTACTCTGGCACACGGGGAGGCAGAATGGCGGGCAGGCGAAGCAGAAAAAAACAGGCCGCCGCGGACCCTGAGGAAGGCGAGGAGATCCTTGCCCCACCGGGTGACGTGGCGGCCTTTACCGAATTGGGCGGTGTAACCCTGCGCGCCTACCAGCAGGAGGTGGCGCGCGCCATTATCGACTCGGTGGTGCGCGGGCGCGGGCTGACCTTTGTGGTCATGTTTCCGCGCCAGTCGGGGAAGAACGAGCTCCAGGCGCAGATCGAGGCTTTTTTGCTGGCCCATTTGCGCGAAACGGGCGGCGAGATTGTGAAGATCTCGCCTACGCTGCGGCCACAATCGCAGAACGCCATGCGCCGCCTGGAGCGCGTGCTGGCGCGCAACCGCTGCACAGCGGACCTGTGGAGCAAGGAATCGGGCTACATCTACCGGGTGGGCGACGCGCGGGTGCTTTTTTTCAGCGGCGCGCCAGAGGCGAACATCGTGGGGGCCACGGCCTCTACCCTGCTGCAAGTGGATGAGGCCCAATCGGTGCAGATCAGCAAGTTCGACCGCGATATTGCCCCGATGGCTGCATCGACCAACGCCACGCGCGTGTTCTGGGGCACCGCGTGGACTTCGCGCACCCTGCTGGCACGCGAACTGCGGGCAGCGCGCGAAGCCGAGCGCATGGAGGCGGCACAGGGATTGCCCGTTACCCGGCGCGCCTTTGTGCTCGCCGCGCCGGAGGTGGCCAAAGAACTGCCCGCCTATGAAGCGTTCGTGGCCGGGCAGGTAGCCCGCCTGGGGCGCAACCACCCGATGGTGAAGACGCAGTACTTCAGCGAGGAGATCGACGGCGAAGGCGGCATGTTCCCCACTGCGCGGCTGGCGCTCATGCAAGGTGGCGGCCCAACGTCCACCGCATACCGGCCCGGTTCCACCTACGCCATCCTGCTGGACGTAGCCGGAGAGGACGAAGCCGCGGGCGGCGACCTGGCCCCAAGCGAAACAGCGCTCGAAAATCCGCGCCGCGACTGCACCGCGCTGACTGTGGTGGAGGTGGACCGCTCCACCGTGGCAGACCCACTGCTGCGCGCGCCCACCTACCGCGTGGTGGAGCGCCGCCAGTGGCAGGGCGTGAAGCACGCCAGCATCTACGGCGAGGTGCGGGCGCTGGCGGAGCGGTACCGGGCGCGGTGGGTGGTGGTGGATGCCACCGGAGTCGGCGCGGGGCTGGCATCGTTCCTCGAACGGGCGCTGCCGGGGTGCGTGATCCCATTCCTGTTTACCCAGGCCAGCAAGAGCCGCCTGGGCTGGGGCTTTTTGGGCATTGTGGATGCCGGACGCTGGAAAGAACCGGCAGCGGAGGACGAACTGCGCTCCGCGTTCTTCACCCAGCTTGCGTTCTGCCAGTACAGTATCCGTCCTGGCCCCACGCGGGTGATGCGCTGGGGCGTGCCTGATGGCACGCGCGACCCGACATCCGGGCAGGTGGTGCACGACGATTTTGTGATCTCCGCGGCGCTCGCAGCAGTGCTCGACGAGCAGCCCTGGGTCGCTCCGCCGCCCGTAGAGCGCCGTGACGCGGGGATCATTCAGGCGAAAGACCCGCTGGGAGGGAGGATGCAGTTTTAGGGGGGAAATGCCTCACCCCTGCCCCTCTCCATTTCGCAAGTACGGCGAAATGGAGAGGGGTGCCTTGTTCTGCAATTCGCTTTGGACTGCAAGCCATCTTTCTAAAATTCGCCAGTTTTACAAGGTGAATTCAAGTAAGGGTGCAGCCTAAGGTTCTACGACCCACGTCTCGGCCTGCATCGCTGCGCCCCTACTTGACCTGTAAGGTAGTGTTCACCAAAGGCACCCCCTCTCCGGATTTGCGGGTTGTGCTTGTCAAGCTGAAATTAGAGCCACAACAGCACATCGGGAGAGGGGGCGGGGGGTGAGGATCTTCTCCTTTAGAAAAAAATTTCCTATTTTGACAGATAGAAATTGCCGCTTTGAAGTGCTAATCTGCTCACAGTTCGCAGAACGGGAACAACAGCATAGAAAACCAGCACACAAGGAGGCTTCATGAAAGAATTGCGCGTTAAGAAGGTGCGGGCGCGGCTGGCGGGGATTATCTCCACGGCAGAGGGCACTGAACTACAGCCGGGCACAGGGTCGTTTGAGATCCTCGCCATCACCGCGGGCGAGGGCAACGGCTGGATGTTTTCGGAGGCGGCGCTGCGCGACTCGCTCCAGCGGTGGCAGGGCGCGGCGTGCTTTATCGATCACGGCGGGCGGGCGGCGGGACGGTCGGTGCGCGATCTGGCCGGGCAACTCCTCGATCCGCGTTGGGACACGCCTGCGGCGGGAGTTCGCTGCACGCTGCATCCGCTCGGGCCATCGGGCGATCTGCTGCGCACGCTGGGGCGCACGCTGCTCGACTCGGACTCGCCGCCTGCCGTGGAAGCAGCGCCCAACGTTGGCTTCTCGGCGGACGTGGCCTTTACCGCGCGGGGGCGGCAGGTGGAGAAGATCCTGCGCGTGTATTCGGTGGATCTGGTAATGAACCCGGCGCGCGGCGGGAAGTTTTTGAGCGAGATCGGCCCTGCGGGGCAGTCGGAATCCAGTCAACGTCAGTTTCAGGAGGAACACATGGCAGAACAGATGGAACAAGGATCGGTGGAACATGAACACCAGGCGCAGCTTTCGGATCACCCGGTCGCAAATTTGGGCGATGATGTGCAGGCAGTGCGGGCGGCGATGTGCGCGCACCTGCTGGAAAGCGGCCTCGCGGCTGCGCGGCTGCCTGCCCCCGCCGCGGAGCAGGTGCGGCGGCAGTTCGCAGGGCGGGTCTTCACCCCTGGCGAATTGGATAGCGCAATCGCAAGCGCCCGCGAACTGGTTGCGGCACTGACGGGCGGCGCGGTGGTGCGCGGATCTACCCACAGCCCCCGCGCGGGGCAGATTTCAGCCATGTTTAGCAGCAACGACCAGATCAGCGCCGCAGTGCACGATCTGCTGGGGGCCGGGCGGCCGGCGGAGCTTTCGGGCGCGCGCCCGCACCGCCTGACCGGCATCCGCGAGCTGTATACGCTGGCCACCGGCGACGCGGAGTTCCGCGGCGTGATGGAGCCGGAGCGCGCCATGTTCGCTACCACGGTGGATTTACCCAACCTGCTGAAGAATACGCTAAACAAGTGCATTGTGCAGGAATGGGAGACGCTGGGCGCCACGGGCTACCGCTGGTGGGAACCGGTCGTCTCGGTGGAGCACTTCAACTCGCTTCAGCCGGTGACGGGCGTGCTGGTGGGCGAAGTGACCGTGCTGCCAACGGTCAACGAGGGCGCGGCGTACCAGGCCCTGCCCGTGGCAGACAGCGCGGAGACCGGCATCTGGTCGAAGTACGGCGGCTACATTGGGCTGACGATGGAGATGTTCGAGCGCGACGAGACGCACAAGCTGCGCCAGTATCCGCGCAAGCTGGCATCGGCCTCGCTGCGGCGCATCTCCAGCCTGGTGGGTTCGATCTTCACCGCCAACGACGGCGCCGGGCCGGTGATGACCGATGGCGTGAGCGTGTTTGACCCGATCCACCGCAACCTGAGCATGGAGATGCTCTCTCCCGCCGAGTGGGAGCGGGCCAGCGCCGCCATCTACGACCAGCTCATGCTGGTGGCCTCGGGCGGAACCCCGCCCCGGCTGGCGCTCGACGCGCGCTACCTGATCGTCCCGCGCTCGCTGCGGCTGGCAGCCCGGCAGATCCTCTACCCGGCCCTTGAGCGCGAGGTCAACATCGTTTCTGAGAACATGCAGCGCGGAGTGCAGGGCGACGTGATCACCTGCCCCGAGTTCACCAACCCCGACCAGTGGGCGGCTGCCGCCGATCCGCGCATGGCGCCGGGCATTATCGTGGGCGAGCGCTTTGGCCTGATGCCCGAGATCTTCATTGCCGACAGTCCGACAGGCGGCGCAGTGTTCACCAACGACGAGATGCGCATGAAGGTGCGCCATTGGGTGAGCGTGTTCGTGGCCGACTACCGCCCGCTGTTCAAGAGCAACGTTTCGTTCTAATTTGTTGATTGGGTGGCGTAGCCACCCAATCAACAAACCCAAAACGATTTCTGAATAAAGGAGATTCCATGGACAAACTGAAGGCACTACTCCGCTCGCGCAAGTTTTGGGCCGCGCTGGTGGGCCTGGTGATGGTGGTGGCAAAGGCCATCTGGCCGGACCTGCCCCTGCAAGAAGAACAGGTCAGCAGCATGGTGTGGGTGCTGGCGGCCTACATCCTCGGCGTCGCCGTGGAGGATGGGCTGCGGGCAGTATAAGGTCACGGGTATGCGCCGCCCGAGAAAAGCATTCGGGCGGCGCATACCGGGCAGGAAAGATGTACGTACGTTGTTGGATCGTTTTGCATGACCAACGATGTTGGTCATGCAAAACGATCCAACAACGTACAAAAAAAGAAAAAGAGGCATGGAGGAACGCATGGCAGAGATCACTTTAGCAACCATGATCGAACAGGCGCGGGCGCTGCTGATGGACGGCAGCGGCGCCGCGTGGGACGATGTGACCATGATGGCAGCCGCGCGACAGGCAGCCGCCGAGTACAGCCTGGCATCTGGCGAACCGCTGCTGATCGAAGGGCTGAACGCGGCGATCACGACGCTGGTTCCGCCCTTTGATGCACTGATTGTATGGGGCACGTCGGCATATGCGGCGCTCGCCAAATCGATCGACAAGGTAGACGCTTTTGACGTGGAAGGTGTCAACGCGGATGCGGCGGAGGCCCTGCGCGGCTGGGGTGAGGCCCGACTGCTGGAATACAAGTCGATGCTGCGCGCGGTTCACCCCGGCTACCTGGCGGAAACCGACGCGGGCGAGCGCGCCGCCGAAAAGGCCCGCCGGGCTTCGCTGCGGGTGACCAACACCCCGCCCTGGGGCCAGTGGGTGTTCGATGCGGCGCGCGCCAGTGCGGCAAGCGCCGGGTGGGGCTGGCTATGAACCCCATCCACGCCTTTTTCCACCGGCTGATGCCGCGCTTTCGGCGGCAGGCGCTCTCGGAAGAGACCGACAATACCTTTCTGCTCGGCACGCGCGCCCCGCAAGACGAACGTGACCGCCTGCCCCACGACCGCGAAGAATCGCTGCAAATGGCGCTGGAGGCCTGGCGCGTGAATCCACTGGCGCGGCGGGTGGTCTCGCTCACCACGCAGTACGTGGTGGGCGGCGGCCTGCGCCTGCGCGCCGACTCGCCTGCCTCGCACGACTTTTTGCAGGATTGGTGGCGGCACCGGCTCAACCAGCTTTCGATGCGCGTGTATGAGTGGTGCGACGAGCTGACCCGCTCGGGCGAGCTTTTCTTGCTCATCTCTACCGACGCGGCGGGGATGAGCTACGTGCGCGCTGTGCCCGCCGGGCAGATCCGCGAGGTGCAGGCAGCGGAGAACGACCTCCAACAGGAGATTGGCTACGCGCAAGCCACTGGCGACTTTGGCGAGGCGCGCACCTGGCCCGCCTACGACGAACACGCCGACGACCGCGCCCCGGATGGTTCCTTCGCGCCGGTAATGCTGCATTACGCCGTCAACCGCCCGGTTGGCGCCCTGCGCGGCGAATCGGATCTGGTGCCGCTGCTGCGCTGGCTGGCGCGCTACGCCGCCTGGCTGGAAGACCGCGCCCGGCTCAACCGCTTCCGCAATGCGTTTATGTATGTGGTCAAATCACGCTACGCCTCCGAGAGCGAGCGCATGGCCCGCCAGCAGGCCCTCCCGGCTGCCCCGCCCAACCCCGGCTCCATCCTGGTCACCGATGAAAGCGAGACGTGGGACGTGATCCATCCCTCGCTCGCCTCACACGAGGCCGGGGAGGATGGGCTGGCAATCAAGAAGATGGTGGCGGCGGGGGCTGGGCTGCCGCTGCACTTCCTGGCAGAGCCAGAGTCATCCACCCGCGCTACCGCGGAGAGCGCGGGCGGACCGACCTACCGCCACTTCGAGCAGCGCCAGGAGTTCTTCTGCTGGCTGATCGCGGACCTGGCGCGGGTGGTGCTGCGCCGCCGGGCGATGGTCGACTCCGCGGTAGACCCGGCAGCGGGCATCCAGGTGACCGGCGCGGACCTTTCCGCCCGCGACAATGCCCAGCTTGCCCAGGCTTTGCAAGCCGCCACTGCCGCGCTCGGCTCCCTGCGCGACCGCGGCGTGATCGACGACGCCGAGCTGCTGCGCATGGCCTACCGTTTCGCCGGGGAGGTGGTAGATGTCGATGCGCTGCTAGAACGAGCGCATCGACCGAACCGTTGAATCGCGCCCTTCGGGCGCCTTGCCATTGATGAATGGTGTTGAAAACGCAAAGCGTTTTCAACACCATTCGTTGTTACGAACAGCCGTAGATTGCGTATGCCTTGTCCCAATCGACCACGCGCTGAATGCTCCGCAGCGCTTCGCACGCTTCCGCGCGGACTTCGGCGTCGATGAGGATCAGGTCATCGTCGGTGTATTGCAGGTGGCTGAGCGCGTCGTGCACCTTCTGGATGATGCGGTGGGCGCGTTCTTCCCCGCTGCCGGGCTGGAAGGCGATCACGTCAACACGGCCCATGGCATCCGCCAGCCGGTCGACGGCGTGCTGAAAGCGCATGCGGTCCACCGGGGTGAGCGACGAAGGCGAGGGGTCGGGATCGCGGTAGTGCCCGGCGCGGCGCTCGCGGATCACCGCCATCAGATCATCCTGGGCAATCAGCGCCTCGACCAGCGGCAGATCCAGCGGCCCGGCGTCGATCCCGGCGACCGTTGCGGTGCTGTGGATGGAGGCCTCGGGCGTGCCCGGCTCGCCGCGTTGTGACGGCATGCGGGCGGGCGTCTCGATCACCTCGCCGTCGACGCCCATCGCCACCGCCATCTCCTCGGTGGATGGCGGCGCCGCCGAGGCAGTGTGCGGAATTTCGCCGGGGACAACCCGGGGCGTTGCGCCGGTGGGGCCTTCGGTGGATGAATCGAGCGGGCCAGCGCCGCTGCCGCGCGCCCAGTCCTCGGTATCTCGTTCACTTTCCGGGCGCGTCATCTGGTGCGGGGTAGGGATTGCGCCGCCCAGCCCGGTTTCTTCCGGCCCGGTGGCGGGGATCGGTGAGAAACCACGCATCCCGGTGTAGCTTGTGGTCTGTGGAGCCGCGCGGCTGGGGACTGTCCCCGCAGCCGGTGTGTGATACTCAGCCTGGTATTCGGGCCGCTGGCGCAGCCAGCGCAGGAACCCGCGCAGGCCAAAGAAGGTCGATACCGCGCTCAGCACGCCGAGCACGCCTAAGAAATTCCGAAGCTTGTTCATGTTGCTTTGCCCTCCTCAAAATTCCCCCAATTCGCAGCCGCGTTTTTCGAAATACGGTCAACAATCCCCCTTACAGTCGGTCTTTATTTCAAGGCTGGTTGTTAGTTGGGCGTGGCGGCAGCGGCGCTGCCTACAGCTCAACGAACGACCAAACATCTCTCTCCATTATAGGGGATCTTCTTCCGTTGACAACCCTCGCTTTTCCTCGTACACTTCGCAGGCCTCGCATTTCTCACTCTGGAGCCACATTTTATGCTTCTCGCGCGCTTGCAAAGAGTCCGCGGCCAATACCCCAGCCAGTTCTGGTTGATGTTCTGGGGCATGCTGATCAGCACGGTCGGGTCGAGCATGATCTGGCCGTTCTTGATGATCTACATCACCAAAAAGCTCGACCTGCCCATGGCCCAGGCCGCCAGCCTGATGACCATCAACGCCACCGTCGGACTGATCTCGGCTTTTATCGCCGGGCCGGTGATCGACCGCTTTGGCCGCAAGTGGATCATGGCGCTGAGCCTGCTGGCCTTTGGCGGCATCTACTCGCTCTACACCCAGGCCAACAGCTACCCCGTTCTGGCGCTGCTGATGGGCCTGACCGGGCTGGTGAACCCGCTCTACCGCGTGGGCGCGGACGCGATGATGGTCGATCTCATCCCGCCGGACAAGCGCGCCGACGCCTACGCCCTGATGCGCATGAGTCACAACCTGGGCATCGCCGTCGGCCCGGTGATCGGCGGCACGCTGGCGATGACCTCGTACAACTTTGCCTTCATGGGCGCGGCGATTGGCATGATCACCTACGCGCTGCTCACGGCCCTCTTCGCCCGCGAGACGCTGCCCGAGCGTTCGGCGCAGCCCGCCAGTGATGCGGGCGCAGTGGTGGCAAGCGAGCGCTTCGGCGGCTATCTGCACATCCTCACCGACCGCCCGTTTATGTCGTTCATCTTCGCCTTTATCCTCACGCAGATGTGCGCCGCGCTGATCTGGGTGCTGCTTTCGGTGCATGCCAACGTCTATTACGGTGTGCCCGAGAACCAGTATGCCTTCATCGCCGGAACGAACGCCATCATGGTGGTGGTGTTCCAGGCGTTCGTCACCCGCCGCACCAAGCGCTACCCGCACCTGCCCGTGCTGGCGGTGGGGTCGCTGATCTACGCCGCCGCGGTGCTGCTGATTGGGCTTTCGGCCAGCTTCCTGGGCTTTTGGACGGCCATGGTGGTGATGACCGCCGGCGAGCTGATGCTGATGCCCACTTCCACCACCTACACCGCCAACATCGCCCCGGTGAACATGCGCGGGCGCTATATGTCCATCTACGGCCTGACGTGGAACGTGGCGCAGGGCATCGCCCCGCTGGCGGGCGGGTTCCTATCGGATACCATCAGCCCGTCCGCGCCCTGGTTTGCGGGCAGCGTGGTGGGGCTGGTTGCGGTGGTGGCGTTCGCGGTGCTGGGGAGGATTGCGAGTCGGCGGGCGCAGGTGCAGGGGATGGCGAGCCGAGGGCCTGCCGGTTAAAACCGGCGGCTACTACCCAAAACCCCACCTTCGTGGGGTTCCTTTTTTACGATGAAACACTTCTATTGCTCCTCATCTTGCATAAAGACATTCAATACCCGAATCGTCCACCCAGAACGAACCCTCCGAAGGGAGGGTTTTGGGTAGTAGCCGCCGGTTTCAACCGGCAGGCTGCGCCCGCATCCGCGGAACCAGATGGTTCTACGATCCGGGCGCAGCGCTTGTGGCTCTATGATGCTCGGGCTGGCCCGTATAGCTGCGCCCCTACGTATCTGGCTGAACCAATGTGTGGATTGTGGCCGGGGCTTTAGCCGCCAGGCGCGTCTACTGCTGGTTTAGCGGAACCACCACCTGCACAACCGTTCCATCCCCGGGCTCTGAAATCAACTGGAACGTTCCGCCGACTGCTTCGGCGCGCTCCTTCATCCCCACGAGTCCCAAATGGCCGTCACGAGCAAATTTCAGCCAATCAATACTTTCCGCCATACCCTTCCCATTATCATGAATCTCTAGCAAGACTTGCTGCGGGGTGATCTGCAACTGTACGCTTACCTCGGTGGCCTGCGCGTGGTGGGCAATATTGTTCATCGCATGTTGGTAGATGCGGTAGATGGCATTGGAGATGGCATCCGGCAGTTTTGGTAGCTGATCGGAAAAATCGGTCACAACGCGAATGGTCGGATGGTTGCGCTCGAAGGTATCCATATGCTCTTGCATGGCGCGGCGCAGACCTAAGCGAGAAAGAACCGGTGGCCGGAGTTCGTTGCAAACTTCTCGCAGCTCGGTCACCGCATCTTTAATGTCTACGCTTAACTGTTTGAGATCCTCATCGCCGCCCTGGCGATCCGATTTGAGGACATCTTTGATGATCTGCACCGAGAAGCCCAGGCCGACCAGCCGTTGAATGGGGCCATCGTGCAGGTTGCGCGCAAGTTCGGCGCGTTCGTTTTCGCTGTTCTCAATTAACCGGCGCTGAAGCTCCATTTGGGTGGCGTAATTGCGCCGTTCTGCCTCCAAACGGCGCTGCTCGGTCACGTCCATCACGGCGATGGTCAGGCCCACCACGCCTTTTGCCGCATCAAACAGCGGCTCGATTGCCATGGTATAGATGACGGGGCGCCCTTTTTTCTGAAAGCGCACTTCCTTGCGCTGGCCGCGGCCCGTATCCAGCACCGTTTGTTCGGCTTCCATCAGAACCGCTGCATCCTGCGCGGGCAGCAGTTCGTCATCGCGTTTGCCCAAGACTGGCTCATGAAAAAAGCCGTCCCGCCGGGTGCCAATCCAAACGTAGCGCAAGTTTTTATCCAGGGTAAACACGTTGATCGGCGCGGTTTCAATGGCTGCGCGCAGGCGCTCTTCACTGGCGCGCAGCGCTTCTTCAATATTTTTCTTCTCGGTGATATCCTGCCAGTAGATAATCACACCGTGCCGGGTGGGGTGAACATTGATCGCAAAGAAGCGGTTGTCGATCCCGGTCATCTCCACGTGCGCCGGAAGGCGGGTTTCTACGGCCTCTTGAAAAGTGGGATACAGCGGCCCGTTCTTCAATTCCGGCAGCGCTTCCCAGATATTTTTCCCTTTTAGATCCCGATCATGGCGGCCAAAGATCGTAAATGCTGCGGGGTTGGCGTAGGTGAACACGCCGTCCGCGTTCAAGGCAATGAAGTTATCGAAGAACTCCACCGCGCCTGTTCGATCAAACGGGGACACGTCGGTGGTTTTATCGCTCGCCGCGTATTCGTCTTTTAGCGATGGTTCCCCCGAGGTCTCATCGAAATCCGCAACCATCTCCGAAAAACGATCCAATAAATTGTTGAGCGACGATGAAATTTCTGCGCGGCTCGCATCGGGCAGGTACGGCAGGTGATTGGATATATCGCGCAGCGCGGAAAGGATCTGATGGACGTGGAAGGATAGATTTGGATAATCCATGAAAGCCCTTTTCTAGTAAAAGCTGTTCGAACTTTGTTGTATCCTTGTGCGTGGCCAACTTCGTTGGCCACGCACAAGGATACAACAAAGTATCAATATAGGTAATGACATGAAATTTCTTTCTCGCGCAAAAGAATCCCGGCGAGCCATCATCCGCAAAAACAAGGAATGCGGACTTTTTTATTATACATTTAAAAACGATCCCAATTTTGTTTTTGATGTTTGCGCGGGTGTGTTTCACTTTCTTGGGCAGTTACCCGTTTGTTGGGGGTACTCTCGTGGAGAAACTTCGTTTCTCCACGAGAGTACCCCCAACAAACGGAAACACACCCTGTTTGCGCGACGTGGTCGCGCAAACATCCAATTACCCCTGCTTTACTGCGCGCTCCAGGTTGAGCGCCAGCAGCCGCTCTAAGATTTGTTCGTCCGTCAGGTCAGCGGGCCAGCCGTAGGCGGCGAACACCGCCGAGTCCAGCTTCTTGTGCGCCAGATCCAGCCAGGTGGGGCGGGCGTTGTAGAGGTTGGTGAGGGTGCGCTTTTTGCGCTCGGCTTCGGTCAGCCCCTCGGCGTTGAGCCAGTTGTCGCGCTTTTCCACCAGTTCTTTCGCGGCGGCGGCGATGGCCTGCACGCGCGGGTCGTCCTGCGGCTCCTTGCCGGGAGGCCAGGGGAAGGGGAAGGTTTCAAAGGTTGAGGTGGGAGTGTAGCGAGGGCGGTCCTCAAGAGAAGTACCTTGTTTTAATGCCCATAACTCATGAATATGAGATTGGAGAACTCCTAGAAAGTAATCATCTGAGCGGGCGATCACTAACGTCCCTTGATTGCATAAAAATCTTTTATTCATCCAAATAAATAACCGGTATTTTGAAACTCCCGGCGTAGCAATATAACGTAGTAGTCCTTGCAATGCAGATCGCATCCCTGGTCTAGCTTCTGCATACTGCCACCACTTTGCTGCATAAGCTGCTCTGTTGTTTTGAGAACGGACAGGAAATACCACCTTTTTTACATATTCAAATGGGGCCTCATAAAGGCATGCCTCTTCCATACTCAACAAAGCAAAATCTATGGTCCACTTGTCCCGAGATTTTTGAACTAAATCGACTGCACTGGCAACAGGACGAACCACATCACTGTTTGGCCTTCCATGAGGGTTAGTCAAATTCATCATCTTTTGTGCCAAACTATAATCTATATCAAATGGCGCTTTGGCTGAGGGTCCCATGAAACATATTCCTGCATTTTCATGAAGGATAGCAGCACGGGTGAGATTAACCGTTGCCGAGAGATCAGAATGAATATCTGTAACAACTAGACCGTCAAGGATTAGTTTTCTTTCTTCTCCATTATCAAATCCAACCATGGAAACATTTACAGCCGCGCCATCAAGCACCCATTCACGATCGGATTGTGCCCAAAAAATATTTCCGCTCTGATTGATGCGTTCCAGTACCTTTCTGTTTGCACCACCCCTAATTGAATTAGTCGCCAACAATCCAGCCCGCTTCGCCGTCCCCGCTTGAATCATCGCACGTGCTTTTTCGAACCAGTAACATACTAAATCAGCAAAAGCTGGCACACGGCCCTCATATCGCTTAAAAAGAACATTTACATAATGATCTCCCAACTCGGCACGGATTTTATTGCCTCCCAAAAACGGCGGATTGCCAATAATCACATCAGCGGCGGGCCACTCCGGTTCAAACGGTCTGCCATCCTCGTCAAAACCCAGGATTGCGTCAGTATTGACAATGGTATCCAGCGGCTTCAAGATCGGTACGGTTGGAATGCCAAAGCCGTTGTCGCGCATCCATTGGATATAGCCAATCTGGATGGATGCCTGCGCAAGCTGGTGGGCCATCTCGTTGATTTCGATGCCATGCAACTGCGCCGGGCTAACGGAGGGGAAGAACCGGCCCGCCCCCAGCGCCGCCGCGTGCTCGATCACCGCTTTTTGCAGGTGCAGCAGCTCGCGCAGGGCAATGTAGAGGAAGTTGCCCGATCCACAGGCCGGGTCCAACACCTGCACCTGGGCAATCTCGTCCGCGAAGGTCATCAGCAGGCTGTTCAGTTTTTCTTGCAGATTGGCCTTTTTGCGCCCGGTCTCCGCGTCGCGCTGTTCGGCAAGCGCCTGGGCCTGGGCCTGCACCTCCGCCCACTTACGGCGCAGCGGGGCCATCAACACCGGCTCCACGATCAAGAGAATATCCTCTTTGCTGGTGTAATGCGCGCCCAACTGCGAGCGCTTGCTGGGGTCTAACGAGCGTTCAAACAGCGTGCCAAAGATCGAGGGTTCGATGTTGGCCCAATCCAACCGGCTGGCCTCGATCAAAATTTCAATGCCCTCTTTGGGCAGGTCCAGCGCCTGGGCGTCATCGAATAAACGGCCGTCAAAATGCAAAATCACTTCCGTGCCAAAGCCGCCGCCCTCCGCCATCGCATCGAACAAGTCGCACATCTGGCGGGTAAAGGCTTTGGGGTTGTTGCGAAAGTTAATCGCCAGCTTGGTGAACAGTTTTTCCGGCAGCAGCCCGGTATCCTCGGCAAACAGGCAGAACAGCAAGCGGATCAAAAAATGCGCGCTCTCTTGCGTGGTGTACCCCGCCTTGCGCAGCGTATCCGCCAGCAGCGCGAACTTCTCCGCCGCTCGTTCGGTCACCTTCACCGGACTTTCCTGGGTCTGGAGCGAATAGGGGTGGTAAAACACCTTGCGCAGCAGATCCATCCCGCCAGGGGTCAGCAAATCATCGAGCGTAAGTTTGTAGATCCTCTTGGTCGTTCCGGTGAAATTGGTGTGGATCTGAATGCTGTCGATATCCGAAACGATCAACAGCGGCGGGTTTTGCAGCGCCTCTCGGTACTGCAAAAGCTGCTGGTAGGCTTTCTCCAGGTCGGCGTGTTTGCCCTTGTACTCAAAAGCAAAGTGATCTTTATACCAAACGTCGGCAAAGCCATTCCCGCCTTGCGATTTCGCCGCGCCCATCTCAAAGCAAAAGGTATCGCCTACCGGGTCCATTTCCGCCGGGGTCTTATGCCCAACGAGCTGGCATAAATCCAAGAAATGCTGCTGGTAGGCCGAGCGTTCTTTTAGAGCTGCGGTGCGCCATTTATCGACGAAGAACTGCGGGGAGATTGTATTCATAGATGGTGTGAGGGTGTTGGTATAAGGGACGGGGTGGTACGTTGATTATATGCGAAGTTTTTGAACGAAGGGGTTGGTGAAGATGATGAATTGCGTAATCGAGCGAACTGATCGCCGAGGAACGCCTCACCCCCGCCCCTCTCCATTTTTGCTGTTTGGGTTCCAGGTTCTGTTGGGCGAGCGCAACCCGCAAAAATAGAGAGGGGTGCCTTTGGTGGCGAAAACCTGGGTCAGCAAAGTACCCCATCTCAATTTTTGCGGATTGCGCCAGGCTACTTGAACTTGCAACCACCACTGCAAAAAACAGAGAGGTGCCTTTGGGAGCCTGTACATAGGTTAGCAGAGCACGCCCTCCCTATTTTTGCGGGTTGCGCTCACAACGTTGAGCGTAGAACCCTCACAGCAAAAATGGGGAGGGGGGAGCTTCGCGGGGAAGCTTTGGGTCTCAATAGAGAAGCGTATTCTCCCGCGAAGCGGGGGGTGGGGCGTTCCTCCGCAGCGCCTCACCCCCCGCCCCCTCTCCTGGCCTCTCGTTTAAGGAATGTTAGCATTGGCTCTATGAATCGAGTGCCAGAAGAGGGGGTGCCTTGCATAACCTTCTGGCTCCCCTTCTCCTGGCACTCGATTCATAGAACCGCTTCTACCATATGACAAATGAGAGGCCAGGAGAAGGGGCGGGGGGGATGAGGCGATCTCGGCGATCAGGTCACTCGATTACGCGATGCACCTCATAATCCTCATTCAACCTCTGCGCGAACAACTTTGCCCCTACTTCTTCCACTTCTTCCTTACCGCCGCCAGCCGCTTGGCCCTTGCCGCCGCATCGGCGTGGCCGATCTCCGTCTCGTAATCGACCGACTGCTGCATGAGCTGGATGGCTTCGTCCACTTCGCCCTGCTGTTCCAGCAGCTCGCCCAGGTTCCAGCAGGTCAGCGCTTCGCCCTGGCGGTCGAAGGCTTCGCGCTGGTAGCGCAGGGCCTCTTCAAAGTAGGCGCGGGCCTGCTCCAGGTCGCCGCGCTTGCGAAAGGCGCTGCCCAGGCTGTCGAGCGTGCGCCCGTAGCCCGCGCGGTCGTCCAGCTTTTTGTAGATCTCCAACGCGGCGTGGAAGGTCTCGAAGGCCTGGTCCAGTTGGCCCAGCGTGGTGTATTCTACGCCCAGGTTATTGCGCGCAATCGACTCCTGCTGCAAATCGCCAATTTCGCGGGCGATGTTAAGCTGGCCCTCGTAGTGCAGGATGGCCTCCTGCATCTGCCCCAGGTCGCGGTAGGCCAGGCCCAGGTTGCCCAGCGCCCGCGCCTCGCCCGCGCGGTCTTTTCTGCGCCGTGCCAGCCGCACCGCCTTCTGATACTCACCGATGGCCGGTTTGGGCCGCCCCTGTTTCCAGTAGGCGATGCCCAGGCTGTTGTAGGCGTTGATCTGGCTGGCATAGTCCTTTGCTTCGCGGGCCATGCGGAGCTGCTGCTTGAAATGCGGAATGGCCTGCTTCGGCCCCTGCACCTCTTGCACCGCGTTGCCCAGGTTGCCGTGGTGAATGCCCTCCATGCGCCGGTCGCCTAGCGCCTGGGCGGCCTTCAGGCCCGCCTCCAACCACACAATCTGCTCGCGCGGGGTGAAGCGCAGCGCCAGGCAGTAGCCGCCGAACCCGGCATACAGGCTGCACAGCCGCAGCCGGTCGCGGTCCCGTTCCGAGTCGGCAGCCGCGGCGGGTGAAGCGGCTGCCGTCCACGCCTGCCCCGCGGTGATCTCGCGCCGCTCGCGGTCGAACAGCGCCAGCCCATCCAGCACCTTGTCGCCGCCCTCCACGAACAGGGCGTTGGCCCGCATCAACACGCGCAGGTAGTACGAGGCGTGCGCGCGCAGCGCCTCCAGCCGCTCGTCGGGCTCGCTCTTGCGCGTGGCGTAGATTTTCGCCATCTGGTACATCGAATAGCGGCGGGCGGTTTTATCAAAATGCAGCAGCGAATGCTCCAGCAGCGCGCCCAACAGATCGCGGGCAATATCCACCGCCGGTTCCACCATCAACTCCGCCATATCATTGGTGACGTAGCCCCACATCCAGGCCGCGGCGCGCGCGTCAAAGTCACCGGCGAACACAGCAAGCTGCTTCCACGGGCGCTTCAGCCGCTCGTTGAGCATGTTGTAGCTCACCTCCATCAGCGACTCCATGCCCGAGAACTCCAGGCGGTCGGGGTCTTCGCGCATCCGGCGCAGCAGGTCGCGGGGGGTCAGGTCTGGGCGGCGGCGCAGCAGCCCCGCGAGCACCTGGATGGCTTGCGGCAGCTTACCCACCGCCTGCGCCAGCGGCAGGGCCAGCTCCTTCACGTCGGGGGCCAGGTCCAGCAGCATCGCCGAAGCGTCGCCATCCGAAAGCTCGCCCAGCGCCAGGTCGAACAGGCCATCCAGATCCAGCCGCCGCCACGAGGTGACGATCAGCAGGCAGCCGCGCGGCAGGGGCACCATGGCGCGCACCTGCTCCTCGGCGCGGGCGTTATCGATCAGCACCAGCACGCGCTTGTCGTACAGCATCGAGCGCATCATCGCCTGAAGCTGCGAAAGGCTCTCCGGCTGCTGCGCTTGCGGCTGAAAGCTGTGGATCACGTGCGCCATGGCCTGGGTCGCGCCAGCGGGGCGCAGCCCTGTTTCGCCCAGGTCAAAGTACACCTGGCCGTCCGGATAGCGGCCGGCAATTTGATCGACCAGCTTGAGCGCAATCGAAGTCTTGCCCATGCCGCCCATGCCCGATATACCGATCACAGCGCACTCTTCGTCCTCGATCGCCGCCCGCAGGCTGGCCAGTTCTTCCGCGCGCCCAATAAAGGTCTCGCTCGGCGGCGGGATCTGGTGCGGAACCAGCGCGCGCGTCACCGGCGCAGGGTCTTCTGCCTCGGGCGCGGACCACAACCGCCCCGTGAGCAGGCGCAGGAACAGCACCGGCACGCCCCACCAGGCGCGTTTTTTGAGCTTCAGCCGCGCCGCCGCCATGGCCCGGTCAATCACGCCATCACGGGCCAGCTCGCGGAAAAATACCTGCGTAAACTGCTCCACCGTGCTCATCGGAACCTTGCCCTGCATGGCGATCACCGCCGGGATGCCTTCCGCCACCAGCAGCGGCCCGGCAGCCATTAGCGGGTCGAGCGCTAAACCATCCTCAGATTGAGAATTGTTCACGGCGCTGTCGCAAGCCGCCAGCACCACCAGCCGCGGCGGCATGGGCAGGTTGCCGAGCAGTTCTGCCAGCTCCGCGCCGCTTACCCAGGCCAGTTCGCCGCGCTCGTCTTCCAGCGCAATCTGCGGCCCCGCGCCGGTCAGCCGCCCGTGCGTGGCGATGTACAGCGCATCGTAGCCGGAGAAGTCTGGGTCGCTCTGCGGCCCGCCGCGCAGCAGGTCGGCAAGATCGTCGAACGAAGCACGGCGGCCGTGCGGGTCATCGACCCAGCCCTGTTCATCCGCTGCCCAGGTCAGCGGCAGGGTATCGAGCGCGATGCCATTTAGCCCGCGCCGGGCGCGTTCCAACTCGCCTTCCACGTCCACCGCGCCCCAACCGCCTTCCTCCAGCCCGGCGGGGTCTGCCGAAACCGCCAGCACGCGCAGGCCATCCTTGGGCCCCGGGCGCAAAGCCAGCGGCCTGCCGGGCAGAGCGCGCGAGAACAGCACCCGCTCGCTGGTGGTCAGCGGGCTGCCCGTCGAGGGGTCGCACAGCTTCTCCCAGTGCAGGGCGTGCAGCTCCTTGGCCGAAGAGTCGACTCGCAAGCGCAGGCGCAGATCGGTGGTCATGCGGCCCGGCGAGCTGCCAGCATCCGCGCTTTCCGCCGCCTGGATTGCGGTAATCAGCCCGCGCTGGAAGGCCGGGTCGGCAAACAGCATTTTGCCCAGCGCCAGCCCATAGGCCAGCGGATTGAGCGCGTGCTGTTCCAACGCCGAGAAATTGATCCACACATCGGCGGCGATGGTATCCGCCGCGTCGCGCTCCGGGATCGAGACGTGCATCTCCGCCGCGTACCCGGTGATCGTATCGCCCGCCTCACCCACAGCCGCGGGCATTGCATTTCCGCCCGCCGCTCGCGCGCGCAGTGTAATTTCAATGTTTACGGGATCAGGCATAGCAGTATTGTACATGAAAGTGCCTACTGCACACTACAGCCAGGACAGGACTGCTTGTATAATCATTCCTATACGTGGAGAGGTGGGGTTTTGGGGTGCGTAGCCGCGGTTTATGAACAATAGGAAATGGATCGCGTAACCAAATCACCTGTTCGCCGAGACCGCCTCATCCCCCCCGCCCCTTCTCCTGGCCTCTCATTTGTCGAATGGTATCGGTGGTTCTATGGATCGAGTGCCAGGAGAAGAGGAGCCAGAGAGTCTGGAGGAACCCCTCTGGCTCCTCTTCTCCTGGATCGCGGGTTGCGCTCGTCAAGAGAAACGTTGAACCACATTCAGCGTCCAGGAGAAGAGGCGGGGGTGATGAGGCGATGTGCAGGACGCTAACCGAGATTGCGTGATTTATTTTTTAATCTTCAGCAACCGCCAAGCTCTGACCATTTTTGAAAGTCTATTACGCGATTCAAGCAAAAAAATGCTGCCGCCACCATCAGGAGACCTAACCCTTGAGCAAAGCCGCGCTGGGAAAAATCGCCGCCTTCTGGGCAGTCTTCGTCCTCTTCCACTACGCCTATGAGCTGTTTCAGCAGCCCGCGCTGACCCTCATCAGCCAGACGCGCGAGACCTTCCTCCAGCACGCCAAGATTGGCCTGTTCGCGTTCGCGCTCGTCTCTGGGGTAGAGCTGGCGCTGCGGCGCAGGGCAGTCCAGCAACCCGACCATGCCAGGCCGCATTTCAACGCCCTTGTCTGGTCGCGCGTAATCGCTTTGCTGCTGCTGCCGTGGGTGATGTTCATTCTCTACTACACCGGCCCGGCATTTTACGGCCGGTCCATGCCCAGCATCCCGGCGGAAATTGTCTATGCCAATATCGTGCTGCTGGCCGTCGCGGCCACGCTGGTTACGCTGGAGCACAGCATGCAGCGGGCAGAACTTACCCGTCCCACCCGCGTGCTGATCCTCGTTTTGCTCCTGCTGGCCGCAGCCGAAATGATCGTCTTCACCTACAGGCTGCCCTGGGCGCCTTTCTTCTAAGACAGGGAGAGCTGCTCTTCCAGATCATTCATTTCATCCGCCACAATTTTCTCTCCCAGCACGGTAGCGGCAAAGTCACGCGCGGCTTGCAGCAGCGGCGCAAGCGCGTTCACCAGCACTTCACCCTCATATTCTTCGGGGATGGTCAGCATTTGCCCGCTGCGCTGAATGTGCAGCCGGTTGCGCGCCGCCGCCGCATCGAGTTCGGCATATAGGGCATTCTGGAAGGTTTCGCCGCCAAACTGGTACAGCAGGGTAGACAGCAGGCGGATATTTTCGGTAAAGCGCACGCGTTCGGCAAAATCCGCGTCTTTCGAGAGGTTGCCCGAAAGGCCTACCAGGTGCTTTACAATTCCGGTTAGCTCGGGGTTGTCGGGGAAGCGCAGATCCTCTGGCACGGGCATATTGCTGCGCAGCAGGATGTTGGAACCCTGATACTCGTTATCCGAGTCGTAGATCGGCTGCGTGGTGACCCACACATCAATCGGCGTGCCGCTGGACTGGTTGAGCGTGAATAGCTCATTACACACCAGCGACTTTGATGCCATCTTATCCAACAGCCGTTTGAGGGATGGTTCATCCAAACCCAGCGCCTGGTTGAGCGGTATGCCGCTGTAAGGCACCCGGGCTTCTGCACCGATGAGATGGCCGAAATTGTTGCTGGCAGAGATAATGTTGTGGGCGCGATTGGTCAAAAGCAAGGCGTGCAGGCGCGAGATTGCGCGGGTTTCCAGACCCATCGGCGTCGACTCTTTGATTTGCATGACGACGATATACACGTATCCGCCCAGCGCCGAGATCGCATAAGCGCCAATATACGTGGTTTCAATGATGGCGGTGACGAGGTTCAGGCCGCCGGCAGGATAGTAGAGATCGTGCCACGTCGCATACGAGAACAGCAGATCGCTGGCGGTCATCAACATCAGGCCGGCAAAGATCAACCGCCACGCCAGGGCAAAGCGCCCCTTATACAGCAGAATAAAGTAGTAGCTGGCGAAGATCACTAAGGTCAGGTCGCCCAGCGGGTAGAAGATATTGACCAACCCTACCAGCAGCCGGTCGGCGGAAAAGCCGAGGAGAATAGGGCGCAGCACAAATGCAGCAGTCAGCACCAGCCAGAAAAAGCCCAGCGCGCGGATCAGGTTCATTCTCGAACGCGAGGGATGAACGCGCAGCGTCTTCATCCGGGCATACAGGCCGGCGAACATCACCGGGTAGGCCACGATCCACAGCAAATCCGCGAAGGAGGGATACGGCGCCTCTACCTGGAGAAATACCTCAAAGTATGCCCAAATGGCATCGGCGAGTCCCCACAGGCAAAATCCAACGGCCATGGCCGTCCATAACCGAAACGAAGCAGAGTCTTTCTCGGTCCTTCGCACCTGGAAAAACACAAGGGCCCCAATAAACGCCGCCACAGGAGATAGCAAGGTATTGCTTACCTCAAAGAACATATCGCCAAATGGTGTCGCAAAGTTGAACAGGGCAAGCAGCATCAACATCAATGCCACTACGCCAACCGCCCGGCCAATTTGTGGGTTATGCAGGTACGTACGAATATCCAAGGGAATCCTCTTTGCGAACGCGGAAAACGATGGCAGCGTTGCCAACGCGCGTTGATGATGATGATGTAAGACAAGCCCACGGTTTCAGGAGCAAATGAAAAACCATTTGTTCGGGATGAGGGTTTTGCGTGCTCAATGGGGGTGTTTCGCGACAAAACCTGCCCGAAGACTCAAACCCCGAACTGACATTCATTATATTAGAATAAGAAACAAATCGGAACTACCTTACAGTATTTGTAAGGATACTATTAACATAACCTGTGGAAAACCGCAGGTTTTTTGCGCCATTTTTCGATTTTTGTGATTGTGGTGCGAGACGTAGTCTCGCACCACAATCACAAAAGAACACGATTGGGATGGGTTCTTATTCCATCTCCACTCTTGGGAAGATCGGATCGCCCGGGCGGATGGGGCCTTCGAGCCGCCGCTGCACTTCGGCGCACTTGCCGGGCATTACCGGAGAGAGCAGCAGCGCGGCCTGGCGCAGCACTTCCGCCGCGTTTGCCAGCACCACGCCCACGCGCGCCGCGTCGCCAGCCTTATACAGCTTCCACGGCGCGGTGCGTTCCAGGTAGCCGTTCGCCGCGGTGAGCGTGTCTGTGCACAGGGCCAGCGCTTCGTTGATCTGGTACGCCTTCACGCGCGCAAATACGCGATCCGCCAGCCCATCGATCTGCGAGCGCAGCTCCTTGTCTTCGGCGTTGGGGTTTTCAAACGCCGCGGGCAAAACACCTTCGCAGTAGCGCGCCGCCATGCTCGTCACCCGCTGGAGCAGGTTGCCCAGGTTATTGGCCAGGTCTACGGTGTAGCGGCTGGCAACGCGCTCGGGGTCAAAGTCGGCGTCCTGGCCCAGCACCATATCGCGCAGCAAAAAGTAGCGGAAGGCGTCAACCCCGTAGACATCCGCCAGATCCAGCGGGCGGACGACATTGCCCAGCGATTTGCTCATTTTCGCCCCACCGATCACCCACCAGCCGGTGGCGAAAATGGTCTTTGGCAGGGGCAGGCCAATGGCCTGAAGCATCGTCGGCCAGTATACGGCGTGCGTGGTGAGGATGTCCTTGCCGATCAGGTGCAGGGTGTGCGTCCACTGCGCCTCAAAGCGCGCCTCGTCCTGCAAATATCCCTGCGCGGTGACGTAATTGAGCAGCGCATCGAACCAGACGTACGTCACGTACTGCGGATCGAACGGCAGCGGGATTCCCCAATTCAGACGCGAGACCGGGCGCGAGATGCACAGGTCGCCCAGCGGCTTGCGCAAAAAGCCCAGCACCTCATTGCGCCGGTACTCGGGCTGAATAAAGCCCGGGTGATCCTGGATATACGCAATCAGCCAATCCTGGTACTGGCTCATGCGAAAGAAATAGTTGTACTCGGTGATCCGCTCCACCGGGCGGCCACAGTCGGGGCACAGGCTGCCTTCCTTCAAGTCTTTTTCCGTCCAAAAACGCTCGTCGGGCACGCAGTACCAGCCCTCGTACTCGCCGCGATAAATCTGCCCATCGTCCCACAACCGCTGGAGCACCGTTTGCACCACCCGCGCGTGGCGCGGCTCGGTGGTGCGGATAAAGTCATCGTACGAGATCGCCAGCTTTTCCCACGTGCGCTCGAATCGCGCTGCCATCTCGTCCACGTAGTCTTGCGGATCGTTGATGCCATGCTTTTTTACCGCATTCTGCACCTTTTGACCGTGCTCATCCACCCCGGTCAGAAAGAAGACCGGCTCGCCGCACAAGCGGTGGTAGCGCGCCAGCACATCCGCCAGGATAGTGCAGTAGGCGTGCCCCAGGTGCGGCTCGTCATTCACATAATAGATCGGCGTCGTAACAGAAAACATACAATCCTCTCCATCCGGTTAAATAAAAACTCCCCATTGCGGGGAGGTCGATTGAACAAGTCTACAGGCGGCGCGCCTGTGCCAAACCCTACCCCAACGCCATCCTTCCGCCTTCCATCTCGGAGGCGGCGCCGGGCATGACCATAGCAAAGGGGCGGGCAAAATTATCATTCATAGCAATGATGATAATAATGAAGAGAGCAAATGTCAAGAGGGTTTTCAGCCGGGTGCGTTACAGTTTCTTGGGTACTTCCCAGTTTGTTGGTGGGTTGAGGCAAAGGGACCATGTTCGCTTGCCTCAACCCACCAATAAAGCGGCCCTCAACCACGGCAGTTCCCAATGAGCCTATTTGAGTACTGTTCTGGTAAAGATCACCCAAAAATAATCCCTTTTCTGGTTCTTTTGGTAGATGCTGTTGGCTATAATAAACAAGCATACCCCCAGGATCAGATCTGGGTGGATTCACGGTTTTCTTGAGCACCAATACGGAGGGATTGTACAAATATGAAGGCAATCACGTATCGTATTCTTACGGCGGGGGTCATCCTTGCCATGCTTCTCGGTGTGCTGCCGCTTGGCACCCTCACCGTGCAGGCCTCGGCTTCTGGCGTGGTAATCAGCCAGGTGTATGGCGGCGGCGGAAACTCCGGGGCGACCCACACCCACGATTTTGTGGAGCTTTTCAACGCCGGAACCGGGGCAGTTTCTCTGAATGGCTGGTCGATCCAGTATGCCAGCGCCACCGGCACCGGCAACTTTGGCGCAAACTCAGGGCAGCTCACCGAACTGCCGAACGTAACGCTCGAGCCCGGGCAATATTACCTGGTGCAGGAAGCAACCGGCAATGCCGCCATTGGCGCGCCGCTCCCCACCCCCGACCTGGTGGACGGCACGCCGATCAACATGTCGGGCAGCGCAGGGAAGGTTGCCTTAGCAAAGTCTGCCAGCAGCCTGGGCTGCAACGGCAGCATCGCGAACCCCTGCTCCGCCGCGCAGCTCGCGCTGATCGAAGACCTGGTGGGTTTTGGCAATGCCAACTTCTTTGAAGGCGCAGCCGCCCCCGGCTTGAGCAACACCACCTCCGCGCTGCGTAATGGCAACGGCTGTGTGGATTCCGATAACAACAGCGCCGATTTTACCGCCGCTGCTCCCGCCCCGCGGAACACTGCCTCGCCTGTCAATCTCTGCGGCGGCGCTCCGGTTGACTTTGCCCCCACAGTTGCTTCCACCGTTCCGACCGATGGAGCAACCGGTGTAGCCGTGGATCAGGTAATCGAAGTTACCTTCTCCGAAGCGGTAACCGCTGCGGATGGGGCGTTTACCCTTACCTGCGAGAACACCACCGCCCCTGATATCACCGTCGGAGGCGGGCCGGTCACCTATACGTTCACCCCCACCGCGTCTTTTGCGTTCGACACAACCTGCACGGTGAGCGTACTCGCCTCCCTGGTGACTGATCAGGATGGAACGCCTGAACCGATGGAGACGGACTACAGTTTCTCCTTCACCACGCTCCGCGAATTCATCCCCATCTATGAAATTCAAGGCTCCGGCGCGGTGGCGGCGGTCACCGGCGCGGTGATCACCCAGGGCGTCGTCGTCGGCGACTTTGAAGGCGCCTCCCCCACGCTGCGGGGGTTCTACATCCAGGACCAGGTCGGCGATGGCGACCCCGCCACCTCGGACGCGATCTTCGTCTTCAACGGGAACAATGACAGCGTGGAAGTCGGTGATCTGGTGCGCGTGACCGGCACCGCCGCCGAATTCCAGGATCAAACACAGATCACCGCCACCAGCGTCACCGCGCTGGGCACGGGCAGCGTCGCCCCGGTCGATGTAACCTTCCCGGTACCCTCTACAACCTACCTGGAACAGTACGAGGGCATGCTGGTGCGCCTGCCGCAGACCATGTACGTCACCGAGCACTTCCAGCTTGGCCGCTTCGGACAGGTGGTCGTCTCGGTGGATGATCGCTTGCAGCAGCCGACCAGCGTCTTCGAGGCTGGCCCCGATGCCGCGGCTCTGCAAGACCTGAACAACCGCAGCAAGCTCATCCTCGATGACGCGACGAACGCACAGAACCCTGACCCAATCATTTTCTCACGCAATGAAACGGCGCTCTCCGCCGAAAATACCCTGCGCGGCGGCGATACAATCACCGGCGCGGTGGGCGTGATGACCTATACCTGGGCGGGCAACAGCGCCAGCGGCAACGCTTACCGCCTGCGCCCCATCGGCGCACTGGGCGGCGCGTTCGACTTCGTGGCGGCCAATCCGCGCCCTGAAGCGGCCCCTGAGGTTGGCGGGCAGTTGAAAGTGGTCGCCATGAATACCCTCAACCTGTTCAACACCTGGGATGGGCGGCCTGACAATGTAGATAACTGCACATTTGGTGTTGGCGGAGCGCCCGCCGACTGCCGCGGCGCGGACGACCAGATTGAGTTTGATCGCCAGTGGCCCAAGACCGTTGACGCAATCCTCGAAATCGGCCCTGACGTGCTGGGCGTGAACGAGATCGAGAACGACGGTTACGGCCCTGATAGCGCCATCGCCTTCCTGGTGCAGAAGCTGAACGAAGCCACCGCCCCCGGCACCTATGCCTATATCGACGCGGATGCTGCCACCGGGCAGGTCAACGCCCTGGGCACCGACGCGATCAAAGTCGGCCTGATCTATAAGCCCGGCACCGTCACCCCAGTTGGCGCCACTGCGGCGCTGAACACGCCCGAGTTCGTCAATGGCGGCGATTCAGACCCGCGCAGCCGGCCCTCGCTGATCCAGGCCTTTACTGAGAACGCAACCAGCAGTACCTTCATCGTCAGCGTCAATCACCTGAAGAGCAAGGGTTCCGCCTGTGACGCGCCCGACGCCGGCGATGGGCAGGGCAACTGCAACACTGTGCGCCTGAACGCGGTGAACGAGCTGGTCGCCTACCTTGCCACCGACCCGACCGGCACCGGCGACCCCGACGTGCTGATCATCGGCGATCTCAACTCCTATGCCAAAGAAGATCCGATCCTGGCCTTAGAAGCAGCGGGCTACACCAACCTGGTGAGCGCCTACCTCGGCGAAGATGCCTACTCCTACGTCTTTGATGGGCAGTGGGGCTACCTGGACTACGCGCTTGCCTCGCCATCGATCCTTGATCAGATCACCGGCGTGGGCGAATACCACATCAACGCCGATGAGCCCTCGGTGCTCGACTACAACACCGACTTCAAAACTGCCGGGCAGATCACCAGCCTGTACGCGCCGGACGAGTTCCGCGTCTCGGATCACGACCCGATCATCGTTGGGTTAGCGTTCGAGCAGAAAACCGGCGCAGTAGAAGCGCAAGGCCGCTATATTGCGAAGAAAGGTGCCTACCGGCCCAATCCGAAAGTGAACGGCAAGGCGTACTTCGACATCACCGCCGAATATGAGACCGGCACGAACGCCCTTGTTGGCTCGCTCGACTACCGCATGGTAGAAGCGGACATTCACCTTGTCAGCACCAGCTTCGACACGCTGACCATCAACACCGGCACGGCGCAGCTTGGCGGAACCGGTACAATCAACGGCGTGACACCGGCGCGCTTCCTCTTCACCCTCACAGACGGCCACCCCGACCGCATCCGCGTGCAAATCTGGACACAGAACAGCGGGGGAGAAACCCTGCTCTATGACGACGACCGTGCGGTGACGGTATCGCCGGGGAAGATCACGGTAACTCCGTAAAATCAGTTCGCTTCTCTTAAAAAATCCAGCCACCCACGCGGGTGGCTGGATTTTTTAAGCTGTATATTGTTAACTAAAAATACTGCAAGGGTATAATATTCTTACTTCAACACAACTTCATAACAACCAAAGGAATTAAAACAGGTGAGCTAATGCGTAGAACTGCTCGGAATGTGCTGTCTCTCTTTATCGTCCTGGCGTTTGCCATGAGCGTGCTGCCGATTGGTAGCACGCCAACAGCCCAGGCATCGTCCGAAGGTGTGGTGATCAGCCAGGTGTACGGCGGAGGAGGTAACTCTGGCGCAACCTACAAGAACGACTTCATTGAGTTGTTTAACCGGGGCAATACAGCGATTAGTGTGACCGGCTGGTCAGTCCAATATGCGTCAAGCGCTGGAACCTCGTGGACTAGTACGGAACTCTCTGGCACGATCCAGCCAGGAAAATATTTCCTCATACAACAAGCAGCCGGAGCCGGCGGCACTGTCGATTTACCCACCCCTGACGCAACGGGCAATATTGCGATGGGTGGAAGCGGCGGGAAAGTAGCCCTGGTCAATAACAATACAGCATTATCAGGTGCTTGCCCCACTGGTGTTGTGGATTTTGTTGGTTTTGGTACTAGTGCAAACTGTTCGGAAACATCCCCAACGCCGAACACTTCCAATACCATGGCTGCGATTCGCGCCGGAAACGGCTGCACGGAAACCGATAACAACAGCGCGGATTTCATTATTGCAGCGCCCACTCCGCGCAACTCGGCCTCGCCGATCAACGATTGTACCGTACCCTTGCTGTCCATCAATGACGTTTCAATTGAGGAAGGTGATAGCGGAACAACCCCGTTTGTCTTCACCGTCAGCCTTTCCATGCCCGCGGGTACGGGCGGTGTTACGTTTGATATCGCCACAGCAGATGGAACAGCCACGGTCGCAGATAATGACTACACAGCCAAATCACTAACCGGCCAGACGATCATGGAGAACGAAAGCTCCTACACTTTCTCCGTGCTAGTCAATGGCGATACGGTGAATGAATCAAACGAACAGTTCTTTGTTAACGTTAGCAATGTCAGCGGTGCGACTGCCGCAGACTTGCAAGGCGTGGGCACAGTCAAGGACGACGATACCGAATACTGTGAGCAGCCATTCACGCCCATTTATGCTATCCAGGGTACTGGAACAACAGTAGCAGTGCCAGGAACGGTGACCACCCAGGGCGTTGTTGTAGGTGACTTTGAAACCGGCGCCAGTGCCTCCGGCTTCTACCTCCAGGACATTTTAGGTGACGCTGACGCATCCACCTCGGATGGCATATTTGTCTACACCGGCAACAGCGACCTTGTCAGCGCCGGTCAGGTTGTGCGCGTAACCGGCTATGCCCGCGAACGCTTCACTCAGACAACCTTAAACGGATCTAACAGTAATAGCGCAGCCGTCACCGCGGATAACATCATTCAATGTGGTGAAACTGCCAGTGTTGACCCGGTAAATGTCACAATGCCGTTCGCAGATGAGAATTACCTGGAGCGCTACGAAGGTATGCTGGTGCGTTTCCCACAGGAACTCGTTATTGCCGAGTATTTCAACTACGACCGCTACGGCGAGATCGTGCTATCCCTGCCGCTAGAAGGCGAGAGCCGCCCCTTCACCGGCACCGCGATAGATGAACCCGGCGACGATGCCAATGCCCGTGCGCTGGCCAACAGCATGCGCCGTATCACCCTGGATGATAACAACAGCTCTGAGAACCCAGCCGTCCTGCGTCACCCCAATGGGCAGCCTTTCTCGCTGACCAACCGCTTCCGCGGCGGCGATATAGTGACGAACACGGTGGGCGTGCTGGGTTACGATTTCAATAAATTCCGCATCTTCCCAATTGGCCCGGCAGAGTACGAATCCACCAACCCGCGTCCAGAGGCCCCCGAAGCGGTTGGCGGTGACATTCGCGTGGCCGCCATGAACGCACTCAACTTCTTCGTCACCGCCGATTATCCCTCCGGCAGCCAGGACAACGCATGCGGACCCGACAATGATATGGAATGCCGCGGATGGGACTCGGATCAGCCCACCGAGTTTACCCGCCAGCGCACCAAGCTACTGGAGGCGCTCGAAGGGCTGGATGCCGATGTGATCGGCCTCAACGAGATCGAGAACAGTACCGGCGTTGAACCGCTGGAAAGCATCGTCGATGGCCTGCCCGGATATGACTACATCGAAACCGGCACCATCGGCACGGATGCGATCAAGGTCGGCCTGATCTACCGCACCGCCGCCGTCACCCCGGTGGGTGATTACCAGACGCTGGACAGCGACGACGATCCGCGCTTCCTGGACAACAGGAACCGCCCCGCGCTGGCCCAAACATTTGAAGTCAACAGCTCCGGTGAAAAGTTCACCGTGGTTGTCAACCACCTCAAGTCGAAGGGTTCTGAATGCTCGGGTGATCCCGACACCGGCGACGGGCAGGGCAACTGCAGCCAGACCCGCGCGGATGCAGCGGCTGCGCTGGTTGACTGGCTCGCCACCGACCCTACCGGCAGCGGCGACCCCGACTTCCTCATTATGGGCGACCTCAACTCCTACACCATGGAGGATACGATTGGCGCAATTCTGGCCGGGCCTGATGACACCATCGACACCGGTGACGATTACACCAACCTGATCGCCAAATACCAGGGGCAATTCGCTTACTCCTACACATTCGATGGGCAGGCGGGCTATCTCGATCACGCGCTGGCCAGCCCCAGCATGGTAACCCAGGTAACCGGCGCGACCCAATGGCACATCAACTCGGATGAGCCGGACGTGCTGGATTACGATACCTCCTTTAAATCCGCTGAACAGGATGCGCTCTATGAACCGAACCAGTTCCGCACCTCGGATCATGATCCTGTGATTGTGGGTCTCAACCTGGGTGCAACGCCTGTCAACGCACCTCCAGTGATACAACCCATCGACCCGGTGACCGTTCTAGTCGGCCATGATTTGACGCTTACCATCGATGCCAGCGACCCCGACAACGATCCGCTGACCTATAAATGGATAGTCACAGCACCAGGGGGCGTCACCATCACCATCCCCGAACAGACGTTGGCAGGAAGATTTACTCTGCCGGGGACTTACAATATCACGATGGAAGTTTCCGACGGCACGCACACGGTTACCAAAGACATGATCCTCATCGTCAAGCTCGGCCTTTGGCTGCCTTTGATCAGTAAGTAATCCCCATTCTCAAGATGAAAACAGGCTGGGGCGGTGAAATTTTACCGCCCCAGCCTGTTCTTTATTCCTCCCACGAAAACGGATCGCTGCCGATGTCGGCGATCCACACCGGGCCAGCCTCGCCCCGCTCCGCGGCGGGGATATCTAGCGCCCACAGCCCTCCTTCGGTGTTGAGCAGCACGTAGCGCCCGTCCGAAGACCAGTGCGCTTCGATCAGGGCATCGGGCAGGCGCGCCAACCAGCGCTGCTCGCCGGACTGCATGTCGTAGACGTACACAGCGGTCTTAAACTGGCTGTCGGCGAAGCCCTGATATACCAGTGCTACATTGCCATCCGGCAGGCGGCGGATGGAATGGGGAGCAGGCATGAGATAATCACCCGCTGAAAGCCCATCAAGAACAACATATGGTCCTCCATCCAGCTTCGAAAGGTTTAGTGTTACATCACCCGGTTCTGATCCCCTGTGCAACATCGTAAAAACCATGGTTTCGCCGTTATCAGTGAAATCGTACTGAAACTCCGCAATTCCACCCATAACGCTAAAGATCTCGGAGGAAAATACATCGTGCAGATTTTGGACTCGAAGATAAGATGAAGTCTTGATGCTGCCCGCGTAAACAGTTAAACCTCCCTCAATTTTATCTGAACGATCAAAAATCAACATTCGGCCATCTGGCAGCCAGAAGGGAGCGGGATAATCAGGGTCCGCCTGAAAATTATTGAATCCTCTGCTTTCCGGTTCTGGATCAACTGGAACAACGTACACATCTGAACCAGAAGAACGCACCATGATCGATTTCCCATCCGGAGACCAGGAAGGACAAGAAGCGGTCTTTCCGATCGAAGTTGTCAGCGCCTGCCGAACATTCAATCCGGTAGCATCCATGACATATCCTTTGATACCTGCCGCTTCCAGACTTTCCCGATCGGAGTAGAACGCAATCTGCTTGCCATCCGGCGACCAGACTGGGCAGCCGTTATAGCCAATCGACTGGTTGACCAGCCGCCGACCTGTGCCATCGGGGCGCATGGCTTCGATAAACATCCGCTCACTGGATTGGGTGGTGAAGAGGATTTCCGCGTATTCCGCACCAGGCGGATCGGCGGGCGGCGGCTGCGGCGGTGTCCGCGCCGGGGTGGGATCGATTGCCAGCACACGGGAAGCCTGAGGGCGAAGCAGCACATTCCCGGCATCCGGGTGCAGGTCGATCAGGCGATCGGCGGTGAATCCGCTGCCGGGAAAGCCCAACACATACAGCCCCGGAATGCTCTCCCCCGGCCTGCGCGCTTTTACCACCACGCTCTTGTTGGTGGTGCGCCAGTTGGTCAGCGGTGGTGCGCCCTCCACGCACATCTCGTTGATCGGCTCACCGAACACGCGCAGCTGGCGGCCCACAGAATTTAAAATCAGGTTCGAGCAGCCATCGAATACCTGCATCAAGAAAGCGTATTCATCTTTTACCCCAGTCCACCCCGCCGCGGAAACCACGCCGAGCGGCATATTTTCCGACAAAAACTTGCTGGACGCCGTGACAACTCTGCTGTTCCCTACGCGGAAATCCACCACGCGCAGCACGGATGCGGCATTCCGCACCACCTCCCCATCCAGAAATGGCCCATCCGATTGATACAGCAGCCGTTCCCCGGTCAGTGACCAGGCCAGGCCGCTCACTCGGCGCTGCGTACTGGTGAATGTAGATTTGTCGATGGGGAGGAAACGCCTCTCGTCGAAAAAATAAACCACCGGCGCGCCGCCCCATTCTTCCTGCCCGGCAAAGGCCAGCTTTATTTCTTCGCCCGGCGCAAATGCCACCAGATCAGCCCCTTGGGTGCTGCCCAACGCCGCCGGCCCGGTCGAACCATCCAGCGGAATCAGGTAGGCCTGCGTTTCCGCGACTTCCGCACTGTATGACACATTGTTGTATGTTTCGTATCTTGAAAAACCGATCAACGCCAGCATCTTGCCATCCGGAGACCAACTGATCGGTCCAGACCAAACCATCGCCGGGTCGTCGGTGATCTGCGTCAGGCGCGCACCGGAGACGTGCATCACCCAGATTTCGTTCCATCCGCTTCTGTCGGATAAGAATGCCAGCCACTCCCCATCTGGCGACCACACCGGAGCGAAATCCTGGGCGGGGTGATCGGTCAGATTCACCGGCTCCACGCCGCTGTTGAGCAGGAAAATATCCATCTGCTCATCCTCACCCGGGGCTTCATAGACAATCTGACCACGATAGGTTGGGATGGGCGTAAGCGTTGGGGTGGGAAGCGGGGTGGCCGTGGCCTGAACTGGCACAGCGGCCTGCTGTGTGCTGGTGCTTTGCGACTGCCAGCCCATCCACGCCATCAACAGCAGCACCAGCGCCAGCACACCAGCCCCTGCCTTGCGGTAGGCTGCGTGCCAGGCCAGCGCCGCCCCGCGCGCTGCCAAAACGATTTCACCGGTAGCGGGGTGCGGGCCATCCACCACCTGCCAGCGGTCGCGCAGCCCGCGCCGCAGTTCGCGCTCGCGCAGGCGCAGCGCGTCGCGGTACGCGGTGCACTCCGCACAGGTTTCCAGGTGCGCGTGCAGGACAGCCCATTGTTCATCGGGCATTTTCACTTCATCAATCTGCGCGCTGGCCAGGCGCCTTGCCTGTGCGTGGGAAATTTCGATCATTGTACTATTATAGCGAACAGAAGCAAAGCTTTGTTCCTGCAAATAAACTGCAGACCGAGTTGCGCTACGCGCAACTCGGTCTGCAGTTTATTTGCCCCAATCCAGATCAAACACCGGCTCGGGCGAGATCCACAGCGGCGCGGCTCTTCCTGTACGCGCCGCCTGCACATCCACCAGCCACAGCCCCGACTCCGTGCTCAGGATGATCCAGTTGCCGTCCGGTGACCAGGCCGCCCCATACAGCACGTCATCCAGCGCGGTGATCTCGCTCAGGCTGCGCGTGTCAATATCGTAAAAGTGGATGACGGTCTTCTTATCCGTTCCCGGCCCGCCGCGCAAGATCATTCCCAGGCCATTTTCCGCCTGCCAGGCCAGCATTCCCCCGCGCTGAAGCGCCAGCGAACGCATATACACGGATTCACTACTCTCACTAGAGCCAATTCCCAGCGGCGCGCCAGAGAAGCCCTGTGGGTAATCCGCGCCGAGGACGACGACCTCCCGCTCTGAGCTGTTCGACATCGACAGCCGCCGCAGCACCGAGCGCATGTTGCCATCCGTCCCGGCGTACTGCGCAATCAGCCCAATTTGCCAGGCGTCGGCAGTGCGGTTGGCCGCCTCTTGCGAAACCTTGCCTTCGGGTAAAACCGCCATGCCCGAAACGCTGCGCCAGCCCGAAAGCGTGCGCAAATCGCGGCGCTCCAGCGCAGCAGAGGTCGCGGCAGGCAGGTCGATCGCCGAGATCACCGGCCATTGGTTGCCGCCCGCGGGCGTGTGAGTCAACAGCACCCGGCTGCTGTCCGGAGTCCAGCGCGGGCCAGTCGAGCCTGCCGGGCGGCCAATGGCCGTAGCGCGGGCAGCCCCGCCACGCGCTGGAACCACTGCCAGGTACCAGCCATCGGAAGTTTCAAGCGGAGCGGCCAGCCAGCGCCCATCAGGAGACCAGGTTGGGCAGGCGTAGCGGGCTGCACCCTGCGGTTTCCCGCCACCGGCCACTGCGCGACTGATCCGCGCCAGGCTGCTGCCATCACGACGCATCACATAGATATCTTCTCCCGGCAAACCCGTATCCACCGGGTAAAAATCGGGGGATGCTGAAGATGGCAGGTCAGGCTCCGGCGTAGCAGATAGCCGCTCATCGCTGGGGGTTTTGGGCCCAGAAACAAAGACGATCTGGCTGCCATCCGGTGAAAAGGCCGGGCAGCGGGCGATCTCTTCTGTGGCATGTAGCAGCATTCCACCGGTGCCATCCGGGCTCATCTTCACGATCACGCTGCCTGCCCCCTGCGGGCGGGCAAACAGCACTTCCCCAGGCGCGGCAGAAGGCTCTGGCAGGCCGAGGGCTTCAGCCTGCGGCACGACCGGCTGCGGGTTGATGTTCAACGGGCGTTGAAAACGCTTGAGCGCCGGGCGCACCAGCGGCATGCCGGTGATCCCTTCCGTATCCCCCAGGCGCACAATGCGCATCTCGCGCGGCTCCTGGTCTGGGCCAAAACTGCCCGCCAGCTGAAGCGCATACAGCCCGCGCGGCGCGCCCGTCTGCATCTCGGGGATCGTGCGGCCCAGCATCACCAGCCACTCACCGTCCGGCGTCCACGAGGCGCGGTCGAGGCCGCTCTCCACGCACAGCCCGCCTTGTAGAAAGGCAGTTCCGTCATCATCACCGTTCCCCGTGCTGCGCGTGTAGATGCGCCAGCAGCCAGAGATTGCCCCAGGCTCATCGGCTGCGCGGGCGTCATCCAGATCTTCCACATACATCACCGAGCCGCCGGGTGTCCAGCCAACAGCGCGGAACGCGCCAGGCCAGCGCGACTGCGCGACGTTGAAGCTGCGGCGGAAGTCGGAAAACAGCGTGATCGAGAAGTTCAGGTCGCGAACGGTCATCACCTGCGCGCCTTCCAGCCCAACCGCCTCCGCGCCCTCCCCAGACCCCTCATCGGGTAGCGCGGATGCGGTGTACGCGAGTGAATTGCCGTCCGGCGACCACTCCAGCGAGGAACCGGGCGAAGTGGGCAGCGCGCTCCGGCTCTCCACCCAGTTGGTCGAAGCCCGCTCGCGGCCGTCCAGATGGGTAATCATCACGCCGCCGCGCGAACCATCCGAAAAGGCAAAGGCCAGCCGGTCGCCAAAGGGTGCAAATTCCGGAGCATACCCGCCCCGCGTGCCAGGCAGGCTGTATGCCCCCGATGCAATTTGCCCGCCGCTGCTGGCGCTACCGGTGGTATCACTGCCGGTTGCGCCATCACGGCTGTTCCCATCCAGCGGCACGACATAGATGCGAGACTGCCCGCCTTGCCCCAGCCGGATGCCAGTCAGCGCGAGCCGCTTTCCATCTGATGACCAGGAGATCGGCCCTTCCCACAGCATCTCTGGCGCGCTGGTAAGTTGAATCACTCTCGAACCGACCACGTTGGTTACAAACACTTCTAACTGGCCGCTTTCGCTGGCCCGATCGGAGAGAAATGCCAGCCATTCCCCATCCGGCGACCAGGCCGGGCTGGTATCGCGCGCGGGATGGTCGGTCAGGTTCACTGGGCCGCCCGGCTCGCCATAATTGAGCAGGAAGATATCGCTCTGCGAGCCGGCAATCGCCTCGAATGCGACGATGCCGCGGAACTCGCCAGCTGCCGGTGTAGGAAGCGGAGAGGGCGTCGGCGTGACCTCGATCACCGACTGCGGCTGCCCGCGGTTGCGCAATCGCTCCACCCCGCCGGTAAGGATAAAGGCCAGGCCCAGCAGAAAAACAGCCGCCGTCCAGGTGATTCTCCGGCGGTTGACCGCCGCTGCTTTGCGCTGCCGGATCACTTCGGTCGTATATTCTCCACTGATGTGGAATTCCGCTGAATCCCAGCCGCTGCGCAGCGCGCGCTTTAAGTCTCGCTCAAAAACCCCCAACTGGTCACGGTACGCGCGGCATTCCGAACAAGTCTCTAAATGACCTTGCAGCGTCGACCACTGCGCATCGGGCAGGTGATGGTCGAGCTTCTGGCGCAGCCAGCGCTGTGCCTGCTTATGGGAAATTTCAATCATACAATAAGGATAATTTAAGTCATCCTTAAACACAAGGTTTTGTCAAGGATTAGCTATTCGAACTTTGTTGGATCGTTTTGTGTGGCCAACTTCGTTGGCCACACAAATACTTTTCCCAAAGTGAGATGCAACCCAAAGAATCGAATACCCCGTTAACCAAAGCAGGGGGCCGCGTTTATCGCCCCAACACCAGGGTGACGGTGAGGAAACACGATTTCATCACCACCACGAAGATGAGGAAGGTAAAGGCCATGGTAACCATGCGCACCATGCCCGGCGCAACATTGATCCGGCGCTGCAAACGGTTCTCCAGGTAGCTGCCGTAGCCAAACAGCAGCACCCCCAATATTGCAACCATCCACAGGCGGTTGGCGAACAGCAAAATCGCTATCGCGGCAATTACCCCGCCGGTCAGCAGCCACCAGCCTCCGGGTGTGTAGCGGTGGCGCAGCGGCTCGAACTGCGACCAGGCTGCCAGCGCCCGCCGCACCTCTACGTCGCCATCGCGCGAGAGGCCAAACGGCACGAACAAATCCAACCGCGGATCATCCGTTTCGATCAGCAAGCCTTCTTGCGTCTCGCGAACCTTCATGATCGCTCCGCGCATGACCCGATGCGGAGATAGCCCGGCCTGGCGGTAGAGTATGCTGCTGCCATCCAACTCAACCCGCACTGAATAGAGCAGCCGCATCTGCTGCCGGTAATTGAGGAAGATGATCAGAAAGTATGCCAGCGCAATGACCAGCACGACCGGCCCCGCTACCAGCCAGTTGATCGGCTGGCCGCTGGATGCCAGGAACAGGCCAAACGCCAGAAAACTGAGCGTGACAATCACTTGAAAACGCCAGAAGGTACGCATCAGGGTACGCCGCAGTGCGGCAGGTGACAGCGCGTATGTTTGCAGCATGAGGCGGCCTCCCTTTCCGGCGATTTCCCCCGAGTTCATTATACTCTTCCCCAGGGTCAGTTCAAGAACCTATCAAGCCTTGCCAGAATGGGTTGAAGCCGCGCGTATTCTTTCTATAATGAAGACAGCAAGTGTCCGCTCCGTGCCGCGCATAATGGCTATGCGCCGGTCAACCAAAACAGCGGCGAACTTGAATTGGAGGGGGTCTCTGACGAAAGGATTTCTCTATGGCAAGAAGAACCAGCAAATGGATGATGGGAGCAGCCACGGCCGCCGGCGCTGTTGGAGCTTTTTTTGGCGTGCGAGCGCTGATGCAGTACATGCAACACCAGCGCCACAACCGCGAGCGCTTTGAGCGCCTGCGTGACCGCTTCGATCAGCACCCGGGCTACGTAGACCGCGAGGAGACTCCGCCCACCCCTCGCTACCAGCCGATTGACCAGCCAGACCGTATGACCGAGGCTGGCATGTATCGCGGGCAGAGCATGGGTCACGATCTGGATGCCGAAGAATCTCGCGGCGGCATGAGCGAGTCGGCACAACGCGAACGGGAAGGGATTCCCGCCACCGGAATAGGCGGCGCCGCTCCGCCCGAAGTCACCGCCTACACGCGCGACCAGATGGTAGATACAGAAACAAATCTGGCGATGCCGCTGGCCCAATACCTGCTGACATTCTACAGCATGATCAACCTGCTCCACGCCCGGCGGCAGTCGGGCAGCGGGACGGGCGTCCGTTCGCTCAACGCCGAGGATGTAGGCCGCTACAGCGAGGCTCTCGAACGGCTGCGTGAGATCACACCCGAAAAGGACCGCGCTGATTTCGCCCAGGGTTCTCCGCAGTACCAGGCGTACGACTTGATCCTCAAGGTCCGCGACGCGCTGGAGAGCACCAGCCACACAGACGATGACCTGTTTCGCATCAACGGCGAGGTGAAGTCGATTGCCTGCCGCGTGTTGAGCATGATGCCTGAGGGCGATACTGGCACTTATCTCGATCAGGCACGCAGAGCGTTCGAGTGCGAATAGACTTTTCATAGATATTGAATGGCTAACCGGGTGACCAAGTCACCCGGTTAGCCATTCAATATCTATGTCTTGTTTTCTTCTTGCCACCAGGATAAGGCTTCCTGCTCGTGCTGGCGCACAAAATCGTTCTTCCCAGCGATGTAGCCCTCCATATCCTCGGGGAACTGGCGAGCAAGCTGCTCTTTGAGCTGGGCGTAGCGTTGTGCAGTGATGGGATGCGAACGCAGGTAGTCGCGGAAGGCGATGTGCCGCAGCACGTGCGGATTATCATAGGCGTACACGTGCAAGTGATGCGTGCGCAAGTCTTCGGTACCCTTGTAAAAAAATCGCCGCCCGGTGATGCCATACTCCCCCACGGCGACGTAGCCCTGCTTTGCCAGCCGCGCAGCCAGCCTATCGGCGCAGTGAATATCACGCACTGTCAGCAAAATATCGATGATTGGCTTGGCGCTGATACCGGGGATGGCGGTTGAGCCAAAATGATACACCCTCACCAACTGCCTGCCGAAAATGCGCCGCAAGCGATCCGCCTCCTTCTCAAACTGAAGCGACCACTCCGTCCGGTACGGGACAATCTCCACTCTACGCACCATAGCATGATTATACAACGAGCGCGGGTTGATGAAAAACCGATGTTGAACCCTCGGTACATTTCCATTTCGTTTGGCTGCCCGGGGCGCGCCCCGGGCAGCCAAACGAAATGGAAATACCCCCTACTCCTCGATGCCCAATTCGCGCAGGTACATCTTGCGGTGGAGCAAGAAATCACGGGTGATTGTCACGTGATCCAGATCCTCAAACGCCGTAGGGGTGGGTTGTCCCGAGTCGCAGCTCAATATTGTGGCGCCAGGGAAGCCGAGCAGAATGGGCGAGTGGGTGGCAATGATAAACTGCGCATCCTGGGCGGCCATTTCGTGCAGCAGCACCAGGAACGAGAGCTGGCGCTTGGGCGAGAGCGGCGCTTCGGGCTCGTCCAGCAAGTACAGGCCGCCGGGCGAAAACCGCGCCTGAAACAACTGCAAATAGCTCTCACCGTGCGAGCGGGCGTCGACGCCCTCGCCGTAGCTGTGCTGCATGGCGCTCAGCTCGCCTGCATAGGCCATCTTCCCCAGCGACTTTGCCAGCTCCGAACGTCCCTGGTAGTCGCGGTCGACCGCTTCCATCTCGCGGCGTAATTCCTCGCGTGTTTGGTCCATTTTGCGAGCGTAGCCGAAGAAATCCTCCGAGCGCATAAAGAATCCGCGGCGGGTGCGTTTATTCCACACCAGCTTCAAATCTTTTGCCGCCTGCCGGATATCACGCAGGGTATGGTCGCGATCCACCCCCTCGCTGCCCACGGTGATCGAACCCGCCGCCGCGGCGATGCACTCCAGCAGCGTCGACTTTCCGGAGCCGTTCTCCCCCACCAGGAAGGTGACCGGGGTGGTAAACGCCAGTGTATCCAATGTAGAAAGCACCGGCACATTGTACGGAAAGGTATCGGGCCAAGGCTTAAAGCGCTGGACTTTTAGGGAGCGGAGGTGGATCATACAATCATTCCTTACGCATCATCAATTTTCTGGGTAGGGGTGCAGCGGGACAACATTCTTTCCAATTTTTCAAGCAAATGTAAGCTTAGCGATAGATCCTCAACCCTTGCCTGGCGGTTGATGAACATTAAGAACCTATCCCAAAAATAGTTTTTGTGTTTGTGGTGGGGGGGGGGGGGGGGGGCGCCCCACACCAAAAA
>JAEYTI010000251.1 GCA_023434145.1 Chloroflexota bacterium | reverse complement strand
TTTTTGGTTTTTTTAAAACCTCTTTTTTTTTAAAAAACTCGCACTCTTCTTTTTTGGCTCCCGAAGGGAGCGTCGCAAAAGCAGATACGATAAATACCATCCATCAAAAAAGGCCGACAGCGTCGGCCTTTTTTGATGGATGGTATTTATCCTTGCCCTCTCAGACGCGGGTCGAGCGCGTCGCGCAGGCCGTCGCCGAGCAGGTTGAAGGCCAGCACGGTGAGCATGATGGCAAGGCCGGGGAAGAAGACCAGGTGTGGGGCGTTGAAGACGCTGTTGCGCTCTTCGCCCAGCATCAGGCCCCATTCGGGGGTGGGGGGCTCCGCGCCCAGGCCCAGGAAGGAGAGCGCGGCGGCGTCGAGGATGGCACCGGCGATGCCGAGCGTGCCCTGCACGATCAGCGGGGTGATGGCGTTGGGCAGAATGCGCAGGAACAGCACGTGCAGCCCGGCCCCGCCCAGCGCGCGTGAAGCCTGAACGTACTCCAACTCGCGCACTTGCAGCACCGTACCGCGCACCAGGCGCGCATAGCGGGGGATCGAGACGATACCAATGGCAAGCAGCGCGTTGATTAAGCCCGTGCCGAGCACCGACACGATGGCAATTGCCAGCAGCAGGCTGGGGAAGGCCATCAGAACGTCCATGAAGCGCATCAGCAGGTTATCGACCCAGCCGCCGGTGTACGCAGCGACCGCGCCGATCAGACCGCCGATGAGGATGGCGAAAGTGATGGTCGATAGGCCGATCTGCAAGGAGAGGCGCGAACCAAACAGCACGCGCGAGAACAGATCGCGGCTGTTGGAATCGATACCGAAAAGGTGCTGCGGTTGGTCGGCGGGGCAGCCGAGCAGGTGGACGCAGGGCGGCTGGCGGCGGGTTGCGTCGAGCTGGCGCTGGCGGGGGCTGAATGGAGCGATCCAGTCGGCAAAGATGGCGATGAAGATCATGATCCCAAGGATCACCAAGCCCACCTGCGCAGAGCGGTGTTTCAACAGGCGGCGTAAGGCTTCTCGCCCCGGAGACATGCGCTCGAAGGCGCGGTCATTGTTGATGGTTGCAGCAGCGGTGCCCATGCTCACTCCAATCGGATGCGTGGATCGAGATAGCCGTACGAAACGTCGACGATCAGGTTGACGATGATGAAAATCAGCGCGATAACCAACGTAAAGCCGGTGACCACCGGGTAGTCGCGAGCGGTGATCGACTGTACCAGCATGGTTCCAATACCGGGCAAGGCGAACACCGTTTCCGTCAATACTGCGCCGGAAAGCAGGCTGCCGGTTTCGATGCCGATGATGGTGACGATGGGGATCATCGCGTTGCGCATGGCATGTTTGGAAATTACCTTGCGGGCAATGAGGCCTTTGGCATGGGCAGTACGGATGTAATCGAGCCCAAGCACTTCCAGAAGGCTGGAGCGCGTCATGCGGGCGATGATGGCCATTGGGATCGTGCCGACCGCGATGGCGGGCAGGATCAGGTGCCGGATGCCATCCCAGAGAACATCCCAACGCCCATTTACGATCGAGTTGAAGAACAGGGAGTTGGAAAGCAGATCCAGGATAAACTTTTGAAGGCCAACCGGGTCTTCGATCCCCCAGGTGCGCGCCAGCGGAATGAGCGACAGCCCGGCGGTAAAGCGCGCGGAAGGCGGCAGTGCGAAGGCCGTGCCCTTGAGCGTAATGGCAAAGAAATACGCCAGCATCAGGCCGAGCCAAAAAACCGGCATCGAAACCCCGATATTGGCAACCATCATGGTCAGCGTATCAATGATCGTATTGCGTTTGAGGGCCGAGATAATCCCTAGCAGCACCCCGAACACAGTAGAAAAAATCATCGCCAACAGTGTCAGTTCCATGGTCAGCGGCAGGCGTTCGGCAATGATATCGACGACCGGGCGGGTAAAACGGATCGATTGGCCGAGATCACCCTGCGCCATATTCACGATGTATCGTCCAAACTGCACAAGCCAGTTATCGTTCAACCCGTAGCGCTCGCGGAAAGCTTCGCATGTTGCTTCGGTGGCTTTCTCGCCTAGCATGGCTTTACATGGGTCGCCCGGAATAGCGCGGACGATGACAAAAGTGACAAACAAAATTCCAACGAGCACGGGCAGGAGCAGGAGAATCCGGCGGGTAATAAACTGTAGCATGGATTTGTCCTGATATTGTAAATTCTGTTGTTCGTTTCAAGATGCTCAGCAACCTCTGACGAACAACAGGTAAAATTGATGCGCTTTGGGCGGTGCGCATGTTATTGCACACCGCCCAAAGCATGTACTTTACTTAAGGGGATATTACCGTCACGGAGCGTTCAGATGCGCGCCGAAGAAGGCCCCGAAGTACTCAAAGGTCGTTGTGCGGCCCTTGTAGTTGGGGTCCGCGGCATCCCACTGAGCGGCAAACGAGGCAACCACGTCATTGGAGTCGAGCGTGGCGCCGTTGTGGAAAGTAACGCCATCGCGCAAGACGAAGGTGTACACGGTCGCATCGTCATTTACGTCGTAGCTCTCAGCCAGATAGGGAACCACTTCCACGCCACCGGGCTCGTAGTTCAGCAGTGTTTCATAGACCTGCTGGCAGGCGCGCAACGATTCACCATCGGTCTCATCTGAGCACCAGATGGAGGCGGGTTCGCCGTTCTGCACCCAGACCAGGTTTTCCTTGCCGGGGTTCATCAGGTAGAAGGGCTCATTGGCCAGCGGGCCGGTCATGGCATTTTCAACACCAGCCTGGAAGGCTACTGCAGAAGCGCCGTGGGCCACAGGGATCATGGGAACGTGCTGCTTGATAGCGGCGTTCGCCTCGGCGTACAGATCCAGGCGCTCCGCGGTATCAGCGGTGCGGCCGGCAGCCTGCAGCGGCTCGACAATGTCATCGAACAGCGTACCAAACTGGGCGTTGTTGTTGTTGGCGAAGTGATAGTCATAGAAGTTGGTCGCATCCGGGTAGTCCGCGCCCCAACCGAGCAGGTAGAGCGGGTAATTACCGGCAGAGCTTTCATCGATAAAGGTGGTCGACTCAACTTCGTTGATGACAATGGTCACACCGATCTCTTCGAGCTGGGCCTGAATTTCCTGGGCTACCTTATCGGGGGTGGGCAGGTATCCGCGCACTACGTTGCGGTAGTACAGCGGCACTTCCTGGCTGAAGTCGAAGCCGGCGGCTTCCAGAGCAGCACGGGCGGCTTCGCCATCGTACTCATACCAACCCTCGGCGCTTTCAAAGCCCGGGTTCAACTGCGGAGGTGCGAAGACTGTGGCAACCGAGGAACCGGCTGGGTAGAACTGGTCCACGATACGCTGGCGATCGATGGCCTGGGCGAAGGCCTGGCGAACCGCTTCGTCTTCGAAGGGTGCCAGATCGACGTTGAAGCCGATGTAGAAGATCGAGAGCGCTTCGCGGGGGATCAACTGTAGGTTGGCGTCGCCTTCAATGCTGGCGAAGTCCTCAGGAGCAGGATTGTCGATTCCATCCGCCTGGCCCGACTGGAGCTCGAGCACGCGCTGGGCCGACTGTTCCGACCAGCGGAAGATCAGGCTGTCGAAAGCCGGAGCGCCCTGCCAGTAATCGGGGTTGGCCGTGTAGGTGATGCTGTCGCCGCGCGCCCAGTTTTCGAGCATGAAGGGGCCGGTACCGTTGGCATCGTCGCTCATGGCGAGCGAGTCGCCGCCGTGCTGATCGAGGTGATCCTTGTCAGCAATCGAGAAGACGTTGAAGGCAACCTTCGAGGGGAAAGCCGGGTCGGGGAAGCACAGCGTGAATACAACCGTCTTTTCATCGACCGCCTCGATGGACTTGAATTCACCGCCGTAATCGCAGCTTTCGGCTTCCACTTTCATCAGGTCGCCGGTAGCAGGGGCTTCTCCACCGGTGGTCCCGGTGGGTTCCGCTTCGCTGCCAGTGGTCGCTGTCGGTTCAGCAGCGGGAGCGGCTGTCGTAGCCGTGGCTTCTGCTCCGCCGGGCTGGGGGGGAGCCTCGGTTGTGCCAGCCGGCTGGCAAGAAGCCAGCATCAAGCTGAAGATCACAACCATTGACAACAGGTAAAACATCGAACGCTTTTTCACAATCTCCTCCTTTGGCAATTGTGAGTGATCAAACCTGAGAATTCAGGTTGATTTTCGAAAGAGTTCTCTTGCATAAGTGTCTGATTCGGCAAACTGCTTCGCAGAATCGTTCCTACCAGGTAAAACCTGGAATTATTATAATTGGTAAGTACATTTTGTCAATTAACCTGTTGGGTGGTTTAACCCAACCGCTAAGAAAGGTGACATAGAATCACCTCTCGGCTGGTTGAACATGGATTTTCCTTGCGCTGAACCTCTATCAACATTAGAATCACAACGGTGAGTTTTCTGCTATAGATACTCCGTATCGTACCTGTGTTGGCAAATTCATTTGCCAACACAGGTACGATACGGATCGCTCATCGATCATCTCAGGGAGGGATTATGCTGCGGCGCTTTTCGCGTTCATTTTTCGTTGCGCTCTCGAAAGCCAGGTGGGCGAAGCATATGGTTACTCGCTGGGGGCTTGCCCGGCGCATGGCGCACCGGTTCATCGCCGGGGAAACGCTAGAAGAGGCCATCGAAGCCATCCAGCAGTTGAATGATAAAGGAATCCAGGCCACGCTCGACTACCTGGGGGAAAGCACGACCAGCGCCGCCGAGGCGCGCGCCGCCGCGGATGAGGTGATCCGCGCGCTGGATGGAATCGACCGCAGCGGAGTGCGGGCAAACGTATCGCTCAAGCTCTCGCAGTTGGGGCTGGTGCTGGATGAGGAATTGTGCCGCGAGAATCTGCGGGGCATCCTTACCCGCGCGCGCGAGCTGGGCAACTTTATTCGTATTGATATGGAAGACTCATCGCTTACCGGCGTGACGGTGAGCGTTTGGGAATGGGCCTGCCAGCAGGGGTTCAACAACGTTGGAATTGTGATTCAGTCTTACCTGTACCGCAGTGAAGAGGATATCCGCATGATTCTCCAGCGCGGCGGGCGGGTGCGCCTGTGCAAGGGCGCGTACGATGAGCCTGCGACAGTGGCCTTTCCGTCTAAGAGCGAGGTGGACGCGAACTATGATGCGCTGACCACGATGCTGATCGAAGGCGCAATTGCATCTGGCACGCCGGAGGTGAGCCAGGACGGGCGCATTCCGCCCATTCCCGCCATTGCCAGCCACGACGAGGCGCGGATTGAGTACGCTAAAGCTGAGGCCAAGCGGCTGGCCCTGCCGCGCGGGGCGATCGAGTTCCAGATGCTGCACGGTATCCGCCGCGACTTGCAGGAGGCTTTGGCGAAGCAGGGTTACCCGGTGCGCGTGTACGTGCCCTATGGCACGCACTGGTACCCATACTTTATGCGCCGGCTGGCCGAACGGCCCGAGAATATTCGGTTCTTCGTCGCCAACTTCTTCCGCAAATAAGATGCAAACGCCGGACGAGCAAGCTGCACCGCTACCGCTGGCCGTTGTGACAGGCGCGGCGCACCGCATTGGGCTGGCGATCGCGTTGGAACTGGCGCGGCAGGGTTATGCGATCGGGCTGCACTACAACCGCTCGGCGGAGAAGGCCGCAGAGGCGGCGGAGCAGGTGCGGGCGCTGGGCATGCCGGTGTTTCTGTTGCCCGCCGATTTGAGCGACCCAGACCAGGTGGAAGATCTTTTTCTGCGCGTAGCCAACTTGAGGAATCCCCTGAAAGTACTGGTCAATTCGGCGGCGGTGATGCCGCGCGGTGATCTGCGAGCGATGCCGGTGGAAGAATGGGATGCCGCGCTCGATCTGAATTTGCGCGCGCCGTGGCTGTGCGCCAAAGCTGCCGCGAAAATCATGGGCGAGGCGGGTGGCTGCATTGTCAACATCTCCGACACCGGCGCGAACAAGCTGTGGACCACCTATCCGGCTTACACGGTCAGCAAATCCGCGCTGGAGACGCTGACTCGGCTGCTGGCAAAGGCACTCGCCCCAGGCGTGCGGGTCAATGCTGTCGCGCCGGGACTGATTCTGCCTTCCGCGGACGTGCCGGGCGAAGTCTGGCAGCGGTTGGTGGAACGCCTGCCCCTCAAAACAGCCGGTACGCCCGAGGACGTAGCGCGGGCGGTGCTGTTTTTCATACAGAACGCATACATAACTGGCCAGATTTTGGCTGTTGATGGCGGGTATGGGTTAGTATAATAACCGCAATGGAAGATAAGACACCCGAGCAACCTACTGTATCCATCGCCCGTGCGCTGATTCAATCAGCGCGGCCGTTTTCGCTGCTGGCAGGCATACTGCTGTATGCGCTGGGTGCGGGGATCGCCGCCTACCTGGGCGAAACCATCACTTGGTCGACGTATTTCTTGGGCCAGGGCGCGGTGACCATGATTCAACTGAGCAGTTTCTGGCTCAACACCTACTTCGACCGCACCAACCAGGATCCATTTCAAACGAAGGTACCGAGGCTAGCAGCGGAAGGCCCCATTGAGCCGCCGCGCGTGATTTTTTTGCAGGTTGCGGCGGGAGCGCTTACCGCTGGGGCTGTGCTGACGGTTCTGCTGGCAGTGCAGGGCGAACTGAATCCCGCTGCGTTGCTGATTCTAGGGGTCGCTTTCTTGTTGGGGGTGATCTATGCGGTTCCGCCCATGCGGCTGGCAGTCTCCGGGTACGGTGAGCTGGTTACATCGGTGCTGGTGGCAAACCTGTTCCCGGCGCTGGCGTATTTGCTGCAAGCCGGTGATCTGCACCCGCTGCTGGCGCAGCTCACGTTTCCGCTGACCTTCCTCTACCTTGCCGCAACACTCGTGTTGGCGCTCCCCGCCTATGCTCAGGACTTCAAAATGGAGAAAAAGACCATGATGCAGCGCCTGGGCTGGCAGCGGGGCATGAGCCTGCACAACTTTTTGGTCGCGGCGGCCTACCTGCTGCTGTCGGCTTCAGTGATTGGCGGGCTGGAGTGGCGGCTGGCCTTCCCGGCTTTTCTCTCGCTGCCGGTGGCGGTCTTCCAGATCTGGCAGATCAATCACATTATGGCGGGAGGCAAGCCACGCTGGCGTATGCTGACCATCACCGCTATGGCCACGGTGGGGCTGGCGGCATACTTTATCAACCTGGCGCTGTGGATCGTGTAACCTATGCCTGAATTCCTATCGCTGCTACCTCCTGACGATGCGCTGGCGCTGCTGGTCAGCCACTTGCCCGCTCCCGCGTTCTCTACCGAACAGGTGGATACCGCCTCCGCGCTCGGCTGCGTGACGGCCTCCGCGGTGATGGCCCCTGAGGCCTTGCCGGCTTTCTCGCGCTCCACGGTGGATGGCTACGCTGTGCGCGCCCGCGATACGTTTGGCGCATCCGACAGCCTCCCGGCATATCTGACTCTGGCCGGCGAGGTTCCGATGGGCGCGGCCCCGGCTTTTCCCGTTGGCGCGGGGCAGGCTGCGGTGATTCATACGGGCGGAATGCTGCCCGAGGGCGCAGACGCGGTGGTGATGCTGGAATACACCCAGGCGGCGCGCCCTGGCGAGATCGAAGTGATGCGCCCGGTAGCCCCTGGCGAGAACGAGCTGCGCGCCGGGGAGGATGTGCAGGTTGGGCAGGTGGTGATCCCGGCGGGCCGGCGGCTGCGCCCGGCGGAAATTGGCGGGTTGATGGCACTGGGGATCACCCGGGTGGCGGTGGTGCGGCCTCCACGCGTGGGTATCCTCTCCTCGGGTGACGAGGTGATCGACCCGGCGCAGGTTCCGACTCCGGGGCAGGTGCGCGACATCAACAGCTATACCCAATCCGCGCTGGTGCAGCGCGTAGGCGGCGAACCGGTGCGCTACGGGATCATCCCGGACCGCCGCGAGACTCTGGAAGCGATCATGCGGCAGGCGCTGGCGGAATGCGACCTCGTGGTGATCACCGCCGGGTCGTCGGCCTCTACCCGAGATTTGACCTCGGAAGTGATCGACCGGATGGGCGCGCCCGGCGTGCTGGTGCATGGGGTCAACGTCAAGCCGGGGAAACCCACCATCCTGGCGGTCTGCGATGGTAAGCCGGTGATCGGGCTGCCGGGTAACCCGGTCAGCGCGCTGGTGATCGCCGGGCTGTTTGTGGCGCCGGTGGTAGAGCGCCTGCTGGGACTGCCGGAGGGTAAATCCCGGCCGTCTGTCATGGCAAAGCTGTCAGTAAACCTGCCTTCCCAGGCGGGGCGCGAGGACTGGTCCCCCGTGCGGCTGGTGCCAGGCCCGCGTGGGCTGGTTGCCGACCCGATCTTCTATAAGAGCAACCTGATCTTCACCCTCTCTCAGGCGGATGGGCTGGTGCGAACGCCGCCAGACGCTACCGGGCTGGAAGCGGGCGCGGACGTGCAGGTATTTTTCTTCTAGGCAGGGCAATGGCCGAATCACCGATCCCAAAAGCATTGGCGCGCAGCCTGATCTACCGCAGCAAGTGGGTGAATTTGTGGGTAGACCGGGTGCAGTTCCCCAATGGCAATATAATCGAGCAGCATCATCTGGTGGATTTTGACAATTCTTCGGTGATGTTACTGGCCCGTGACGATGCCGGGCGCTATGCGATGGTGCAGGTGACTCGTTACCCTACCGGTCGCACAGAATGGGAATTCCCGGCGGGCGGCGTGGAGCCAGGCGAGGATGTGCTGGATGCCGCCCGCCGCGAGCTGCTGGAAGAGACCGGCTGCCGGGGTGATGATTTTACACTGCTGTACTCTTACAACCCGCTGAACGGCATTTCCAACAAGGTAGAGCACATCGTCCGCTGCCGCGCACTGCCAGCCGAGCAGGGCTTCGATACTGTTGAGATCAATGCGGTGCGCTGGGCGACCGCGGAAGAAATCTGGGAAATGATCCGCGCGGGCGAGCAGATGGATGGCTATGTGCTGGTGTCGTTCCTGCTCGATCAACATCTATAGAGGTGAGGGAATATGCCGATTTACCTTCACGATATCCCGCTGGCGCAGGCGCACGAACGCCTGCGTGAAGCGCTGGTGAGCGCCGGACTGTGGCGCGTGTTGGGCGTTGAGGCCATTCCGCTGGACGAGAAGGCGATTGGGCGGGTGCTGGCGGAGCCGGTGTGGGCGCGCATCTCTTCGCCGCACTATCACGCCTCCGCGATGGATGGCTTTGCCCTGCGCGCGGCTGCCACGGTTGGCGCGCAGCCTTCGCGCCCGGTTAGCCTGCGGATCGATGAAGAGGCGGCTTACGTCGATACCGGTGATCCGCTGCCGGATTGGGCCGATGCGGTGGTGCCGGTGGAGAACGTGGAGCCGCTGGACGGCGATGGCGCGCAGGCCGCCGATCCGCGTCACCCAGTTGCCATCCGGCTGCGCAATGCGCTGCCGCCGTGGAGTCACGTTCGCCCGATGGGTGAGGATATTGTGGCGACCGAGCTGGTGCTGCCCGCCGGGCATACGCTGCGCCCGGTGGATTTAGGCGCTATTGCGGCCGCTGGGCACGCGGAAGTGCGCGTTGCCCGCAAACCAAAGGTGGCGGTGCTGCCGACCGGAACCGAGCTCGTTCCCGTGGGGCAGCCGGTGAAGCGCGGTGACATTATCGAATACAACTCGCTGGTGCTGGCGGCACAGATCGCCACGTGGGGCGGCGAGCCGGTGCGATTCTCCATCACGGTGGACGATTTTGAGCAAATCCGCGAGCGTGTGGCGCAGGCGGCTGCCGACTGTGATCTGGTGCTGCTCAATGCCGGGTCCTCTGCCGGTTCGGAGGACTTCTCCGCCCGGGTGGTCGAGACGCTGGGCGAGCTGCTGGTGCACGGCGTGGCCGTGCGCCCGGGCCACCCGGTGATCCTCGGCATGATCCGGCGGGCGGATGGCGGGCAGGTGCCGATCATTGGTGTGCCGGGCTATCCCGTTTCGGCGGCGCTGACCGGGGAGATTTTTGTCGAACCCCTGATCACCGCCTGGCTGGGCCGCCCAGGGCGCGAACATCCGGAGAAAATCGGCAGCTATGAGATGGACGCAACGCTGACACGCAAGGTTACCTCCCCGGCAGGCGACGATGACTTTCTGCGTGTGGTGGTGGGTAAGGTCGGCGGGCGGACTCTGGCTGCGCCGCTCTCGCGCGGGGCGGGGGTCATCACCTCGCTGGTGCGCGCGGATGGCGTGACGGTGCTGCCGCGCGGCGTGCAGGGCCTGGAGGCAGGCGCGCCCGTGAAGGTTCGCTTGTTCCGCGCCCCGGCCGATATCGACCGCACCATTTTTGTCATCGGCTCGCACGATATGACGCTGGATCTGCTGGCGCAGTACCTGGCGCAGCGCGGGCGGCGGCTGGTTTCGGCCAACGCGGGCAGCCTGGGCGGGCTGGTGGCGCTGCGGCGTGGCGAGGCGCACCTGGCAGGCTCGCACCTACTCGACCCGCAAACCGGCGAATATAATCTTTCCTATATTCAGCAGTACCTGCCGGATACGCCCGTGCAATTGGTCACCTGGGCGGGGCGCGAGCAAGGCCTGCTGGTGCAAAAAAACAACCCGAAACACATTCATGACCTGATCGATCTTGCCCGCCCGGAATTGGCTTATGTCAACCGCCAGCGAGGAGCAGGCACGCGCGTGCTGCTGGATTATCACTTGCAGCAGGCAGGGATCCAGCCAGAGCAGGTGCAGGGCTACGACCGTGAAGAGTACACCCACCTGGCGGTCGCGGCGGCGGTAGCATCGGGCCGGGCCGACTGCGGCATGGGCGTAAAGGCCGCCGCCCGCGCGCTCGACCTGGATTTCGTCCCGCTGTTCTCCGAGCGCTACGACCTGGTGATCCCCTGCGAGCACGCGCAAAGCGGCCTGCTCGACCCGCTGTTCGAGTTGATGAACGACCCGGCCTTCCGCGCCGCCGTACAGGCTTTAGACGGTTACGATGTGACGGATATGGGCCGGGTTGTGGTACAGTGTAAATAGGGATTTGCGGTGTTACCCGCGGTGCACAGCACCGCGGGTAACACCGCAAATCCCATGAGAAGGGAAAAAGAAAGGAACAAGGAGGATATTAAAATGCCGATTGAAGCCAACCAACCCGCGCCGGAGTTCGCACTGCCCGACGAGGACGGGAAAATCCACAATCTATCGGATTATCGCGGCAAGCCCGTGGTGCTGTACTTCTACCCCAAGGATGACACCCCCGGCTGCACTACCGAAGCCTGCAACTTCCGCGACGACTTCCATATTTACGAGCAGAACGGCATTGTCATCCTCGGGGTCAGCCCAGATACTGCCAAGTCGCACACCAAGTTCAAGAACAAGTTCGACCTACCCTTCACCCTGCTCGCGGATGAGGGGCACAAGGTTGCTGATGCGTACGGCGTGTGGGGACCGAAGAAGTTCATGGGCCGCGAGTACGAAGGCGTGCTGCGCACTACCTTCCTGATCGGTCCGGATGGAAACATCGTCAAGGTTTTCGAGAACGTCAAGCCCGATCATCACTCGAAAGAAGTGCTGGCTGCTCTGGGGCAGTCCGCCTAGGCGGGGGAAGGCAGTACGAGATGGAAATGAACCTTACGACGCCCGCGCTGCTGTTTCCGGCCATCTCGCTGCTGCTGCTGGCCTATACCAACCGCTTCCTCACCCTGGCCTCGCTGATCCGCGAGCTTCACCGTGCCTACAAGACCACGCCCGAAGAGCGCAGCATTATCACCGCCCAGCTCAGCAACCTGCGCTACCGGGTGAAAGTCATCCGCAATATGCAAATTTACGGCGTGATGAGCTTCTTCTGCTGCGTGGTGTCGATGTTCGCCCTGTTCTTGCGTCAGGTGCGGGTGGGCGAGTGGGTCTTTGCCCTCAGCCTGGTGCTGCTGATGATCTCGCTGGCGCTATCGCTGCGCGAGGTACAGATCTCGATCGACGCGCTGAACTACCGCCTGAGCGATCTCGAAAACCAGTAGAAAAGCTGCGCGCAGCAGCATGGCAGCACCGCACATAACCGGGTAATTGAGTCGCACCCTACGAGCGCCCCGAAAAAGAGATCGGGAGATTTTGTCGCACGAAGTGCGACAAAATCTCCCGGTTTTCATTTGTAAGGCGGGCACACTCCGCCTTACACGACAGACCGAGATTATATGCCGCCGATATTTGTATATTTTATTGACTACAAATATCCTATACTTCTAATGACCCTTCGTTCACAAGGATCCGAACGAAGTTCGATCAGCAAATCTTTATCGGTAAAGGGCCAAATTGGGGTCGCCGATTCTTTGCTGAACCGGAACAACCTGAAGTAGTGGGGTTATATTCGAATGCCAGGAATTGCTGGAGTTGTCTCGAATGCCGGTAAACCCGCCAATCAATTTGCGATTGACAGGATGATCCGACCTTTACGCCGAAACCCTTCCCATCATGAATCAACCATTGCAAGTGACACAGCCGCCCTGGGTTCAATTGGGCTGCCCGAAGGCGGTCCGCAGATCGCCTCGCGGAATGGAGTCTGGCTTGCCCATTACGGGCTGATCGTGGACGATGCTTTTACTGCCGAGCTCCTGCTTGGCGCGCATGGCCCGCCCGATGACTACGGCACGCCTGCCCGGCTGCTGCTTGACCGTTTTCTGCGCGACGGTGTTGCGGCGGTCCGCGGATTAAATGGTGTCTACGCCCTGGCGGTGTGGGAGGAGGAACCGCAGCGGCTCACCCTGTTGCTCGACCGCCTATCATACTTCAATCTGTACTACTGGCAGTCGCCGGAGGGGCTGATGTTTGGCTCTGAGATCAAATCCATCGCGTGGCACCCGCGTTTCAACCGCGACGTGGACCCGGCTGCCGTGGCAGATCTATTCCTGCATTTCTCGCCCATGGAAGAGCGCACATTGTTTTGTGATATCCGGTCTTTGCCCCCCGCGGGCATTTTGACGTATGAACGCGGGCAGATTCGGGTAGGCTCCTACTGGCAGCCGTCATTTGCCGGGCAGCGCGATGCACGCGATGACCGCCAATATGCGGATGGGCTAGCGGAACGTATGCAGCGCTCGCTGGCAAGGCGTGCGCGCGCGTCCACGGGGCTACTGATCACTGGCGGGCTTGACTCTCGCGTCGTGGCGGAGATGTACTGCGCTACTGCGCCAGAAACTGATCTTATAACCTCAACCATCAGCGTACCGGGCGGTGAAGATCTGGTGTACGGCAAAAAGGTCGCTCGGGCGCTGGGCCTGCCGCATGAGCATATCCTGATCGGTACGGACTATTTGCAGCAGTTCGCCTCGCCGATCACCAGGAGTGCGGAGGGTAAGATCGGCGCGCACGCCAGTTGGATTATGGCGCAGGGGCAGTTTTTGCAGCAGCATGGGCTACGTTTTGCCATGACCGGGCTGTTTGGCAATTTTATCTCCGGGCGACATTACTCCCATGAGATCCACAAGGCGGCGAGTTTTGCTGAGGGCAGGCAGCATGCCAATTCGTACCTGAAGCAAAATCTGGCCGGCCTGCGCGAAGTGATGCGCCCCGAGATCTATCGGGAAGCGGCATTGTACAGCGCGGATATGCCCGGTAGGATGTTCGATATCAGCGGCACGGCAGATGCTCGCCAGGCTTTTGACTATATGCTGATACACTCGCGTATTGCGCGTGGAGGGCACACATCCGATGCGCTGGGTGACTTTGCCCTACCGCTGGAGCCCTTCCTCGATAATGATGTTCTCGACTACGCCTTGAGTGAAATACCGTCGCAGGTGCGCGAGCGCAGCCTTTTCTACCTGCATCTCATCATCCGTCACCTGTCGCGCGTCTCGGCGGTGCCATACGCGCGCACCGGTTACCCCATTCCGCTGGATCTCCGTATCCGGCAGGTTCCACTGCTGCACCACGCCGACGACTTGCGCCGGCGGGCACTCCGGCGTCTCTTCCCCACCCGGTACGATAAGGAACGCCGGGGAAGCATCCCGCAGGCAGGCGCGTTCCGCGAGGGTTCGCAAGCATTTGCAAGGCGCGTTCTCGCGCGCAGCGATCTCCTGGGCGACCTCTTCGATATGCACGCCGTGAGCTGCCTGCTGGAAGATCACCTGGCGAGGCGGCGAACCGCCTACTTTACCCTCAGCCACGTCCTCACGGTTGCCCTCTGGCGCGAGCAGTTTTGCGAGGGGATCAACGATCCGGTACACTGATGGCGATACGCAGCGCGTTCCATTCCTCCGTCAGCACCTGCGGCTTGTAGATCACGCCAGCGCGCTCCACCTCCAATGGAAGCAGGAAGACCACCGTGCCTTTCACCACGCGCCCTTCTGTGAGGCTGCCTGCCTGGAGCATAATGTCGCCGGGCAGGATGATCGGCCCATATTCATATCCCTGCTCATCCTTTAATTTGAAGTATTGGGGATTGTAGGGCACCTGTGGGTGGGTCAGATTCTGAATGACAGTGTCGAGGATCAAAAATCGCGAGCCGGTGGGGGCCCGTTTGCCTTCAAAGACCACCGCGGAGCGCACCATCTCGATTTTGAGCGACACGCCGCTGCTCTGCGCCAGTTGATCCTGCCCGGGCAGCGCTTCGGATAGCCAGGCATCGCTGTTCACGCTGATCGCGCCGGTTGCCGGAATGCTGTCAGAGGGGATGCTGCCGTGCTCTTGGGCAAGCGGTACGGTGAACACCGGCGGCAAGACGTCAGTTGTGGGGAGGGCTGGGGTGTAGGTTAGGGTCAGCGGGCCGGGTTCTGTTGGCACTTCGAAGGCCACGTGCCCGCGCACCATCTCGCCAGGCAGAAGATCGCCACCCAATAAGCGCGGCGGGATACCGGCGGTTAATGCATCTTGCGCGAAAGCGAACGGGTTGTACTGCGTTCCTGCAGTGTCTGTCAGGGTGAAGTAATAGGATGTGTAGCTGAGCGTTGACTCGCTTTGCAAACCGCCATCATCAGCAAGATATTCGATGGTCACTTCCAGGTCGAGGAAGGTGCGTCCCTCGGCGGCGGTCTGTTCTCCCAATTCACCGGCAAAGATGGAGGAGCGTACCATCAGGCCGATGCTCTTGGCCGCGAGCGGCTGCCCAATTTGCCCCAATATGGGTAGTTCGGGTGTCGCTGTGCTGGTTGGACCAGGCAGTGGCGTAAAGGTTGGCGGCGGGGTGTGGGTAGCTGTGGGGATGGCGGCGGTTGCCGTCAGCATGGTTTCGATGGCTGCCAGCGTGCGGTGCGGTGTGGCGGTGCGCTGCTCGATGATCCCGGGGATCTCTGGGATCCCAAGATCCGTGGGGAGGCTGCACCCGGCAAGAAAAACCACGATCCACAGGCTTGTGGCCAGCAGGGCTGGCCCTTTCCGGGCAGACCTGTTGAATTGGTTTTTCATGGCGGCACCTCCTTTTGCGCTGCTTGCGGCGATCAGGCCGGCGTGGTGGGCTCCTTTACCGGCGCGCGCAGCAGCCGCGCGGCGCCGCGCAGCTTCCACAGGCCGATCAGCCCCCACACGGTGATGACCGCATAGTTGACCCCCTGATACCCAAAGATATAGGCAACCGATTCGGCTTCACTCAAACCAAAGGGAACCAGCACAGATACCGCAACCAACTGGTACACGCCCACGTAGCCCGGCGTGGATGGGATGGCGCTAAACAAGCCCAGCGCGGCGAGCAGAACGAACACCTGCACCGGGTTGAGATCCAGGCCAAAGGCGCGGGCCGTCATCAGGCCGGCGACGGTATCCAAGGACCAGATGGCAGCGGAGCACAGCAGAAAACCGCTCAGGCGCACCGGGTGCTGGAGCGCGCCAGCGCCCATCAGCAGCTTTTCGACCATTCCCGTAATCGAACCGCAGAACCGCTCAGGGATGGGCAGGCGAGCGAGCACGGCGTAGATGATGCGGCCCATGCGCGGCGCGGCGATAATGACTGCCAGGGCAGCCAGCCCGATCACCGAGAAGATTTTGATATTCCCAGCGATTGCTTCGGGCAGCACCGGCATCGTGGAAAGCGCGGCGGTCGAGACGATGACCAGGATCACTGCGTCGACGATGCGCTCGGTCAGCGCGGTAGCCAGCGAAAAGCTTTTGCTGATGCCGCCCTTCTGTCCTACCAGCATCGAGCGAATCAGCTCACCGGCGCGGGCCGGGAGGTAGGCATTGCCCAGGTAGCCGGTCATCAACGCCCAGAATACATCTGCCACCGGCATGGTCCGCTGCGCGCTGAGCAGCAGCCGCCAGCGCATACCGCGCACCAGGCACGAGACGCTGAGCGCCGCAAATGCCAGCAGCAGAAGGGCGGGGTTCGCCTGGCGCATGGTGCTGAACAACTCGTGCCAGTTTACATTGCGCAGGGCAAAGTACAGCATAAGCGCTGCCAGCAGCAGGGTCAGGAGGGTGAACAACCATTTTCGGTGGTTTGTGGGCGCGTGTGTTTCTTTCATACCTTTTTATTTTACGCTCTTTATGGATTTCAAGGAGTTTGGGTGTCACAGGGGGTGGGATCACCCCCTGTGACACCCAAACTCCTTGAAACTATCTATGAGCCTTATTTTACAAGGTTTCACCGGCTTAAACCGAGCTTTGCGGGTGATCCTTGCAGAACTGTAACGAATCTATATAATCATAATATCGTTGATCAAGATGTTGTTTGGTCAAATCCTCTTGTTTTTATGCCTGGCACAAACATAAGTGGCTTCCGCGCAGACTGGCGATACAAACCTTTCTCGCTCCACATGAGTTTCAGGGAGTTTTTGTTTCGCTGGGGTGGTGCAATCCCCTCAACGAACCAAAAACTCCTTGAAACCCAAAAAGAGCCACGATTTTTTCATCGGGAGGCTGACGATGGCGGACGAAATGAAAGACACGCTGGTCTTTAATGGCATCAGCGCCGAAACCGGCGAGTATCTGCTCCCCCCGCTCAAACCACAGGATTTGAGTAAGATCATCAAAAAGGAACAGGTGGATCCCGAGGTCATCGGTGAGCTGAAAGCCTGGACAGAGCAGGTCATCCGCGCAGGCAAGCACTTTGGCCTGGCAGAAGGGTTAGACGCAAAAGACCTGGCGCAAACCGGTTGGGGTGTCATTCTGCCGTCGAAAACCGATCCAGCTATCCTGGAGGCGATCAAGCCGCTGCTCGATTGGCGGCAGGAGCAGGCCGCAAAGGAAAACGAGCGCTTCTTCCGCGTTTATCGCGACGGAGAGGGTTACAGCGCCGGGCAGAGCAAGAATGAGTGGCTCAAAAAGCACAAGGTAGGCCCAGGCCCCGCCAACCCCAAGAAGATGCCTTACTATCTGCTGATCGTAGGAAGCCCGGAAGAAATTCCCTTTAGCGTTCAGAGCCAGCTCGATGTGCAGTACGCCGTGGGGCGCATCCACTTCGACACGGTGGAAGAATACGCCCAATACGCCAACAGCGTCGTGCAGGCAGAAAAGGGCCAGATCAAGCTGCCGCGCCGAATGGGGCTGTTTGGCGTCGCCAACCCTGATGACGTGGCGACGAATATGAGCGCGGACCAGCTCATCGAGCCGCTAATGAAGGAACTGAAGGCCGAGAAGAAGCTAAAGAACTGGAGCTACGACGCGGTGCTGCGCGAAGAAGCGCTGCGCAGCCGGCTGGCGAATATGCTGGGCGGTAAAGACACACCGGCGGTGCTGGTTTCGGCCACGCACGGCATGGGGTTTTCCAACGGCAGCGCCAGGCAGATCCCGCACAACGGCGCGCTGTTATGCCAGGATTGGCCCGGCCCGCGGCAGTGGCGCAAGCCCATTCCGGAGGATTTTTACTTTGCCGCGGATCACCTGCTGGACGATGCCAACGTATTTGGCCTGATCGCCTTCTTCTTTGCCTGTTACGGCGCGGGCACGCCAATGATGGACGAGTTTTACAAGCAGGCCAACCTCGATCGTGAGCCGATCGCGCCGAGGCCGTTCCTGTCGAAGCTGCCCACGCGCATGCTCAGCCACCCGAAAGGCGGCGCACTGGCGGTGCTGGGGCACGTGGAGCGCGCCTGGAGCTTCTCGTTCAACTGGGGCAACGCCGGCCCGCAGCTTGAGGTATTCAAGAGCTCCATCCAGCGGTTGATGGACGGCTACCCGGTCGGTTCGGCCTTTGAATATTTCAACCAGCGCTACGCTGAAGTCTCTTCGGACCTGAGCGTACTGCTGGAGGAAATCGAAGGTGGAAAGAAGGTCAGCGACCTGGAAGTGAACGGCATGTGGACCGCCAATAACGATGCCCGTAACTACGTAGTTTTGGGTGACCCGGCCGTGCGCCTGATGGTAGCGGAAAAGGACAGTGATGCGGCAGCGGAGCGCCCGAGCATTACGGTTTCTGCCGGCAAGACGAATGGCTCGGGTGGGCAGGCTGCGCCGGTGGAAGAAAAGGCCCAGGCAGCCGAAGCTGCTGTAAAGATTGGCTCTTCTACTAAGGCGGTGCCTATGGTAGAGGGGACGGTCGTCAACCAGGATACGCAAGCTGCGCAGGAGTTTGGTGTGTGGGATGATATCACTGGCGGCGCAGGCAAGGTAGGCAGCGCGCTGGAGCAGATTGCGAAGAAGCTTGGCGATGTGCTTGGCCAGGCGATCACCGATGCGGCTCTACTAGAGGTGCGCACCTTCACCAGCGACAAGATCGACATGGTGGGCATTGAGAACGGCAAGCTGGTGAATGCTAGCCTGCGCGCCCTGACCATCATCAAGATGGATGGCGATGTGGAACAGGTGGTGCCAGTTGTAGATGGCGAAGTGGACATGGATCTGTGGACGCTGCACCTGGAGACGGTGAAACAGGCCCAGGCGGCGCGTTCAGACCTGATCAAGTCGGCCATTTCGGCGCTTACGTCTCTGGTTTCACCGGCGGGCAAGTGACCATCGTGGCAAAGCCGCTCGCAGAGCAGGCAGATCCCTTTGGCCTGTGGGAGGTAAAGTCGCAAGGCGAACAGGCCGAGTCTTTCGCGCTGCCTGGGGAAGGAGCGCCCCCCGCCGAGGAAGAATCGCAAGGTTTGGTCTGGTCGCTGGATTTGCACAGCAGTATCGGCGGTGTGGATGTGGCCGAACCGTTGGACCAGCGTGAGCGAAAGGTGCAGGCGATTGAGGCGGGACTGGAGCAGGCGATAATCCGCGCGGAGCGGGCGATTGCACAACATAAAGCGGCGGCGCGGGGTGAGGCGGTTGCTTTTGCCGTCGATGTGCCGCCGGCCGAGTTTGAGCTGGCCGCGGCGCTGGCTGAGATCGACCCTGGCGATGCGCCTGCCAGCTACGCCCTGGGGCTGCCTTCCGTAGACTGGAATGAGCTAAAGCGCCGTTTCGACGCGTTCATGGAAAGCGTCAACCGGCAGGCGCTGCACTACGCCTGGGTTGAAACAAGACTTGATGGAACCCTCGTCGCACAGACCGCTGTTCGCTGGGGCGGCGATTTGCGCACCTATCTGCTCCCCGGCACCGGCTCGCAGGTAACCGAAGCGCACGCTCGCTCCATGACTCTGGCGCTTGCCGCGCGGGCAGCAAACCTGCGTACTACCATCACCGTGATGCAAATCGCGGCAAAAATCGCCCTAGCCGTCACAACACCCATTGGTGTGGTGCAGGCGCTCTCGCTGGCGTGGCAGTTTGTTCAAGAAGTGATTGTGCCCCTGCTGGATGAGGCACGCAAACCGTAGAAATTTAACCGGATCGACAAGCAGATCAAACCTTTCAACTTGTGGAGGTACCGATGGCAAACGAATTGAATGCTGCATTGAAGAACACGGCGGAACGGATTGTAAAGTACGTGGATAACGTAGCGACCATGACCGTGCAAACCCGTTTTGTGGAGATTGGCGGAAACGGTGCGGCGGACTTCAAGGCTGCCGCACCCGCCGCAGAGACCGTCATCCGGCTGGATGGCGATTGTTCTGCCGTGCTGCCCATGCGCCGGCGCGCCGACACCAACGAACTGGAGGTGGACAGCAGCATGTTTGAGCTGCACCAGCGCAACGTGGAAACGGCCATCGAATACCGCACCAAGATGATGGAGGCTCTTCTCCAAACCTTGAAGCAGAGCGTTATCCGTTAAACAGAAAAGCCGTTCCTGCCGCAAATAATCATTTGCGGTGGGAACGGCTTTTCTGACCGTTGCGGGGGTTAGCTGTTCTTGCCGTTGCTATTTACAGTCACCAGCTCCGGCAGGGCGATCGGCTGGGCTGCCAGCGTGCTCAGACGGATGCCGCCGAGGTGGTTGAGAAGTGTGGCTTGCAGTTCAGCCCACACCGGGCTCGACATGCAGGCATCGTTGCGCTGGCAATTCTCGCCATCCAGGCATGGGGTGATACAAACGGGGCCTTCAAGGGTTTCCACAATCTGCAGCAAGGTAATCTCACCGGCAGGGATGTTCAGGCGCAGCCCACCATGCGGGCCGGGGGTGGCCTTGATCAAGCGTCCCTGGATCAGCGAGCGGCCAATCTGGTGCAAGAAGGGCAGGGGAATCTGCAATTTTTCTGCTAAAACGGCGGTTGCCTGGGCGCGGTTCTCCGATTCCTGTGCAAGGGCAATCATCAACTGCAGCCCGTAGTCGAGACGACGACTAATACGGAACATAATTTCACCTCTAATCCTTGTATTTGGTTAGAAAAAAGTGGTTTTCAGGATTGCTTTAAACATACTGGAGATTGTTGATGATGGAAAGTGACAAATATCATATTGTTCCCTTACAATCATCAAATATTTTACCTTTAAGATAAAGATTAGTAACCCACTTGCCAAAGAAACAAAAAGGATTATAATGACGTTCGTGCTTACATTCACACAGTTATCAAAACTGTAGGTGCAGGCATCGTGGAGGGCTATCATGTGATCCACGAAAAACGCTGAACAACAGACTTTTAGGAGGAAATGCAATGAAAAGGACTGTTTGGGTTGCGATGATCATTCTGGTGATCAGCGCCGTTCTCTTGTCGGCCTGTGGTGGCGGTGGTGGCAGCGCGACCGAACGCCAGGATCCGCCTGCTGAGTACGCTGGTATTGCTAACCCATTTGAAGGCGATGCCGATGCGGCAACGCAGGGGCAGCAGCTCTTTACCAGCAACTGCGCAAGCTGCCACGGCAATGAAGCCGCGGGTGATGGCGCTGCTGGCGCTTCGCTGGACCCCAAGCCCGCGAATCTTCAGGCGACCGCCAAGGAAACTGATCCTGCTTACCAGCATTGGGTCATAGCGAAGGGTGGCACGGCCGCTGGCCTGAGCCCCTCAATGCCCGCTTATGAAGGCATCCTCACAGATGAGGACATCTGGCGGATCGTTACCTACCTCGAAGGCACGTACGGCCAGTAAGCAATTGCTTGGCTAACCAAAACCGCCTCTCGCAGCAATTGTCTGCGAGAGGCGGTTTTATTTACGCGATCTACTGTGAAGGCGTGCATTTCAATTTTCGAATAGTGGCCATGGTGGTGCTTTGCATCACCAAGGCCACTATCCCAAAACTACCCCCAAAGTTAAATGCACTCGCTGTGAAGCTTTCGCTGGATTATCTGGAGATCACCGGTGCGTACAATACGTCGTTCACCACAAGCATCGAGAAGTTGTAGCTCGAGTCGCACAAGCCATAACTGGCGTAATTCTGGCCCTGAATGGGCTTGAATTCCAGGTAATATGTACCAGGCTCAGTGACATTCAAGGTGTGTTTGGGACGATTTGCAGAGAAATCAAATGAACTGCCAACCGGTGTCAACGAATCGTCACCATCTTTCCGGTACAGTTGACCCTTGAGGCCCATAAACCAGCCCATGTTTGATGCGGTAAGGGCCACCTCTGCGTAGCCTTTTTCCGCAATCATCTCTGAATCCAAGGTGAAGGTTATCCAGTCAACATCTATGCCCTCGTCGAATGTATGAAATTGCGGCCCATTGTAGGTCGTTGCATATCTCCAGAGATCGTCATATTCATAGTTGTCTTCCGAAACCGGGATTGGGTGGTTTCCTACAAGGAAAACGCCGTGTCCGCTGGGTAAAAAGTGGCGTAAAGACGCGTAAAAGCAGTTATCGCCCACTTTGACTGATGAGCAGTTCTGCGTCCAGATCAACCCGGTTGGACTGACCGTGTAATTCCCTGCTGAGTCGGCGCGCGTCGAGAGGGTATAGCTGGCAATATCGCCGGAAAGATTATATTTCCTGTAGATGATGGTCCGCATTTGAGAAGAGGCAGGAGCCTGTCCATATATCCTGTTTCCGGCAGGGTCTAATAAGAGGGTCAGCTTTGGTATCAGCAAGGAGTAAGCATTGCCATCGGCAGTGCTTACTTCTACTGTATCGCCTTCACGAATGGATTTGGCGGTAACTACCTCGAAGTATCCCGTTATGTCGGAGGTGGTAGATTTGATTGCAGACGCAACCCCGGCTTGTGTGTGCTTGACGTTGACTGTGACTTTCGGAGACTCGGTGTAACCCCGGACTATTGAAAGGTCTTTCCAAACATATACTTGGAATGCGTACGCCATGCCCGTGAAGAAGTTCCCGTTCGGGTCGCGCAGGGTGTAGTAGACGTAATCTTGCCCGCCCCAGTTTTGCCCGCTGTACGCAACGGTAAAATTCCCCGAGACGTTTTGCTCCTGGCAACGGTTTGTGGTGGAGCCGGTAGCCGGGTTATAGTCGCGCACTTCTGCCACAAACTTGCCGGCGTTCGGTGCAGTGCCAGTGATGGCGCCGGTTCCGGATTTCAGACGCACGGATAAGCTGGGCACCGTGACCGAGCGCATCTGGCCATCAGTGCTTGAAACATGGATTGTATCCTCCGGAACCGCGGCTCTTGCGAGCGTAAGCCAGGTATCACCCCAATATGGATTGACCATAAGGAACCGCGCTTCGAGCACCGTTCCGGATTTGTCTCTGTGCTCAAAGTAAACAATATCAGGTCGCGCTCCCCAAAGTATATGCACTTTGTTAGCGTTGATGTCGTATCCGATAGCGGGCACGTTGTAATGCTGGCTGATCATGTTTCCATGTTGATCGTAGGCATAAAGGAGGTACTCCTGCCCGGGCTGCATATCATAGCCGACATTAATGTTGAATGCCCCAGATGCACCTGTGTTCACTACGCCGCAGAACCCTTCGTAACCGCCGCACGACCCGGGTGCGAAGTTGTTGTTGATACTGTTGGTCCCTTCGAACTGTACGCGCTTGTTTGGTACAGCCGTACCAGAGATTGTGTTCATATTGATGTCAATCATGTGGTTAATGGAAACAGCCGTCATTGACAGCGTCACCCCACCACCGGTTACCTCGACCACATCACCGGGTTCGACGATTTGATCGAAGAGGGCAATGCCCCAGCCGTTTATGGCTGTGGAGCCGGTTTTTGTCTCCAATTCAATGCCAGAGCGCCTATGAGAAGCGGTAAATTGAATGTTGGGCGGCAGGTACAGGTTGATATTGCTCGTTGGAGCAGGACTGGCATACAGGTGATATTGGATAGCGGGCGCAACAATTTCGTTACCATTTCCATCTGCAAGCCGGAGATCAACGAATCCCAGCGCGGAAAAGTCTTTTGAGGCGTTGATGGTGAAATTTCCATCAGCGTCAGAAGCGGCGGAATCAACGTATTCGGAACCGCCACAATCATTCGGATTGGTGACCAGGTAGGCGGCCTTAACAGCTCGCTGCCCAACCGTTTTCCCGGTGATGGTATTGGTAACCGGGTTTGCGAAGCCCTGAAGCTCGACCACATCGATGCTTTTTACAACCGACCCTGCTGTCATCCGCACGGTATCGCCGGGTTTGATAGAGAAGTTGTAACCCATCTGCGGGCAACTCACCCATTGGGGATAAAAACTGAACGATCCATCGGATCTGCTGTCTCCATTTTCGGTGTAGACGACAACACCATTCCGGATGAGATCAAACCGGATGAGCTGATTCGCGGGCATAACCCCATCTATCCATGAATAATCGGAGAAGGGGTCGATGTTTACCTGTAACCGATTGTTTTGTATGATATTGCGTTCAAACTGCGTTTGGGCTGCGTTCTCGATGCGCCTGTTGTCGATCATCAGCAGATTTTTAAACGCTTCGGCGGCTTTTACAGCGCAGAAGGGCGCGCTTTGGCCGCTGCTGGTGGTATACGCAATATTGCTGCTGCGCATGAATTCCATCCGCGCCTCTTCAGTGACACCCGTTACTGCTACTCCGTAATTTTCAGGTTGGAGTGTATAGCTTTCAATAAGGCCGCGGCTTTCTAGTTCGCGCAGCTCGTTCAGAAGCGGCTCGGCCTGTCGCCAAATTAATGATCGCGCCATCTCCTCTGCCTGGAGCGGATCCGCTGCGGTTGGCAGTTCCTGGAAGGATTCGTGGTCTGGCATCGGAAGCACCAGGAACAGCGGCTGAGAATCTTCTTGTTGTACTGGTCTGGCAGTTGCCACGGCTGGGGGCGTTTGCAGCAGCGAGAACATCGCTGTGATGAGGAAAACATTTACCCAGGCGGCGGTTTTTTGAGTCGATGATTTGGCTTGCATATCTTTCCTTATAATAATTCTGTCAATATATCTTGAAGGTTATTGCTATCGGTTTGGTTGAATGAATCCAAAACCCTAGATTTCCTCTAAAAAATTTGCCATCGCGTGAATGATTTGCTCCAGGTGATCTAGTGGTGTATGAGGAGCGTCGGGCAGCGTGAGGAACTCGTGCCGCACGCCAGCGTGTGCCAGCTCGCTGACGAAATTCATGCTCAGCTCATAGGGCACCAGGCGGTCGGCTGTGCCATGAACAATGAACGTTGGCGGAAAATCTTCACCTGGCGCATCAAACAGCCGGATTTCTGGCGGCGGTGTGCCCCATAGATTGAGCACAGCACGCACGTTATTTCCCTGGAGCGATGCTGCCAGATTTATAGCCAGCATTGCTCCAGCCGATCCACCTGCCAGTAAAATTTTTTGCGGGTCGATATTATACGCTGCACAGTTCTCCAACACCCATTCCAAAGCAGCGCGGCCATCCGCAACAGCATCGCTGACCGTCTCCTGCCAGTTATCAGAGGGAGTGGTTCGCACGCGGTAATCGGGCGCAATACACACATATCCGCGCACGGCAAAGGCGCGTGCAAGCTGCGGTATGTATCGCTGGCGCTTGTCATTCCCCGGTTGGAATCCACCGCCGTGAAACCATAGAATGGCAGGACGGGCGCCGATGTAGTCGGTGGGCGGGTGGTAGAGATCGAGACGCAGCATTTCCGGGTCCCCGGTTGAGCGCACCACACGCGTAAATTCTACATCTCCGGTCTCTTTCACCGGCCGCGGGAAGGAATCGGGTAGAGTCATATTAGCGCTCCATTGCCGGGCTATGCTTCGTGCGGATGAATGGACTAATCGTAGCATAAAAATAATCGCTAAACAATAGCTTTTATAACCGCTTTGTGTAATAAATATAACCACCGCGCAGTGCTCTGA
>JAEYTI010000215.1 GCA_023434145.1 Chloroflexota bacterium | reverse complement strand
CTGTTGACCTGCAAGCAGATCTCAGGCAACACCTGCTGTCCGCCCGTCTTTGCGCTTTACGCGCAGCACGGCGATCTTAGTGGAATGATTGAACGGGGCCGGGTCGGTTGGCAACGAGCCAACACGCGTGCTCGGGTAGCCGGTGAAATCTGGGGGAACCGGGATGAGCGCCTCGACGGAGAGATAGCCGTCGGCGCTCATCTCTTCTAACATGCGGATATACTCCGCCCCGCTAATGAACAGGGCATTATTGATCGCCACCAGCCAGCCGTCGTGCCCCACCAGCGGTCGCACCTTATTGATCACCCGGCGGCTGTTGGCAACCAGGTCGACCGTGCCACGCTCAGTGACCGAAAAGAACGGCGGATCGACAAACACGCAGTCGAACAACTGCCCGGCGCGATTGAGCTGCGCCGCCTGCGCCCAGAAATCCCCGGCGCGGAAGTCGGCCCGCCGCACAGGAAAGCCGTTCAGCGTATAAGAGTCTTTGGCAAGATTGAGGAATCGGCGGTTCAGATCCGTCTGGATCACTTCGCTTGCTCCACCCGCCATCGCTGCCACCCCCAGGCTGCCCGTGTAGGCAAAGGTGTTCAGCACCCGCTTGCCAATCAGGTTGGCTGCGGCCCAGGCGCGCAGTTCGCGCGTATCCAGGTACAGGCTGGCGTCCATGTTAAGCATCAAATCCACGGCATACCATACCCCGTGCTCGCGAACCTTGCGCGACTGAGCCTGCCCGTACACCAACATGCCGCGCCGGGCCTGTTCATCGACGGCGGCGCGTGTTTTTTCGATCACCGCCGTTACCCACGGCAACTGTTCAACCAGCAGACGCCATGCCGCCTCTACGTCCGCCTCCGCGGCATGCGGATCGTCCGCATAGTTGAAGATCACCAGCGTCTGCGCGTACAGATCCACAACCAGGTGCGGCAGGCCCTCCACAAAACCATTGAACAGGCGGAAGGCGGCATGATTCGGAGGGTCAAAGAGATCGCGCCGGGCGTCTACGGCGGGCAACAGGAGAGAAGCAATATCGGGATGTGGCATCAAGACCGATTATACGGAAAAACGCCCGGAGCGGATACCCGCCGGGCGTTTTTCCAACAATTGATCGAGCGTTCGCTTACTTCTTCCCCTCAGAGGAGGAGCGCTGAAGAACCGGCAGGCCGGTAGCGGTCTCGGAGACGCGGTAACCCTCGGGCACAGCATCCAGAGCACCATCTTTTTGCTCCTTGGCAAAGTAGTATAGTGTCTGCTCTTTCCCGTTGCGCAGCTTTGTGGTGCGCGCATGAAGGATATATTCATTCCCCTTGGAGTTTTTGTATTTGTAAGGCATTCGTGTCCCTCTTTGTCGTGGTATGATTCTTCTAACCTAAATTTTAGTATACGAATGTCGATAGCCGATCATCAGTGGGAAATCCCCCCATGATCCCCGGGGAAACACCCGAAAAAATCCACTTTTTTGTGATGAATAGGGAATTTTGCGTTATGTAAACGGTTTGATGATCCAGTTCAGTGGATTCCAGGGAACGTTGAGCGGCTCAGTCACGGGGGTGCTGATGGCGAGATAGGGCTGGAAGACGCGCTCGATTACCTCGCGTGCAAAGGCCGGGTCATCGACCAGCGCGCCCGCTTCGAGATCGTGCAGGAAGCTGCGGTAGTTGAGGTTGAACGAACCGACCAGCGTTTCTTGGCCATCTACCACCAGAAGCTTGGTGTGCGCCATGCGACGGTCATTGAAGTACACCTCTACCCCATCCGCGACCATCTCGTCCGCCAATTCTCGGAAGATACGGCGCGAGAGGGGCATTTCCTGATGCTTGCCAGGGGTCACAAAAACCACGCGCACGCCGCGCCGGGCCGCTGAACCCAATGCTTCGAGCGCCGGGTCGTAGGAGACAAATGGGCTGGCAACCCAAATCTCTTGCTGCGCGTTTTCGATCAACTGCATCACCTGCGCCCCCACCTGTGGGTTGCCGGGGCGCTGTTCCAGCCATTGAACTGGCACGCCATCCGGCAGCGCCTCCACCGGTTGTTGTGCAATAGCACTGCCTCCCAGCACCTCCCAGCGCCAGTTGAAGGACCGGGCCATCTGCTCCACCACTGGGCCTTCTACAATCGCTGCCGCATCGAACCACTTTTCCCAGGGCTCAGGCAGTCCTTCGCGGGCTCTGCGGGCGGATTCTTCCACCATATCCGCCTCGGCATCTGGCGGTACGGAAAACAGATAGCTGCTGCCCACATTCATCCCCCCGATGAAGGCGGTACGATTGTCGATGACCAAAATCTTCCGGTGATCGATGTGATTAGCGTTTACACAGGTATTCGCCCGAATCTGCTGCTGGATAGCGCGCGCCTCGGGGCCTGCCTGCTCCAGAGGGAAATCTGCCCCGGAAGGATTGGCGAGAACCTCCACGCCTGCCTGGCGAAGATTGACCAGAATGCGCTCCATCTGCCGGTTCAACTGCTGCTTCTTTTCGCGCGAATATCCATCCGCGATCGTTCCGTTGACCGTCTGGTCAATATTAAAGGAGAGCTGTACCCGCACGCCGCGTCCTGCGGCCCTTGCGAGCGCGCCTGCCAGCGCTTCGCCGGTGGAATCGGGGGCAAAGAGCATCACCTGCCAGCGAATGCTCTCCTCCGCGCCATCGATTATATCGAGCAGTGCGGGCAAAGCTTCATCGCCGTTGACCAGCAGCCGTAATCGGTTACCGTTCTGGAAAGGCGGTAGTTCCGCCCGCTGTTCTGATCCATCCGGGCGTGAAAGGTACCGCGCGGGCGCGCCCAGGCACTGGAAAAATCGGCGCGGCGTTACCAGTAAGGTATAAATTCCCAAACCAACCGCCACGAGAGCGATCGGAAGGAACAACCACAATTTTCGGCGCAGCATGACACGTTCCTCCATCCCCCAGACGCCATTATACCTGCTCGCACGGCTCAACACAATTTTGTACCGAGAAATGGTTCTAACCGGAACATATCGTTGGTGAAAAGCGTTATACGGAGGGAAATGGTCCGATGAAAAATTGCATTAAAAATGCAACGCAAGCAAGTTAAGCCTATTGACGGAATGGTTTATACAGAGTACGATATATTATGGGTTTCATGTAAACTGGTAAAAGTTAGCGCTGGGTAAATCCTCGGTAAACGCCTTTTCTTAAACTCCTTCCCGCGCAAGTATCTCGTGGGATGACTGCTGATAACGGATCCACGGCTGATACTCAAAAACGTCTTATGACAACAACCAAAGCGCAGCAAGCCCACGCTCAAGCCACAGAACGCGCAGGATTTCTTTTTGATATTCAAAAGAAGGTTCGTTCACTGCGCTTTTATGGATTGCAGTCTCAGCTGATCGTCCCTTATGTGATCCTTACCTTGCTGCTGGCGTTTATTGGCATCTTTATCATCACCCGCCTGGTTGTCTTTTCTGAGACCGATGCCTTTGTAAACCGCATGGCAGAGGCCAGCCGGGTAGCGGGCGACAATATCGTCCGGCACGAGCGCGATCAACTAGAGCAAATGCGCCTGATGATCTGGACGGAAGGGATGGCACAGGCCATCTTCAACCGTGATACAGAAAAAATCAATGATATTGTCCAGCCGTACGTAATCAGTCGAAAATTCGATGTCGTCACTGCCGTCGACCTGAATGGTGAAGAAATCCTCACTTTTGGTACACAGCCTGGCGGGCAGGAGTTCCGGTCTGCTGAGGGCAGCACCATCGCCGGGCTGCCTATGGTGAAAAGTATTCTCTCCGAGCAGATAGACGCGGACGGCGACAAGTATGTGGGCTTGGTAGAGCTTGCCCAAGGCTGGACGCTGTTTACCAGCGCGCCAGTGCGAGACGAAAGCGGCAAACTATCGGGCGTTATCCTGGCTGGAACTTATCTCGACCGCCTCATCGATGAACTGCGCGCGCAGTCAACCGCCGATTACATGCTGGTGATCAACCAGGAACAGCAGATCCTCGCCACTGACCTGGACGAGCCAGAAGAGGGCTTTGGACCGCTGCTGCGAATTGCGAAAGAAACTGCGATGAGCGGTCTGACCAATATGCAAGAAGTGCAAATCAACGGGCGTACCTACCAGGTTGCATACAGCCCACTGGTCATCCGCGGGCGGCAGATAGGCCGGCTGGGGATCATTCTCAACACTGAACAGCTCATCAGCAGCATTCTTGTCAGCCGCAATCAGTTCATCATCCTGTTCTTCCTTGGTACGGTGATGGTGTTTATCCTGGGTTATCTCCTGGCACGCAGTCTTGCCAGACCCATCTTAAAGCTGCGGGATCTTTCTCAGGCGGTTGCGGAAGGCGACCTCAACCAGCACATTAGCATCCATCGGGATGACGAGATTGGCGAGCTCGCCGACGCTTTTGGCACCATGACAGTGAAGCTAAAAGACAGAACGGAAGAAGCCGCGCGCCTGTACGCAGTTACTCAGCAGCGCAACCGCGAGCTGGTAGAAATCAACGATAAACTGGAACAAACCCAGCTCCAGCTCATTCAGTCCGAAAAGCTCGCCTCTATTGGCCAGCTTACCGCGGGGATCGTCCACGACGTGAAAAACCCGTTTGCTGTCATTATGGGCATGGCTGAAGTGCTCGCTGAAGATGAAAACCTGGATGAACCCACCCGCCACTCGCTGCGGGTGATGCGCGAGAGCGCGGTGAAGGGTAATAAGATCGTTACCGATTTGCTGAAGTTTGCCCGCCAGCAGCAGCCGGAAATGCGGTATGCCGACATGCGTGAAACGGTCGAGGCCGCTACTCGCCTGACAGCCTATCTCACCCGCCCGTTCAACCTGGTGAAAGAGCTGCCCGATACCTCGGTGATGATGACCTTTGACAGCCAGCAAATCGAGCAAGTGCTAATTAACATGATTCACAATGCGATTCAGGCGACCGAGAAGCATGGACTGCTGCGGATCGCATTGCAGCAGCACGACGAGGAAGCACACCTGATCATTCAAGACAGCGGCTGCGGGATTGCGCCTGAGCACCTGCGCCGGATTTTCGACCCATTCTTCACCACCAAGGCAGAGGGGCAGGGAACTGGCCTCGGTCTTTCTACCAGCTACGGTATTATCAAGAACCACGGCGGCAGAATTGACGTGGAAAGCGAAGTGGGCAAAGGCACGACCTTCACGATTGTAATGCCGGCAGTACAGCCAAACTTTGAAGCGGGAGAGATTGCTTTATGACCGTAGAACGCGTGCTGGTAGTTGACGATGATGAGGCCCTGCTCAACCTGATGGCTCTGGCGCTGCGACGGCGAGGTTACCAGGTAGACCTGGCTCTGGATGGTTATAATGCGTTGAAGCTGCTTGCAGCGCAGCCGAGTTATTCCGTCCTGCTCACCGACCTGATGATGCCGGGCATGTCTGGGCTGGAACTGCTGCGTGAGGCGCGCAAGATGGACAGCCGCCTCGAAGTGGTGGTAGTGACGGCTGCCCCCGACCTGGAGTCGGCGATCACGGCGCTGCGCGCCGATGGAGCCTACGACTACCTGCTAAAGCCATTCGAATCGATGAGCCAGCTTCTTCTGGCAGTGGAACGCGCCGCGACACACCGCCGCCTGCTGATCGACCGAGAGCAGCTTCGCTTGAAGATGCAGCGCGAGGCCGAGCGACTGCGCGCGCTGATCTCCAACACGGGCGATGCAATCCTCTCCGCCGATTCAGACGGTAAGCTGCAAATCGTCAACCCGGCAGCCGCGCGGCTGGTAGGTGAAAATGCCGTGGAGGGCAGCGACTCGCTCGATACGCTCCCGCCAGTTTTGAGCAGCCTGATTGCCAACTGGCGAGCCGTTGGCGGAAACCTTCCGGCGGTAGTCGAACAGGCGTGGCCAAACGGCACAGTGCAAATGGTCAGCCTCACCCCCATCCCCGGCGACGACGCAGCCGATTGGGGTTGGGTTGCCGTGCTGCGCGATATCACCCACGTAAAGCACATGGAAGAGCTGAAATCGCAGCTTCTGGTAGAAGCCTCCAGCCGCATCCGCATTCCGCTGGCCCAGGCGATGAACGCTCTTGTGGAACTGAACATTCTCACCTCGCAAAATGAGCGCGTTAGCGAGGTGGTCTACCGCCTGACGCAAATCTGGAAGCGCATTCAGGAATGGGGCGACGATCTCAACGCGCTGATCCGCATTGATTCGGGCATCAGCGTTCAATCCAGCAACATCAATCTCCGCTCGGTTCTAGAAGAAGTGCGGCGCAGCCAGGCAGAAAACCTGGCGGAAAACTCCGGCCTGACGATGGAATTAGCTATAGAACCCGAACTGCCGCTGGTTGTCGCCGATCCTGAGCTGATCCGCCGGCTCTTAAACGGGTTGATCAACCGGGCGGCTTCGCGCAGCGAGAAGGGCGGTGTCATCCGTGTAAACGCGCGCAATCACAACGGGCAGGTATGGGTCAGCGTCAGCGACGACGGCCCGGTTGTCAGTGATGCAGATCTGCCAAAGATTTTCGAAAAGTCCTTTGTAAAGACCGGCACAGGCCCTGGGATCACCGGGCTCGAAATGGCGCTGGTAAAAACAATCATCGATAAGATGGGCGGCCAGGTTTGGGTAGGGGGCCAGGGGAAGCGTGGAAGCGCCATCTTCGTGTGCCTCTCCACGCCTCAACCCACAGGCTGAACCGGCCAGCCCGCTGCCGGTCCGCTGAGAGAGCCATGACAACAGAAGCCACCGAAACACAAGAGAACACACGCAGCCGGAAAGTTCGCACGCTGCTGTTTCTTCTTGTGGCTTCCTGTTTGGTCATGGCCTCACTGATCTGCTGCGGGCAGGTGGCGCTGCTGCTAGGGAGCAGCAGCCGCACGGTGGATACGCTCTCGATGCTAAAGGCCGATTACGGCCCATGGGGCTACGAGAAAGTTGGGGCAATCAATCTGGCCGGCTTCAAAGAAGACCTACAGCAGGACCAGGAGAGGGAAGGTGTGGTAGTGCAAGTGCCGGGTGATGATATTGTGCCCGGGGTCTTCTGGCCAACCGGCATCCCGACGCCTATTCCCGTGGCCGCTTTAAGTGGGACGCCAACTGTCAATTTCACCGAAATATATCCGCTTGAATCTGAGACGGTGACGCTAACTGCTCGCCCAAGTACCACTCCTAGCCCAACCATCAGTGGGGGAATGGGAACCGCTACCCGCACCGCGACCGGCACGAAGCCGGTCTCCTCCGTAACACCGACCCGCACAGCATCTGCAACGATGGCCCCCACGGCGACCCGCACAAACACCTACGTGCCGCTGCCAACGTGGACCTTCACCGCTGAGCCAGAAGAACCCAGCAACACGCCGCCCGCGACTGCAACCTTTACGGCTGTGCCACCCACACGAACATTCACACCCGTTCCAACGAGTACGAGCACCCACACGCCGATTGTTGTACCACCCACCTTTACCTTCACGCCCGTACCCACAAATACACCGGAGACGCCTGTCTACCTGCTGTATCCGAAGGCCGAAAATGAAGGCATCTCTGACCCAGACCTGGCGAACCCCGCCGGCTGCATGGGTTTCTTTGGTTACGTGAACACCAACCCCCAGGCAATCGATATTGCACCTGGCAGTGATAATTTCCTCTCGCCAAATGCATATGAAGTGAATTTGGGCGATCCCTATTTTTCCTCGGGCCTGCCGACAAGTTTTTACACAGGTAGTTGGTCCGGCATCGTTCAGGTGAAATGGGACACTGGAACGCCGATTACCTGGACACTCAATGGTGAATCGGCTACGCTTGGTTGGTGCCGGTAAACCGCACACCCTTTTTCACCAGATTGTCTACCAACTGCCAGACCACTGCCTGAACTTCTTCGTCCGGCAGTTCGGGTTGCTGCTGCATGCCGAGCAGTTCTTGCATCTGCTTTACGCGCGCGGCAGTGACCGGATCCAGGTTGCAGTTTCCCTGTACCAGCGAGATAACACTCTCGGCTCGGACAAACTGCTCCATGCGAATCAACGAAGCCGAGATGCCGGTCAGCAGATCGAGTGCCAGCGGCAGGTTGCGTGTTTGTGCCGCCGTTTCGAGCGCGCGCCGGAAATGCTCTTCCGCCTCGTCCACACGGCTAAGGGCACAAGCAGCTTCCCCTAGCTCGCCCACCGCGTATGCTGTCCGGCGTAGATCGCCAGTCTTCTGCACCAGTGTCAAGCCCTGCTGCAGCAGGATCCAGGCATGTTCATATTCGTTGGTGAGCAGCGCCAGCTTGCCTAGCTTGCTGTACGCGCTCGCCGCGCCCCAAACGTCGCCGATGCGCTGCATGCTGGTCAGCATGCGTTCGTAGAACCCCCGAGCTTCCACCGTTTTCCCCTGCGCCAGCGCAATATTCCCCAGGTAGTTCAGCACCCGCCCAATGCCTCTCTGCTCGCCGATACGTTCGAAGAGGGCCAGCGTTTCCATAAACGGTTCCTGACTGAAACCAGTTCTACCGCTTTCAAAAGCCATTTCGGCCATCATCTCGCGTCCCCAGGCAGTAGCCCAGGCGTCACCAAACTGTGAAGCATACGACAGACAGGTGGATATGTGTTTCATTGCCTCAACGAACTTACCCTGCCAGATATTGAGGAAACCCAAGGCGAAGTGCGGCAGCGTGTGCGCCGAACCAGGCGGCACCTCCGCCAGCAGCGCCAGGCTCTGGTTCAGCAGGGCTTCTGAGTGATCGAAGCGGGTAAGGCGGCAGCAGAACCATCCCTGGCAGGCTAGCAGGTACGATAGCGTGCGCTTCTCAGCCAGGTTCCCCGGAGCGCCAAATGCTTCAATCGCCAAACGGAAGTTCTCGTGCCCCTCGCGCCACAGACTGCGTGATTCTTTGTAGAGGAACAAGCCGAAGGCTGCATCATCCAGCAGTTGAACCGAACGGTGCTGGTATGCCCAGGTCCATCCGGCGCGGATATTTTCAATCTCATCCGCCACAAGGTCCAGCGCCTCTGCCTGCCGGCCTCCGCGAACATCACGCCCGGTTTCCTTGAGGAAGGAGCAGAAGAAATTCGCATGCTGCTGGAGCGCTTGATCCTCAATGCGGCGCGAGTACTGGCGCAGCTTTTGGCGGGCAAACTGGCGCAGCAGCGGGTGCAGATCATAGCGCCCAAACCCTGCCCGGCGAATCAGCGACTTATCTTCTAGCTGCACCAGCCAGGGAAGTGCTGCACCGGCTACCTGCCCGGCAGCCTCGGCGGTAAAGCTGCCTTGAAACACCGAAAGCTTGCAGAACACCTCCCGCTCGCTTTCACTCAGCAAGTCCCAAGAATGCTCGAAGGTGGCTCGCAGGCTGCGCATGCGCGCAGGAATATCCTCAAAGGAGGTCTGCAAAAAGTCGATACTGCGCTGGATTTCGCTAGCAATCTCATCCAGTTTGTACTCACGGGCCAGCCCGGCAGCCAGCTCGATCCCCAGCGGCAAGCCATCTACCACCTGGCAGATTCGTACCGCCGCTTCCATCATTCCTGGCTCTAGTTCCACGCCGTCTGTTTCAAACCCTTCAAAGGTCTGCGGGCGAACGCGACTTGCACGGTCAAAGAACAAGCGCACAGCCGCATAACGCTGCGTCCTCTCACCTTGCTGCCCGGTTGTGTAGACGGCTTCTGGGGCATCGCGCCCGGGGAAGGGAAGCCCGTTCAATTCAACGACAAACTCAGCCTGGTAGTTCAGCCGCTCGCGGGACGTGACCAGCATTTTTACAAATGGAGCGGCCTGCAGCAGTTCCAGCAGGAATGCCTTGTGGTTCAGCAAGTGCTCGAAGTTATCTAGCACAACGAGCATGTGTTTATGCCGTAAATAGTTGAACAGCGAAGCGCGCAGATCATCCTGCCCGCCGGTGACCAGCCCAACCGCCTCGCTAATCGACGCAATCAGCGCTTCTGGGGTATCGACCGTTTCAAGTGGCACAAAAACCACCCCATCGATAAATGCACCCTGATTGGAGAGCGCCGCATGAACTGCCAGACGTGTTTTACCCACCCCACCGGCGCCAGTGAGCGAAATTAAGCGGTAAGAAGGGGTTTCAATCGCGCGGGCAATCTGCGCAAGATCCATTTCGCGCCCAAAAAACGGGGTGAGATACTGCGGCAGGTTATGCAGCAAATCTATGCTCTGCTCAGAGCTGAAGCTGCCGCCGCGGATTTGTTCAGCCAGATCTGTTGTTTGCTGCTCGGGCAGCGCTGCACGTTGGGCTAGCCGATCTTGCAGGGCGGTGTACTGTTCGATTGCTGCCTGATGCCGTCCCGCACGGGTTAGCAAGCGCATGCACTGCCTAACACCTTCTTCATCCAGCGGTTGTAACTGGACGTACCGCTGAGCGTATGCGGCTGCCTGGCTGTATTCACCGCCTGCCTCAAACGCCTGAATGAGAATCGAGAGCGCGTTTGTCTGGCTCTGAAAGTACTGTTCGCGCCGCCGCTGCACCCAATCCTGGAAAAGGTAATTCTTCTCCAGCATAAAATCAGCCAGGAAGTCACCGCGGTAAACTTCGACAGCATCACGAAGGTGCTGGGTGCAATGCGGGCAGGAAGATGGCCGCTCATGTCCGTGCAGGCTTACGGCTCGCAGGTGGACGTCGAAGGCTGCGATATCAAACCATATGTGATCGTTCACGGTGAACTGAATATCGTCCATCGTGACTGTGAACAACGAGTCAAATGTCTCTTCGCTTATCGCTTGCCGGATACCATACAGCGCCTGTCGCAGATTGTTGCGAGCAACGCTTTCCTGGCGGTCGGGCCAGAACAATTGCGCCAGCACTTCGCGCCGGTGCACCTGCCCATACTCTACTGCAAGATATGCCAGTAGAGCACGTTCTTTTAACGTGCGAAACGGCTGCTGCGTACCGCTCGCAGTCCAAGCCTGAAACGGCCCTAACAAAGCCAGTGAGAAGTCTGCCATGTGGTTCTATAATCCCCTTACCAATCGCAGGCAAACGGCAACAAACGCGGATAGCCGCGAAGCAGTCGATACCAACGAATTATGGCTGCGATGAAAATAACACGAGGTTAACGTTCAGAACAATCATAAACACAAACCTCGCGAAAAGCAAGGCGGTTTGTATAACTTTACCATTTTTTTACTGATTGAAAATAAACCCAGAACTAGGGGCTCTGGCTTTTATCGTGGTTGTCGGGAGAGGCTGCGGCGCAACCTCTCCCGACAACCACGATAAAAGCCGAAATTAGGGGATAAACCGCACCAGCGCCCCACCTGACTGACCTGCCGCCGCTATTATCCAAACGGTTCCGGTTCTGTCGGTAAAAACTTTCCGGATAGAATTGGCAGGCAAGCCACGCGCGGTATTGAACTGCTCCCAGGTTTGACCGTCATACAAGAACAAGCCATCGCCTTCTGTGCCTACCCACAAATGGTTGTTTTTATCGCGTGCCATCGAAGTGACAGTTGGATTGATGACCACATCATCCCCAAGGTTGATAATCCAAAGATAACTCTGCTTGCCTTCGAGGCGAACCAGCCCATAATCGGTGCCCAATAACAGTGCCCCACCCGTGTCAGGTAGGATGGCATTCACCGGTATATTTGGCAGCGGAGATGACCACTGGAAGCGAGCGTAGCGTACCAGGCCATGCTCAGTACCCACCCACATGCCTTCGGTATCCGATAGCAGCGAAAGGTATGCGCTGCCGGGCAGCCCTGTCTCAGGGCCGTACGACCGCATCACAGAGCCATCCCAGACATCAATCCCGCTGCGCGTGGCAAACCACAAATAGCCGCGTGAATCGACGGCTGCATCCAATACCTCTGACTGCACGCCTTTACCCGGCTCCATCTGCGTCCAGGTTTCTCCATTGTAAAAACTGGCCTGCGCTTTTTGATCGTAGAAAAACCACATTCCGTCATCCACTGGCTGCAGACCACTGACCATTCCAGAAACCAGTCCATTTCGTTCTGGGGCGATCCATTCCCAGGGTTCGGAAGGGCGGGCAGGATCCAATACATTTACACCCTGGTCCGTCGCGATCCACAAACGACCATCCTGGCTTTGAGCAATGTCGCGCAGGTTGTTGGAGACAAGCTGTTTTTGGTCAACTGCCAGCCAGCGGATGCTGTCATCATCCAGCACCATAATTCCTTTTCCATAAGTGGCGGCATAGCCAACCCCTTGCTCATCTACAACAAGGTCGGTGATAGGCGCGCCCTTTGGAGCGACATATAAGGTAGAACAGGAGTATGTGACCACATTGAATGGGCAGATACCTTCATCGGAGCCGGAGACCCACACCACGTTATTGCCCACCGCCTCTATATGGTCCAACGATAGGAAGGGGATACCAGATTTTGCCTGCCCCCCATAAGACAGCCATTGGCGTTCGAAATAGCGCACCAGGCTGGTAGGATATGCAAACCAGACGGTCGAATCGGGGCCTACAGAAAGATCATAGATAGGCCCGGAAGGGAAGCCCGAGTCACCGTTAAAGGGAAAAACATTGTTCCCCATTACCAGGTAAGCGCTGTTTTCTCCTGCGGCAACCCAAATGGACTGCCCAGCAACGTCGATTCCAGTGATCTGATTGGCTTTTAGCCCCTGCGCGTCGCCAACTTTGCGCCATTCGCCGGTGGAAAAGTCCAGAATGCCCAACCCGTCCGCGGAGCCAATCACCAAGCGATCGTTTTGGGGGTCACATCGCATTGTTTGCACGCCCTGCATGGTGCTGCCATCATCGAATGTAATTGGGATACGGCTCCAGCGTTTCTGCTCAAGATCAAAGGCACTCAACATACCGGTGGCATGGGCAACGAGGATTCGCGGCTCAGGCATCGCGCAATAAACGATGTCGTCGCCTTTTATCTCTGTCAAACCATCACGAGGGGTATAGAGGGTGTAAGTTCCTTTATCGAGATCCCAGGCAGCAACCCCACCGGTGGTGGCAGCCCACAAAGAGCGGTCATGGAGCACGATGCCCATTACCAAATCGGGGTTGGAGAAAACGGTCCAGCCAGAAGCCAGGCGCGCCGCCCGCTGCTGCGCGCTGCGGGTCTCTTCGGCAGGGGCAGAGGTGGCGGTAACGGACAGGGTCGAAGTAGACTCAGGTGTTTGCGTCAGTTGGGGCGACAGCGAGGGCGCTGCGGTTGTTTGGGGCGCAGAATCCACGGTGATGGTTGCGGCGGCAGGACGCGAGGGCCCGCACCCGCTGAGTAGGGAGAGAATGAGGATTACCGCCAGGAAAGTGCTGGCAAAACGGCGCGTAGAATGAGCCCGCCTGGCAACCCGGTGCTCGCTTCTGCGCTCAATATGAAACAACATAAACCATCCAATCGCCTCAGGCGGGAACCTTACGCACGTTCATTGGCAGCCCATGCCGCGGGCGCAGCGTAACCAGTGCGTCCATCTGTACGCGTTCACCGGGCGAAAGCTCCAGGCGAAACTGCTGTGTAATCTGCGCCATGATCAGCTGCGCCTCCACAGTGGCAAATCCACTGCCAATGCACAGGCGAGGCCCACCGCCAAAGGGGATGTATGAGAAACGATGACGCTTACTCTCTCCCTCAGAGTCAAACCGCGCGGGTCGGAAGGCCTCCGGATCTTCCCAGAAGTCGGGTAAACGATGCACCACATATGGAGAGAGGATCACCAGCGCCCCTGGAGGCACCGGATAGCCAATCAGTTCGTCTTCTTCCACGACCTGGCGGGTAATTACCCAGGCGGGAGGGTACAGCCGCAACGCCTCAGAAAATATTTTCGCGGTGTAGGTGAGGGCAGGGAGATCGGCGGAGGATGGCAAGCGATTCCCCAGCACCCGCGTCACTTCACTGTGCAGGCAGTCGCGCTCCGCCGGATGATTGGCCAGCAAGTACCACGTCCAGGTCAGCGCGCTGGCGACCGTCTCGTGGCCGGCAATCAGCATGGTGATGATTTCATCGCGGAGCTGTATATCGTTCATCGGCTCGCCCGTCTCCTCATCGCGCGCTTGCAGCAGCATCCCGAGCAAATCGTCACCGGGAACGCCCTGCTTGCGCCGTTCTGCGATCAGCAAGTAGACGGCTTCATTGAGCGTTTTCAACGCGCGCTTGAAGCGCAAATTGCGCGGCGTGGGAATTGAATCGGGCGGCACGATGAGGTTGCGAGCGCGGTAGATGATATGATCCAGCGCGGTGAGCACCGCGGCAGTCAACCGGCTTGCCTCTTGCGACAGGTCGATACTGAATAACGCCTTGCCAACCACTTCCAGCGTCAGGCGCATCATTTCTGCATCTACATCAATCACCTGCCCGGTACGGGCGTTGATCTGCCACTGCTCCAGCATGCGCTGCGTAGCCGGGACGATGATGGAATCGAGCGCCAACATACGCGAGCGGGCAAATGCCGGTTGGGCCAGCCGACGCTGCCGCAGCCAGAAGGTTCCGTCGCTGGTGAGCAGCCCGCGCCCGGTGATCGTTGCCAGCGAATTGTACTGAATGGTGTTCTTCGAGTAAGAGCGATGGTGGTTTTGCAGCACCTGCTGGATGGCATCCGGGTGGCTGACAACGTAAACTGGCAGCTTTGCCACCGGGAAGAAAGCGATATCGCCATACTGCTTCGCAAGCGAGAGCAAAAAACCGGGCGCATCGCTTTGAATGCGGCGGATTTGCGGAAGCAGTTCCCGGGGAGTTGGCCCGGGCGGGAATCGGGCTGGGGTAGTTGATGCGGTTGACATATCTGTCATTTTAGCATAAGCGCAATATCGGGTACAATAACGGTATCTATGGATGTGACAAAGCTCCATTCTCTGCTGGCCGGGCTTCCGATCCCGGCGGTACGGTATTCCGACGTTACCGGGTCTACCAATGATGAAGCTTTGCAGTGGATCGCGAATGGCGCGCAAGACGGCGCGCTCATCGCCGCCGACCAGCAGATCAATGGACGTGGGCGGTTCAACCGGCGCTGGATTACGCGGCCTGGCTCCGCGCTGGCCTTCAGCCTGATCCTCATCCCGACACCAGAAGAACAGCAGTACATGACGCGCTTCTCACCACTGGGGGCGGTGGCCGTCTGCCAGGCGTTGGAAGCAAAACCAGGGTTGCGCCCGCAGATCAAGTGGCCAAATGACGTGTTGCTAAACCGGCGCAAGGCGGTGGGTATCCTGGTAGAAGCGGCTGCGCAGGGCGATGGCTTTATAGGCGTGGTGCTCGGCATCGGCATAAACGTTGCACCCGAATCCGTTCCACCGGACGAGGAAGTAATGTTTCCTGCCACCAGTGTAGAGCAGGCTGCCGGGCGTCCCGTGGACCGGTGGGATCTGCTGCGCGCGGTTTTACAGAGCATTTTCGATTGGCGCAAACAGCTCGCCAGTGAAGCATTCCGGCAGGCATGGGAAGAACGGCTGGCCTTCCGCGGCGAATGGGTGATGGTGCGGGAAGCCGCAGGCGCGGGCAATCAGATTACTGGTGAAGTGATGGGATTAGACACGGACGGCAATCTGCTGCTGCGCACAACCAAAGGAGAGATCGTTCCGGTGCAAGTTGGCGACGTTCACCTCCGACCCACCGGTTAATTTTTTCGATGATTATTCATTGTGGGTGCGCTGTAAGGCGCATAAGATCCAGGGATTGATACCATCAGGAGGCAGTGCAATGCTAGACGATCTTCGCAATTCTTCTTCCTTTATAGACGATGATGAGCCCCAGGAGCAGCAGGAGCAGGTGGTTCGCAGCCCAGTGCGCCGCCGCAAAAAAGAACCCACCTTCCTGGGATTGACGGCCAAACAGCGATTTTTCGTTTCGCTGATGCTGTTCTTTTTGGTGTGCGTGGTGTTATTCATCGCGTTGGTGCTCACCGGCAACGTTGTCATTCCCTCATAAAATAGCCGTTCAAATTTCCATATTGTCCTTTTGTGGCGACTGCCGGGCTGGCTTTCGCGCCACATTCCGCCTTAAACGCACAGCACAGCCCTTGTATTGAGGGCTGTGCTGTGCGTTTAAGGCGCTTCTGGTTCAGGCAGCCTGGCGGAGTTCGACCAGTTCGGCCTCAACCGAGGCGATCTCGGCCTTGAGGTCAACCAGATACTGCTCCAAACGGGCGATATATTCTTCGCGGGTCAGATATACGTCCTGAGACTGGTGACTATGACCGCCACCGCCGCAACCGCAGCTACCACCGCAAGCGCAGGAACCACCATTATGATCAGACATTGCGTCTCCTCCAAAAATTCTTAAGACTTGATTGGTATCCAAGCTGGAGAAAAACCACTCCAGATGGGTTGCGTCTCTTGCACCGGCGCCAACCCCGCGCGCCGGTTCGTACTGGTATGGATATTATACCAAAACAAGACAAAATTGGTAGTATTTCAGGGTCTTTGGGCGCGATTCAGTTTCTTGGGTACCTCACCGTTTGTTGGTGGGTTGGGGGGGGGGGGGGGGGGGGGGG
>JAEYTI010000200.1 GCA_023434145.1 Chloroflexota bacterium | reverse complement strand
CGCACAACCATCCCCAATGTTGAATTTTTACAACCTCACAAGATGACCACAAGGGCGGCTGCGGCCACGATAAGGATCAGCGCCAGCCCATCTACCCAGCGGAAATGCAGCTCGACCATTGAGGTGCGGATGGGCGTGCTGCCATAGCCGCGCGCGTCCATCGCCAGGGCCATGTTCTCGGCCCGGCGCAGGCTGGTGACAAACAGCGGCACGATCAGCGGGGCGATCTGCCGCGCCCGGCGGATGGGATTCCACCCGGCAGGGGTCCAATCCGCGCCGCGCGAGGCCTGCGCCTTGGCGATCCGCTCAGCGATTTGCGCCAGCAGCGGGAAGAAGCGCATGGTTACCTGCACCATCATCACAAAGTCCTGCACGGGCAAGCCGATGCTTGCCAGCGGGCGCAGGAGCGAATCTAGCCCGTGCGTCACTTCGGATTCCGAAAGGCTGGCGGCGGCTAACCCCAGCAGAGCCATTAGCGCGGTGAATCGCAGCAGCAGGGTCAGGCCCACCAGCAAATCCGCGCCGGAAATGCGGAGCCAGTTCCAATTGATCAGCAGGTAGGGCTCGGGACCCATGCGCAGCAAGATTTGCAGCGCCGCCAGGATCAGCAGGAACGGCAGCGCGGCCCACCAGCCGCGCAGCAGCGGCGCGAGTGGTGCGCGGGCCAGCCGGTAGCCGATGAGGACGACCAGCAACCCCAATGCCAACCCGAGCGGGTTAGGCGCGACCGTCAGTACCGCCACCAGAATCAGCGTCATCAGGATGCGGGCGCGCGGATCGAGCCGGTGCAGCGGCGAGTCCACCGGCAAGTAGGGACCAAAGGGCATGGTGCGCAGAAACTCAAACTCGTTCATTGGCGGCCCCCTCCCCCAGGCGATGTATCCACCCGGCCAGATCATCCAGCGCGATGATACGCATGGGCACGGGCCAGCCCTTGGCGCGCATCGCGGCGGCCACCTTAGCCCCCACCGGCGCATCCATGCTGTACGCGTGCAGCTTGTCCAGTTGGGCGAAAATCTCGCTGGTCGAGCCGGTCATTACGTCGCGGCCCTGCGAAAAGACGGTCAGCGAATTGGCCAGCCGGGCCATGTCACCCATCTGGTGCGACGAGAGCGCCAGGGTCATGCCCGAGTCGCGCATGGCGGTCAGCTTCTCCAGCAGATCGCGGCGCGAATGCGGGTCCAGCCCGGCGGTGGGCTCATCCAGCAGCAATATTCGCGGCTGGAGCGCCAGGGTAGAGGCCAGCGCCACTTTGCGCCGCTCACCGCCGCTAAGGGCAAACAGCGGGCGATCCTTAAAGGTGGCAAAATCGAGCCCTACGTGATCCATTGCCCAGCGCACACGAGCCGAGACCTCGCGCATGCCCGCTTCGTCATCTCCAAAGATTTGTATGGGGCCGTAGGCGATCTCATCGCCCACGTAATGCTCAAAGAACTGCGTCTCGGGGTTCTGGAAGACCAGCCCCACGTGCCGCACCACGTCACGTCGGGCCACGCGCGGATCGTTCAAATCGAAGGCCGCTACCTGCACCGAGCCTTCCTGCGGGCGCATCAGCCCGTTTAGGTGCTGGAGCAGGGTGGATTTACCCGAACCGGTATGCCCAAGCAGGCCGTGAACTTCACCAGACGCAACGCGCAGGTTCGCGCCCTGGAGCGCGCGGTGTGCCAGCGGCGTGCCGCGCATGTAGCTATAACTCAGGTCCCGCACGTCGATCACCGGCGGGGCGGCAGGGGATTCAGGCAAATCTCCCTGCTCCTCAGGAATCTCCGCGCCGTTGTATTCTGGGATGGCGTCGATCAGTTCCGGTACGGTCAGCAGCGGGCGCGGCAAATCGGGCAGGCCCAGGCGAGGCAGCGCATCATAGAAAGCAGAGGCCAGCCGCATGGCGGGCGGAAGATCCAGGCGCAGGGTGGCGAGGCGGGCTGGGTCTGAGAACACCTGCGCCGGTGGGCCATCCAGCGCCACCCGCCCGCGCTCAAAAGCGATCACCCGGCGAGCCAGCACAGCCTCTTCCATGAAATGCGTCACGAACAGCACCGTCACGCCTTCGCGGTTGAGCCGCAGCATCGCCTCGATCATTGTTTCGCGGCCTTTCGGGTCGAGCATGGTGGAGGCTTCATCGAACACCACGCAGCGCGGGCGCATGGCCAGCACGCCTGCCAGCGCCACGCGCTGGATCTGCCCGGCGGAAAGCAGGTGCGGCGGCCGGCTGCGCTGGTCCCACATGCCGGTTTCACGCAGCGCGCCCTCCACCCGCTTGCGGATCTCATCGGGCGGCAACCCCAGGTTTTCTGGGCCAAAAGCCACGTCTTCTTCCACGGTGGTCGAGACGAGTTGATCCTCGGGGAACTGAAATACCATGCCCACCCGGGCGTGGACGCGGGCGCGATTCTCGGGGCGCTCCGTGTCGAAACCATCGACTCGCAAAGTGCCGGAAGCGGGAAGCAGCAAGCCAGAGGCCAGCCGGGCGAAGGTGCTCTTGCCTGAGCCATTGGCCCCTACAATAGCAACCATCTCGCCCTCGGCGATGCTCAGGGACACTTCTTTCAGGGCGGGGATTGTCGAACCATCCCCGGCCTCGTATCGAAACGAGACGCGGTCAAAAACGAAAAACGGCTCCATCCCCACCTGGCCTAACGATGTTTATTTTTCCACACAAACTTCACATGTGTAGAAAAACAATGGCGCATTCCTTGCTGCGAGGGAATTGTAGCACAGGACGGCGACGATGATGCCTTACAAAGACTGCGCTGCCAGTGCCTGGATAGAGGCAAAAGAATCCGTGCTCTTACCAGAGGGTACTTGGCGGCTAATGAACATTAAAAACTGGATCACGCAACGGAGCCTCGCTCCCTGCGTGTGCCTGCCGGTTGAAACCGGCGGCTACTAACCGAAACCCCACCTTCGTGGGGTTGAAAAATGGCTGCTCGATAAGATTTCGCTGCGGTCTCGCTTTCTTAGCCCCACGAAGGTGGGGTATAAGCAGCTTGCTGCGGCGGCTTCGCTGCCCTAGCTGTGACTGTAGCTCGCGCAGATAAAGTAGGCTAATGAAAACCAAGGCTGGGCGCGAGCGTCTGCCGCCCGGCGGTAGGTGGAAAGAGCCATCTCAGTTACGCGATTCATTTCTTAATCTTCATCAGCCCCTGCAAAGAACCGAGCAAATTGCACAGACCAACCGATCCAATCTCACATACCTACATACCCAAATCCCATATCTCCCATTACAATAATGCCGTACCCTAACCTGGAAGGATGCGAGCATGTCGTTACGCGAATATTTACAGCGCCTGGAATCCCAGGGACGCCTTACCCATGTCCGCAAGCCAATCTCCAAAACCTACGAGATCGCCGGGATCCTAAAGCAGATGGAGCCGCAGCCGGTGCTGTTCGAGCAGGTGCGCGAGTCGGATTTCCGCGTGGTTGGCAATCTATTCGGCAGCAAAGCCACGTTCGCCGATTACTTCGGCATCACAGTGGCGCAGATCATCCCCACACTGGCTTCCGCGATCGACCACCACAGCCCACCCAAGGTGGTCGACTCCGCGCCCTGCCAGGAGGTAGTCGATCTTTCGCCCGATCTGGATCGGCTGCCCATTCTGCGCCACTGCGAGCTGGACGGTGGTAATTACATCTCATCGGGTGTGGTGATTGCAAAGCACCCGCAGCACGGACAGAATGCGGATTTCCACCGCATGATGCAGTTCTCGAAGACTGAAATGGCGGTACGGGTAGTGCGCTCGCGCCACTTCGACGCATTCCTGCAAGATCGCAAGCGGCTCGACGTGGCGGTGTGCATCGGTAACCCGCCCAATGTGCTGGCTGCTGCCGCAACCTCGGTGGAACTTGGCGTGAACGAACTGGAGATTGCCAACGCACTCGAACCGCTCAACGTGGTGCGGGCAAAGATGGTGGACGTGCTGGTGCCGGCGGAGAGCGAGTTCGTGCTGGAAGGCACGGTCTATCTCGACCGCACCCACGCGGAAGGCCCCTTCGTGGACTTGACCGAGACGTACGATGTAATCCGCCAGGAGCCGGTGTTCGTGCTCAAAGCGGTCACCCACCGGCACGATGCCATCTGGCACGCACTGCTGCCGGGCGCGCTGGAGCACAAGCTGCTGATGGGCATGCCGCGCGAGCCGACCATCTTTAAGAAGGTCAATGAGGTCGTCCGCTGCCTGGACGTGAACATCAACCCAGGCGGGTGCTCGTGGCTGCACGCGATCGTGCAGATCGACAAGCAGCACGAGGACGACGGCAAGAAGGCCATCGCCGCTGCGTTTGCCGGGCACCGCTCGTGTAAGCACGTGTATGTGGTGGACAAGGATATTGACATCTACAATCCGCTGGAGGTAGAGTGGGCCATGGCGACCCGCTTCCAGGGCGACAGCGATATGGTGATCCTCGACCGCTCCCCCGGCTCCAGCCTCGATCCGTCCTCGGAGCCGGGCACGCACAGCACTACCCGTGTGGGTTTCGACCTCACCGCGCCGCTGGAGACTGCCGGAAAGTCGTTTTCGAAAGCGCCTTTCCCGACCGTAGACCTGGAGAAACTCCTCGGATGAACCTGACGCAAGAACAGCAAGACATGCTGGCGGGCCTGCACGGACGCTCTGCGCGCAAAGCGATGGAAATCCTCGCCGCATTGGGCATCATCTACGGCGCGGAGGGGATGGTGCCGGTCACTTCGGTGCAGATCGCCGGGGTGAGCTACGACAATTTGGGCGAGGCCGGGCTGCACTTCCTAACAGAAATGGCCGAGGGAGGCGGGCGGGCGCGGGTTCTGACCACGCTCAACCCGGCAGGTATGGACGTGGAAAACTGGCAGGCGATGGGTATTGCTCCCGAATTCGCCGCGCAGCAAACGCGCGTGATTGAGGCATTTGAGCGCATGGGCGTACAGACCACCTGCTCGTGCACGCCGTACCTGATTGGCAATCTGCCCGCATTTGGCGAAGCCATCGCCTGGGCAGAGAGCAGCGCGGTGTGCTACGCCAACAGCATCCTCGGCGCGCGCACCAACCGCGAGGGCGGGCCCAGCGCGCTTGCCGCCGCCCTAACCGGCTTTACCCCCGCCTATGGGCTGCACCTGGACGAAAATCGCCGCCCCACTGTCACCGTGCGGGTGGAGGCAAATGTCGCCGGAACAGATGGCTTCGGCGCGCTGGGCCGGGCGATCGGCGAACGGTTGGAAAGCGCGAACGTGGGCAAGGTGCCGTACATTACCGGCGTGGAAGCCCACACATTAGAAGAACGCAAAGCCTTTTGCGCCAGCATCGCCACCTACGGCGGTGTGGCCCTGTTCCACATGCCCGGCACCACCCTAGAGGCAGACCGGTATGCACCACCCGACCAAACCATCACCATTGAGCAGGCGGAACTGGACCGCGCCTACGCCGCCATGACGGACGCCGAGCCGGAGGAGATCGACTTCGTCTCGCTGGGCTGCCCGCACCTGACCATCGAGGAGATCGCGCGGATCGCCCAGCTGCTGGATGGCAAACGGGTGACAAAGACCTTCTGGATCACCGCCGCTCGCCCGGTGAAGCAGACGGCCGACCAATTTGGCTACACGAAGATCATCGAGGCCAGCGGCGCGGTATTTGCTACCGATACCTGCTGCGTGGTTGCCCCCATCCGCGGGCGCTTCCATGCACTCGCCACCGACAGCGCCAAGGCCTGTTACTACGCTTCCTCCAAAAACAAGTTCAAGACACGCGTGCGTCCATTTGATGAGGTGGTTGCGATCGCGCTCCAGGGAGAGAAACCGCTATGACCGAGACACTGCACGGGCGCAAGATCTACGGCGGGCAGGCCGAAGGCGAAGCACTGGTGACCCGCATGGGTATCTCCTTCTTCGGCGGCGTGGACCCCGACACAGGCGTGGTGGTCGAGAAGGGACACGAACTGGAAGGCCAATCGATCAGCGGGCGCGTGCTGGTGTTCCCCACCGGCAAGGGCTCTACCGTCGGGTCGTATACGCTCTACCGGTTGAAGATGAACGGCAAAGCCCCTGCGGCAGTGATCAACGCCGAGTGCGAGACGATCACGGCGGTGGGCTGCATCATCTCGGAAATTCCGTGCATCGACCACGTACCGCTGGAGCAAATCGAGAACGGCATGCGCATGTTGGTGGATGCGGAGGCTGGGGTAATCGAGATTTACTGAATCTGACCGTCGGGGGCAAACTTCATCCGCCCCTGTGCCAGCAGGTGCGTAATCTGCTTGCGCGAGCAACCCATAATGCGCGCCGCATCGTAATAGCCCATGCCGAGAACATCGACCAGCACCAGCGCGGAGCGCTCAGCGGCGGGCAGGCGCAGCAACGCGCGAGTGACATCTTCACGCTGCTCCATGGCGGCCCGCCCGGTGGATGGCACAAGCGGGGCGGCCGCCTGGCTCCTGTTCAATACGCCGCGCAGCACGGCCTGCCGGAACTGCTCCATTTGAAGCTTTCCATGGCGTGGGACGCTATCGAAGGCAGCTTGCGTTGCGGCTTCGGCGGCTTTTTCATCACCGAGCAGGTAGTAGGCAAACGTATAGGCCTCATCCTGCACTTGCAAGGCGAGCGCCTGAGCCGAAACCGTGCCGTATTTATTCACCGCTTGCATCATATACGCCATCCTGCGAACCTCATCCCAAGCTACAAGCATACGCCGCTACCGTTACACAATCGTTACGGTGTCTCTGGGTTTTGCCGTGGCTGTATGAGGAGGTTGATCTGCTACCCCTCACAACCCAATAGCAGTTCTCAAAGAGCCTCGTTACGGAATGCCTGCTCAGTTGTACTTCCGGTGCGAAAATGGTTCAATGTTCTTCCGGATAGTACCTACCTGGTCAAAGGGAGAGATTGTTCAGGTTTATGATACACTATTATTGTCTCTGGTGATCTTAAGCCTTTACCAGAGGGCGCATTTCAGATTTTTGGGTACTTTTCCGTTTGTTGGTGGGTTTGGGGGGGGGGGGGGGGGGGGGGGGGG
>JAEYTI010000193.1 GCA_023434145.1 Chloroflexota bacterium | reverse complement strand
GCGTATTGCGCAGCAATACGCTGACAAAACACACAAACCGCCACCCTTGCGCAGTTACACATTTGTCTCAACTTTGCTCAGGAGAGGAGGGCGAAAATGGAAGCCATCCGCGCGTTTATCGCGATAGAACTGCCGGAAGAACTGCGCCGGCAGTTGAGCGCCGTGGGAAAGCAGATCCAGGAGCAGGCGGGCGAAACCGCCCGGCGGGCAGTGCGCTGGGTTCCTGCCGCCAACATGCACCTGACGCTTAAGTTCCTGGGCGAAGTTTCGCGGGCCAACTTGACCGTGCTGGCCGGTATGCTTGCAGCGGAAGCGGCGCGCCACGCGACCTTTAAGTTCGCCGTGGGCGGGCTGGGCGCCTTCCCCAACACCCGCCGCCCGCGCGTAGTTTGGGTGGGATCAGAAGCGCCGCCGGATATGGCACAGCTCCAGCACGCCATCGACCTGGAGACGCAGCGCCTGGGCTACCCGGGCGAAGATCGCCCCTACAGCCCGCACCTGACGCTGGGCCGCGTGAATCAGAACGCGCAACCCGAGGCTGTGGCGCAGCTCGCTCGCGTGCTGAACGAGGTGAAGGTGGGGCAGCTTGGCGAGGTGACGGTAGACGCGGTGCATCTGTTCCAATCGGATCTGCGGCCTACCGGCTCGGTGTACACGTCCTTGTATCGTTTCCCGCTCAAAGGCTGAAAACGGGCAGGCTCATCCACGGTATGCGTTCGGGAAACCCCCAACTACATTCCTGGTGATTTTGTGCTAGAATATTGCGAAACTCGACCCGCGTGGAGGCGAGAACCCGACCCTCCGCGCCCATGTTAGATGACGATGAGGTGAAAAACTGAGTACTCCGGAATATCAACCCCTGGAACTGGCGCGCAGCGTCGTTAGCACGCTGGAGGATAAAAAGGGAGAAGAAATTCTCCTGATGGACATCACCAATATTGCTTCGTTTGCCGATTACTTCGTGATCGCAAACGGCACCAGCGACCGCATGCTGCAAGCACTTGCGGATTCGGTCAGTGAGGAAGCCAAGAAAGCGTTTGGCGTGATCTCGAAGCCCGAAGGCGAGCCGAACGACGGCTGGCTGGTGGTCGATCTGGGCGATGTGGTGGTGCACCTGTTCTCGCCAGAACAGCGCGAATATTACGACCTGGAAAAGCTCTGGGACCGCGGCAAGGTGCTGGTGCGGCTGGTTTAACGGCCCCGTTCATCCCGGTTCGAAGAACATACAGAAATCATAACCCCGCCCGCGCGGGGAGTCTAAGCCCCGCGTGTGTGCGGGGCTTTTTGTTGCGGGGGGTGAGGATCTTCCCGTGCAGGACCTAATTCGACAAAAGCCGTCCCAATTTGCTCTCGATCTCAAAATGACTATAATCAAGATACATTTGGTCTTTGTTTGACACTTGGAGGGGCGCATGGGCGACATCGCGGAGCTGCAGCTCAAACTCCGGCGGCTGACGACCGGCCGGTACCTGGTGGAATCGACCGCCAGCGACCCCGGGCAGGATCAGGAAACCGGGCTGAAAGCGCCGGTCACTTTGGCGCTGGACCCGGAGGAGATTGCCGGGAATATCGACCCGGAGAAGTACGCCGCTGCCCTCACAGATGGGTTGTTCAATCCCTCCGAGCCAAACACGCCCAGCCTGCTGCGCGAGGAGTTTCTGCGCGTGCGCGCGCTCTCGCTCGACAAGAACCAGCCCCTGCGCGTCCGGCTGCTGCTCGATTCTGCCGACCCCGAGCTGCACGGCTTGCGCTGGGAGACCCTGCTCGACCCGCAATCCCGTGCCCCACTGTTCAACGGTGACCTGACCTATCTCTCGCGTTATCTGTACGGCGCTTCCGGCGGGCGTCCGGTGACTCTGCGGGCAAAAGGTACGCTGCGCGCCCTGGTGGCGGTAGCCCATCCCTCCGATCTCGACCAGTGGAACCTGGCGGACTTTGACCCAGCCGCGGAACTGCAAGCGGCGGTCGCCGGGCTGGGCGATATCCCCGCGCGCCAGGTGCCGGATGCGGCGGGCGCCGCCCTGGCAGGGGTGCCCATTGAGCGCTGCACGCTCTCGCATCTGGTAGAGCTGCTGCGCGAAGGCGTGCCCGGCGACCGTGGCTACGATATTTTCTACCTGGTGTGCCACGGGCAGTACGTGGATGGCGCTTCGTGGCTGTTTTTGGAGGACGAGGCGGGCAAGGTGCACCGTGTTCGTGGCGAGGAGCTGGCCCGCCGAATCGGCGATCTGCTCAACAGCCCGCGGCTAGTGGTACTGGTATCGTGCCAGAGCGCGGGCGACGGCGAGGGGCAGGCGTTCACCGCGCTGGGGCCGCTGCTGGCAGAAGCCGGCGTACCCGCTGTGGTGGCGATGCAGGGGCGCATATCGATGCAAACCACCGAGACATTCATGCCCACCTTCTTTAAAGAACTCGACACGCACGGGATCATCGACCGGGCGGTGGCGGTGGCGCGCGGGCATGTAAAAGGCCTGGGCCGCCCCGATTACTGGATGCCCGTGCTTTACATGCGCCTGACCAGCGGGCGGCTGTGGCGCGTGCCCGGCGCTGCCGGGGGGCAAAAGAGCTTTGAGAAGTGGCCCGCCCTGATCCGCCGCCTGAAGCTGAAGGAATGTACCCCGATCTTGGGGCCGGGGGTGCTCGAGTGGCTGTCGTGCGCCAACAGCTCCATTGCGGCGGCGTGGGCCAGCCGGTTTGGCTATCCCCTGCGCCCGTATGAGGTCAACCGCCTGCCGCAGGTGGCGCAGTTCGTGTACGTGCAGCAGGAGAACGACCGCGGGCTGATCACCGAGGAATTAATGAAGGACATGGCACGCATGATGCGCGAGCGCTATGCCCGCCGCCTGCCAGACGCGCTCAAAGCGGAGAATGCCGCGCTGGAAGGCCTGCTCGACTTTGCCGCGGAACTGCGCGGCGCAGGCGGGCAGGTGGAACCCAATGCGCTGCTGGCGGGGCTTAACTTGCCCATCTACATCACCGCCAACTTCGATCTGCTGCTGGTGCGCGCATTGGAGAAGCAGGGCAAGAAACCGCGCGTGGTGATCTCCCCCTGGAATCAGGACGCCGAAGACATCCTCTCCGACTTTGGTTTGGATGTGGTGGGCAGCCAGAATCTGGATCTCACCGACCCGAACCACGCACTGCATGCCCGGCCCACCCCCGATTCGCCCCTGGTCTACTACCTGTTTGGCAACTTCGAGCACCCCGAAACGCTGGTGCTGACCGAGGACGACTATTTTGAGTTTCTCATCGGCGTGACGCGCAACAAAGACCTGGTGCCCATTCCCATCCGCGAGGCGCTGGCAAAGAACGCGCTGCTGTTTGTGGGCTTCAAGCTGGACGAATGGGATTTCCGCGTCATCCACCGCAGCATTATGGCGCAGCAGGGCAGCGGCAACCGGCAGTTCAAGAGCGTGGGCGTGCAGGTAGACCTGGACGGCGGCGAGATTACCCAGCCGGAGCGCGCCGGGCGATACCTGGAGGAATATTTCGACGACGCCGATATCAGCCTCTTCTGGGGCAATGTGGATGAATTCCTCAACGATCTGGCGGTGGAGTGGAAGAAGGGCGCATGAGCTACGGTCCGGATGATCCTAATATCGAGATGTATGCCTCGGGTGTCAACGTGGAGACCGGGGTGCTGCAGCCCCTCACTGCGGATGAGTTGATCCGGCAGGCCCAGTACGCCCAGCCCGACCGTGAAGAGCTGCGCGAGATCCGCTTCTGGTCGAGCTATCTGAACACCGGGCAGTGGGGTTTGGTAGAAGGCATGGACCCCGAACGGCTGGAGGAAGCCGGGTGGGGGCTGGTTTTCGCTGCATCCACGCCGCCCGAGATTCTCGAAGCGCTCCAGCCGCTGCGCGATTTTCGCAGGGAGCAGGCCGGCGAGCGCTACAAGGAATATTGGAAATCAGAGGGCGTGCGGCCCGGCGAGAGTAAGAATCGCTGGCTGGCCCGCCAGGGCAGCGAGCCGGGCAGAGTCAACCCGGAACGCGTGCCGTACTATCTGCTGATGGTGGGCAGCCCGGAAGAAATCCCGTTTCGCTTCCAGTCGCAGTTCCTCCAATACGCGGTGGGGCGGCTGCATTTCGACACGCCCGAGCAGTATCACAACTACGCCGTCAGCGTGGTAGAGGCGGAAAAGGCCCGGCTGCGGCTGCCGCGCCGCGCCGTGCTGTTCAACCCGGTGCACGAGGGTGATGTTGTGTCGCGTTACTTTGCCGAGCGGGTCACCGGCGTGCTGGCGGAGGAACTGCACAGCGTATCGGCGATTAAGGGCTGGGTGGGCGAGGGGTGGAACATCGCCGGAGCGCTGGGCGAAGGCGCTACGCGCGAGCAGCTTTCGAGCCTGCTGCGCGGCGATCCGTCCCCGGCGCTGCTGTTCACCGCATCGCACAGCCTGGTGTTCCCGCATGGTCATATCGAACAGGCGGCCATGCAGGGCGCGCTGGTTATGACAGATTGGCCAAACCCGGCGGAGGGTGTGCTGCGCGAGCACGCTTTTTCAGGCAGCGACCTGCCGCCGGACGCCGCGCTTTGGGGCTCGATGGCGGTGCTGTTGGGCAGCTACTCGGCGGGCACGCCGCAGATTGACGAATCACTGCCGGGTGAAATGCAGCGGTCGTCTCCGGCAGCGGACCGGCCTTTCATCGCGCGGCTGCCCATGCAAATGCTCAGCCATCCGCGCGGCGGGGCGCTGGCAGTGATCGGCGCCACGGGCAGGCTGTGGGTGGCGCAGGAGGAACGCGAGTCATCCGTGATGTACCGCGCGGTGCTGGCGCGGCTGATGACCGGCAGCCCTGCAGGTGTGGCGATGAGCGTCTTCGCGGAGCACTACGCGGAAGCCTCTACCGCGCTGGCCGAAATGCAGCAGGAGATGGAATACGGCGTAACGGTTAACCGCGCGGCGTATGGTTCGCTGTGGCAGCGAGCCGCCAATGCCCGGAGCATGATGCTGCTGGGCGACCCCGCCGTGCGCCTGCCGGTGCAGGGTGAGCTGCCAGAGAATGAAGTGCTCGCCGGATCTCACCCGGCGCTGAATCTGGTCAGCTCCGGGCAGCCATCTATGGCCGAGCCGCCAGATCTTGCTGGGACGGAACCTTCGCTGGATGGCGCTGTGGCAGGGGTGGAAGTGCTCACGTCGAAGGATGCGCAGGCGCCTGGCGGTGATGCAGCCCCGGTAGGGGTAGAAGTGCCGCCGGTGGCGGAAGCCCCGTTTGCGCCGCCCACCGCAGAGCAATTCGAAGCAGCCCAGCAGTCGCCCAGCCGCGCCCAGCGTGCCGCCGAAAGCCCCTACGTGGGGCCGCGCTCGTTCCGCATTGGCGAGGCGTTTTTCTACGGGCGCGACCGCGAGGCCGCCGCGCTGGTGGGGCTGGTCATCGCTGAGCGGATCGTGCTGCTCTATTCGCCTTCGGGGGCGGGCAAGTCCTCGCTGCTCAACGCTCGCGTAGTGCCCGACCTGGTCGAGCAGGGTTTCCGCGTGATGCAGACCATCCGCGTGAACCTGGAACCGCCGCGCGCGTTCGCCGGAGGGGATGGATTCAACCGCTACGTCTACTCCGCGCTGCTCTCGCTGGAAGAAGGCTACACTGGCCCCCGCCGTTACGCGCCTGAGGATCTCGCGCGCATGACGCTGGACGATTACTTGAAGCGCCGCGGCGAAGAAGAGGCCAAAGAGCGCGAGGAGCGCCGCACCAATGGCGGGCAGCCCGCCTCTGAGCTGGATCGCGAGCGTTCGCTCAGCGTGCTGGTGTTCGATCAGTTCGAGGAAATTATCACCACCAACCCCACCGACCGGGCGGGGCGGCAGGCGTTCTTCACCCAGGTGGGGACTGCCCTGCGCGAGCGCAACCGTTACGCCCTGTTCGTCATGCGCGAGGACTATATCGCCGCCATCGACCCGTACCTGCGGCCCATCCCCACGCGGCTTTCTAACCGCTTCCGGCTCGATCTGCTCGGGCGGGCGGGCGCGATGGAGGCCATCCAGAAGCCCGCCGAGGATGTGGGCGTGACCTTCGAAGAAGCGGCGGCGGAAAAGCTGGTGCGCGATCTGTGCACCATCAATGTGCAGCAGCCCGACGGCACGCTGGAACCGGTGGAGGGCATCTACGTCGAGCCGGTGCAGCTCCAGGTGGTGTGCTCTAAGTTGTGGCAGGACCTGCCGTCCGATGACTTTAACATTTCCCTGGATGACGTGGAGCGCCTGGGTAAGACGGACGCGGCCCTTTCCGACTACTATGGCCTGATCGTCAAAGACGTGGCGGCCAAAACCGGCGTGCGCGAGCGTTCCATCCGCCGTTGGTTCGATACGCGCCTGATCACCCGCCAGGGTATCCGCGGGCAGGTGCTACTGGGGCAAAACGAGACCGAAGGCTTGCCCAACACAGCCCTGCGCCAGTTGGAGACATTCTACCTGGTGCGCGGGGAGAAGCGCGGCGGCGCGACGTGGTACGAACTCTCGCACGATCGGCTGTTGAAGCCCGTGCGCGATAACAATGAGGCCTGGTTCAACGACCACCTCAGCCAGCTCCAGCGCCAGGCGGAGGCCTGGCAGGAAAACGCGCGCCCCGATTCGCTGCTGCTGGCGGGGGTAGACCTGAACGAGGCCGAGCGGTGGGCCAAAGAGAACGAGAAAGAAATGGAGCCGGTGGAGCGGTCGTTCCTGGCCGAGTCGATCAAGGCGCGCGAGGAACTGCGGCGGCGCGAGGAGGATGCCATCCGCCGCGAGCAGGACGCAAAGCGCATCAGCCGGCTGGCGACCATCTCCACCGTGTTCTCGGTGATGGCCGTTGTCGCGGGCATCATCGCGGCGGTGAGCATCATCACTGCCAACCGCGAGCGGCGCGAGTCGCAGGCGCGCCAGTCGGCTCAGATCGCTTTGAGCAGCGTGGAGAGCGACCCGCAGCAGGCGCTTTTGTACGCGCTCGATTCGATTGAACTGGCGGGCGGGGTAGAAAACGCTTCTCCTGAGGCCATTCAGGCTATCCGGCGGGCACTGCCTGCCAACCGTCTGGCGCTGACGCTGCGCGGGCATGAAGGTCCGGTGTATACCACGGCCTACAGCCCGGATGGCGCGCGTATCGCCACCGGCGGCGCGGATGGCACCCTGCGCGTATGGAATGCTGCCGATGGGGCGCAGCAGTTCTCGGTGCAGGTATCGGAAGCGTTCCCCGAACCAACGCGCGCCCCTACTGAAAATCAAGGTCGGCGCATCTCGCAGATTTTGCGCGCGGTGAGCCAGGTCGCCTTCTCGCCGGATGGCCGCATGGTCGCTGCCGCCGGGCAAAACGGTACGGTTGTCGTTTACGATGCCAGCAGCGGCGCGCAGGTCCGCTCATTGGGCAGCGCGGATTACGGCGCGGTGCAGGCGATGACCTACTCGGACGATGGCAGCCGGATTGCCGCCGGGTATTCTGACGGAACGGTGCTGGTTTGGCTTACCGGCAGCGGCGAGACCGTCTCGCGCATGAATTTTTCGGCCCCCATCACCTCGCTGGCGTTCTCGCCATCCGTGCAGTACCTGTTGGCCGCCGACGAAGCCAGCGGCATGGTGCTCTACGACCTTTCCAGCGGGCAAATTGTGTGGAGCCTGTCGCGCGGGCTGGAAGAGGTTACCAACCGGGCCGTCTTTAGCCCGGACGAGCGCTGGTACGTCACCGCTAATTCAGACGGCATGATCTGGCTGTTTTCGACGGGCAGCGTAGAGTCGTACAGCCTCTCGGGGCACGCGGATCAGGTGCACAGCGTGGCCTATGCCCCAAACGGGCGGCTGCTGGTATCCGCATCTGCCGACCGCACAGTGCGTGTATGGAATATGGCAGACCGTCGCGAGCAGATGGTGCTGCCGGGGCACACCGGAACGGTGTACCAGGCCGTGTTCAACCCCAACTCTACCCGGATCGCTTCTGCTTCGCAGGATGGCACCGTGCGCGTTTGGGATATCTCAGCGGCGGGCAAGCGCGAGCTGTGGACACTGGACGTGCCAGACATCAACAGCGTGACCTATACCTCCGCGCAAGGCGGGCGGCTGGCGGCAGGTGTGTGGGCAGAGGGCATCACCGTATGGGATGCCAATACCCGGCAGGTCATTTATCAGATCCCCTCACAGGGCTTTCACTTCTATCACGTGCGCTACAGCCCGGATGGGAACATGCTGGCGGGCATCTACCAGAATGCCTACTACCTTTGGGACGCTGCCGATGGTCGCCTGCTGCGCGAGCTGCCCGAGCGGGGCACGCCCACCAGCCTGGCGTTCTCGCCGGACGCTTCGCGCCTGCTGACCGGCAACCTGCAAAGCGTGGTGCGCCTGTGGGATACCGCCACCGGGCAGCAGCTCGCCGAATACCCCATCCCCGATGGCTTTTCGCGGCAGGAAAATGCGGTTTCTGCGCTGGCGTTCCACCCCACCCGCAGCCTGGCCGCCTCGGGGTATGCCCGTAACGGCCTGCTGCTGTGGGATCTGGATACCGGCGCGGGGATTGCATACCTCGATAACACCAACGTCGGCTACGAGCGCAGCGTCAACGGCATCGCCTTCGTGACTCTGGAAGGCCAGGACTGGATGGTGGCTGCCTACAGCGACGGGATGGTGGAGGCGTACGTGCTGCCCGCTTCGGGCGGCATCGACCGGGGCGAGCAGTACAGCACCGAGACGGGCGGCGTATCGACTTTGGCGCTGAACGCGGACACCGTGGCATTTGCCGGGGCAAACCGCTTGATAACCATTGAAAAAATCGGCGGAGATGGCGAAACCCTTTACGGTCACGGCGCGGAGGTGATCGATCTGGCATTCAGCGCAGACGGAAAGACGCTCTACTCGGCAGGCGAGGACGGCACCCTGCGCGCCCATACGCTGGACGTTGCCACGCTGGTGGAACTGGCACGCGAGCGCGTGCGCGGCGGTCTCAAGGAGGAGCAGTGCCAGAGTTACGGCCTGGAGACGTGCCCATAGAACCTATCCAAAAAATATTGCTTGTGTTTGTTGATTGGGTGGCGTAGCCACCCAATCAACAAACACAAGCAATATTTTTCAGGCGGGCGAAGCCCGCGTTTCATGCCAAAAGCCGCTGCGGTTGAGCAGTTATCAATATTTTTTGGATAGGTTCATAGCTGCATAACAACAGGGTGCTTGCAATCGATTGCAAGCACCCTGTTGATTGGGATAGACTAGGCGCGAGCCTTTTCTTCCAGGATCACATCGACCGGGGTCGTGTTAGCCAGGTTGTCAGAAACGGGGCAGCGGGCTTCGACGGTGCGCAGGAATTCTTCTTTCTCTTCCAGGGTCATGTCGGCGTCGATGTTGGTGATCAGGCGGATGCTCTGGAAGCCGGCGCGGTCTTCCGTCGGCTTGCCTACGAACTTAGCGGGGTTCAGATCGCCTTCCACGCGCACATTCAGGCTGCGAAGCTCGATCTTGCGCTCGTTGGCGACCACGTAGGCCACATTGAGAATGCAGGCGGCGAAACCCGCCAAAACGTACTCCACCGGACAAGCGCCGGCGCCGTTGCCGCCAGCCGCTTTGGGCTGATCAATGACAATGGTGTACTCGCCAGAAACGGCTTCTACCTGGAAACGGTCAGTTTGTTTCGCTTCAACAATAAAGGTTTTCATGGATATACGGTCTCCTTTGTTATATTTTTCACAAGCAACCGTATCCTACCATGTTATCGGCAAAAAGGAATGGTTATATCACGGGATTTTGTTCAAATGTGACAAATAGGGCGATAATTATGACGTTTATCACAACGACAAGATGTAGGTGAATATTACGGCTTTACCATCCAGGCTTGTGGGCGTGCATCTTTTGCCAGCACATAACCGCGCCGGGCTTGAAGGTCGATGACGGCTGTATCCCAGATCAGCACTTCCTGTGTATAGCGGCTGTTACTGCGTTGCGTGATGCGCGAAACGGCGACCGCCAGAAAGCGTCCGTCCGGCGACCAGACGGGCGGCTGGTTATCCACCCAGCCAATATCACTCGGCACCTGATTCTCGAAGCACAGGTCGGTGATCTGCGTTCTTTCGGTGTCCATCAGCACCAGGTCGTTGGCGAAGGGATAGCCACTCCCCGGCGGCTCCAGTTGCACCCAGCCTGCCAGATTGTTTCCATCCGGCGACGCGGCAAGGATTTCCTCGTCACTGCGCGCTTCTTCGTTCGCTTCGACAAGCTGCGTTACGGTCGGTGCGCTGGCTGCGGTTCGTATGCCGGTGAAGGGGTTCAGGAGGATGTAATTGCTGCCAGATTGCCCGGGGACGTGCAGCAGCAAATGTTCCGCATCCTGCCAGCCGATCAATGTCTGCCAGTTGAGGCCCCAGTAGGATAGATTCAGGTGCCGTCCATCCGCGTCGGTGACCCGTAGGAAACGATCGCTGACGCGCCCCAGCCCATCATAGCCAAGCTGGAGATATGCCAGCCATTTGCCATCAGGAGAGCGGGCAAGCTCCACCGCGGAATACGGCAGCGGCGACCGGCGCTGGCTCATCAGATCAAAGTGGAACATGGTATTGTTCCAGACGCTCGCGTACCTGCCGCCATACAGCAGCAGCGCCCCATCCGCACCCAGATCGGCGGGCAGATCGTCCTCGATGGTGATGCACTCTTGCGCATAGGCATTTGGGGGCGTGGAGGAGGGCAGCGCGGGGGTGGTTGCCGTTGGGGAAGGGGTCTCGCTCGGCGCGGCAGTTGGCAATGCGGTCGCTGTGGTAGTCGCAGATGGCAGTGACGTGATGGTGACCGCCGGTGCCTGTGCGATCGCGGCGGGAGCGGGCGTGCTCTGCGCGGTGCACGCGGCAGCGAGGATTATTATGAAGAAGGCGAAAAAGACAGCGGGGATACGCTTCATTGATACCTGTAGAACGTAGGATGGCGCAATCGTACCACATCTTAACGGGCAGGCGGACTTGCAAACTTGCTCCCGGGAGCGGGTTCCTTACGTCTCACCCTCTGACCAGGAGTAGAACCGATCTGAAGGTTAGTTCGGAAGGGTTCTACCTGTGCTATGCTGATGAAACCTTCCCTCTTCCAGGGTTCTGAGGTGGACTACCCGCTGTGACACCCAAACGCCTCATAACAGAATATTTTGTCGGGTTTGCAGGAGTTTTTGGTTTGTTGGGGGGGTGGTGCCCACCCCCCAAACCCAAAACA
>JAEYTI010000173.1 GCA_023434145.1 Chloroflexota bacterium | reverse complement strand
CTCGGTGGGCAAGAGCTTTGCCTATGGGGCGCAGGGCGGCGTGCTGATCGTGCAGGGCGAGGCTGACTCGCGCGCGTGCATCCGCCTCTCCGGCGCGGACGTCATCCTGGGGGGCGAGATTTCCCAGCCGGTGGACGACTCGCAAGGCTCGGTAGGCACGCGCGCCTCGGTTAAGGGTTTTGCCTGCGAGTATATGACCGCCGGGCGGGTGGTGATCCTCGGTGACCCCGGTCCCTATGCCTTCGCGGGCATGACCGGCGGCGTGGTCTATCAGATGCTTAACCCGGCGATGGGTTTTGACGCAAACACACTTCGGACGCGCATCGCCAGGGGTGCATCAGTCGCCATCCGGCGGCTGGAGCTGGTGGATACGAGCGATCTACGCTGCCTGCTGCTGCACTACGTGGAGGCGCTTGAACAAACGCAGCAAAATGAAACCGCCCAGCGCATCCGCCTGCTGGCGCAAGATCACGTGATGCTGTCGCGGTTCGTGAAGGTAGTACCTGCGGCAGCGAACTAGAGATGTTCGCATCTGTTCAACCGCAGGGGGCTATTTCTCTGAATCGCGGGCTTCGCCCGCCTGGAAGATAGTGAAATGCGGGTTTTGAAATTGCTTTGCAATTTCAAAACCCGCATTTCTCATTTTTTTGGCTTCCGTAGGGAGCGATTCAAAAGTGACGGGCAGCCGAGGCTGAGCAATAACAGTGCATAACACAACAAAAAAGCTGGGCGCGGCAAGCGCCCAGCTTTTTTGTTGCAAATTCACTCTAGAACATCATTGCGTTGATCTTATCGATCGATTCGCGTGATGGGCGGAGCTGGGCTTCCGTCATGCGGTTGAGCGGCTGCTCGGGCATGTCGTACAGATCGAACATCGATGGCGATTTGGTATCGACGTAGATCAGGCCAGTGGTCATGAAGTTGTTGACCTCGGCATCCTCCAGCGTGCGCAGGGCATGCCAGCGGTCGGTGGGATCGTAGTCGGCTTCGAGCTTCTTTAGCTTAATCATCGAGCCGTCGTGCAACTCCACGTCGCGGAAAGTACCCTGTTCGAAGTCTTCTACAGTGATCTCGTCACGAGCGATCACGGGCAGGTAGGCGATATCGTGCAGGCGCACCTCGTGATCCTTGCCCCATGCGTAGGAGTGCATCGACTCGTCGGCGTTGTTGAAGGTCACGCAGGGGCTGATAATATCGAGCACGGAAATGCCGCGGTGGCTCAGGGCAGCCTTGATCAGCTCTTTCACCTGTTTGGGGTCGCCGGCGAAGGAGCGGGCGACGAAGGTGGCGTTAGAGATCAGCGCCTCTTTGCAGATATCCACGGGCGTGTACATATTCACGCCCTCGCGTTTGAGCGACAGTCCCTTTTCGGCAGTGGGGGCGAACTGGCCCTTGGTGAGGCCATACACGCCGTTATTCTCCACGATGTAGACCATCGGCAGGTTGCGGCGCAGCAAGTGCTTGAACTGCCCCATGCCGATGCTGGCGGTGTCGCCGTCGCCTGAGACGCCGAAGCCCTTGAGGGTATGGTCGGCGAACAATGCGCCCAGCGCCAGCGAGGGCATGCGCCCGTGCAGGCCGTTGAAGCCAAACGAGCGGCTGAGGAAATAGGTCGGGCTCTTGCTAGAGCAGCCAATGCCGCTGAACTTCACCACATTTTCGGGTACGATGTTCAGCTCGTAGCAGGCGGCGATGATCTGGTTCGCAATCGAGTTATGCCCGCAGCCCTGGCACAGCGTGCTCGGCGCGCCGCGGTAATCTTGGCGGGTCATCCCCGCAAGGTTCGTTTTTTCAGCCGTTGCCATGGTTACTTCTCCTCCTGCGACATAATCGCATCTTTTACCCACCGGGCGCTCAGCGGCATACCATCCAGGCAGGCCGCGGAACGCAGCTTGGTCGCCTGGTCCACGGGCATGTTCAGCAGCAAGATCTGGCGGAGCTGGCCATCGCGGTTGATCTCTACCACGTATATACGCTCGTGGTCGCGGACAAACTGCTCCACATCATCGGTGAACGGCACGGCGCGCACGCGCATAAAGTCGGTGGCAATGCCTTCCTTTGCCATCAGGTGGCGGGCTTCCTGGATAGCCTGGTCGGTAGAGCCGACGGCGATAATGCCAATCTTTGCCCCGTCCATCGTGTGAACGATCGGCTTGGGGACGTACTGCTTGGCTGTCTCGTATTTACGAGCTAGACGCTCCATCGAGCGCTCGTACACATCCGGTTCCTCGCTGTACTTGGCGTTTTCGTCGTGGCCGGTGCCGCGGGTGAAGTACGCGCTGCGGGGATGGCGGTTGCCGGGCAGGGTGCGGTAGGGTATCGCGTCGCCGTCTACATCCATATAGCGGCCCCACTTGCCCTCGTGTTCGGCAAGGAACTTCTCTAAATCTTCTTCCCACAGGATCTTGCCGCGGTCCATGGGGGTCTCGGGATAACGGAAGGGTTCCGTCATCCACTGGTTCATGCCCATATCCAGGTCGCTGAGTGCGATGATGGGGGTTTGCAGCCGTTCGGCCAGGTCAAAGGCCTTCCAGCCGAATTCGAAGCATTCGTTAATGGTGCCAGGGAACAGCAGGACGAAGTTCGCGTCACCGTGGCTGATGAAGTATGCCTGAGAGATGTCGCCCTGGGCGGTGCGGGTGGGCAGGCCCGTGCTGGGGCCCACGCGCTGAACGTTCCATACCACAACGGGCACTTCGGCGAAGTAGGCCAGGCCCAGGTATTCTGACATGAGGCTGACGCCCGGGCCAGAGGTGGAGGTCATGGCCCGCAAGCCAGCCCAACCGGCGCCAATGGCCATGCCAACGGCTGCGAGTTCGTCTTCTGCCTGTACGACCACACAGGTGGGCTTGCCCGTCTGGGGATCGATGCGCAGCGAGGGCAGGTATTGGTTAATCGACTCTGCCAGCGAAGAGGCCGGGGTAATGGGGTACCAGCCGACGAACTGCGCGCCGCCGTACAGCGAGCCAATGGCCGCCGCGGCATTGCCATCCGCCATAATGTAGTTGGAGGTGGCATCCATGCGCTCAACGTGGTAGTGATCCTGTTTGGTCAGGTTGGCCACGGCCCAATCTGCCGCGGCTTTGATCACATTGAAGTTAGAGTCGATTGGGGCCTTCTTGCCGCGGAAGTGGAAATCGAGCGCGGCATAGATCATTTCAAGCTCGATGCCGAGCATCTGGGCTACCACACCCACGTACACCATGTTGGCAACGTAATCGCGCAGGGTAGAGGGAACCTCCGCCTGCTTTATCAGCGCTTTCACCGGCATGGGATAAGCCACAATGTCCTGCCGGGTGATCGGCAGCTTAATATCATCCGCGTAAAAGAGGACGCCGCCGGGAACCATATATTCCATATCGCGCGTGAAGGTGGCCGGGTTCATCGCCACGACGATATCGTCGCGTTCGATTCGTGCCAGCCAGCCATCTTTGTTTACGCGGATGGTGTACCAGGTGGGCAAGCCCTGAATATTAGAAGGAAAGATGTTTTTCCCAGATACTGGGATACCCATCTTAAACAGCGCGCGCAGAATGGTGTTATTCGCGGTGGCGCTGCCTGAGCCGTTGACCGTGCAGAAGGTAATGCCGAAGTCATTGACAATCGGCTTGCCTGCTGGGGGCCGGGGCTCTTCGTTAACGGTAGGTGTGGCTTGTTGCATACAATCTCCTTGTAAAGGTTGCCAAAGGGTGTGTGCGAAAAAAGACGGCAGCCGAGTGTGTGTTATTCGAACTGCCGCGATATTGGCTTGATGGTGCGTTGGGAAAGAAGTTGTGTGTGTTCTACCAGGGCATTATACGCTGCCTGAATGTCACTTCGGCAGATCGCTTCGACGATGCGCTGATGATAGGCCCAAACATTGTTGAGGTATGACAAATCGCTATACACATCCAAACCGACCGACTCGTATGCTTCCCAGTAGGCTTCTAAGATGCCGGTGACAAAGGGATTGTTTAGACGGCGGTAGATTGAGAGGTGCAGTTCTTTGTGCTCGGAATGCGGTATCTGAATAGGCCGCCCGCGCAGCTTATCAAATGCCGAATCCACCAGCGCGTGCAGCCGTCCGAAATCTTCTTCGGTCAGCAGGCTAACAGCCTGGTGGAAGTAGGATGTTTCAATATGCCAGCGCAGATCGGAAAATGCGTGGAAGAAGTATGGACCGTCAATTGCCGCTGCGTAGGTGAGGCTTTTCAATACTGCTGGGGTGAAACGGTAGGCCAGCCGCCGGATGCCCGTCTTGGGCCGCACTTCTACGACCCCGAGCGTGCGAGCTACTTCTAGCTGCTCACGCAGGGTGGCAGTGCTGACCTTTAAATGCCGGCTCAAATCCACCAAAGATGGCAGCCGTTCTCCATCATGTTTTTCCGTTGCCAGATAGTGTAAAAACTCGGATAACTCGGTGAATTCGCGCTCGGCGGTCATTCCGCTCACCTATATTCTAACCAGCAAAAATCCCGGCTCGTTATCGCCAGAACAATATATGGGTCGATCTATTCATCATATTGATATGACGATTAAAGGGATTATAGCATGCCCGCCAAGGCAAGTCAATAAGGCCGCGGCTGATTGTGACAATCTTCACAAAAAGCTGGCGCTTTGTCAGAATGCGATCGGGAAAAATAGATCGGGCAACTGCTCCAGCGCCAATGACAGGCGCGTGCCATGCCAGGTGATTGCTTTGCCGTCAATGCGGAAAATCTGCTGGTTGCGTACCGCGGGAGTATCGGCGAAACACTCCTGCATCTCAACCACGTGGCTTTCATCAAAGGGGAACGGTTCGTCGGGCAGCAGAATCATCTCCGGCTGGCCATTGATGATCTCCTCCAGCGTTACACGCGGATAGCGCGCGTCGCGTTCCCCAGCATCCTCTGCCGGCTGCAACCCCAGGTCAGCGCCCAGCGGGTAGCGCCGCATCCGCCCGGCAAAAATGTTCGCCCCGCCAAACCACTCCAGTACGCTGCCAGGGTAGGTATCATCGCTGAAGGTCATCCACCAGCGCTGATCCCCTTCAATACCCTGCCAGATCGGGCAGAAATAGCGTGTGAGCTGGTTGCCTTGCGCTGTTAGCCCAATCAGCTCGAGATTTTGTTCCAACATCTGCACGCGCGCCAGAGCAGTATCGCTGCGGAACAGTTCGGCGGTCTTGTACAGATCTTCAATCGCCTGGCGCACCGTGCGTGGAAAGGCCAGCCAGACGGGTATCCCCGCCGCCGCCAACGCTTCTACCGACTCGCGGTCGTTCTCCTCGCGGTTGGCCAGCACCAGGTCTGGCCGAAGCTGCTTGATCGCCTCCACGTTGGGGCTTCGCGGGCCGCCAATCTTCGGCAGCCGATCCACCTGCGCGGCAGGTTCTGTGCAGTAATCCGTTACGCCAACAACAGAATCGCCCAGGCCCAGGTCGAACAGGCTGGCAGTGACGGAAGGCACCAGGGACACGACTTTTCCAGGCGGCAGTACCGGGAAGGCTTCCAGCGGGTTGGCAAGCAGATTCTCGCTCATACTTTGCCTTTCAGCATTTCTAGCGCGGCGGCAGCCATCAGTGCGGCGGCGCGGGGCAGTACGGCTTCATCGATGTCAAATTTGGGGTGGTGATGGCCGTAAACTTTCCCCTGGCTGGCATTGGCTGAGCCGACCATCATATAGCAGCCGGGAACCTTTTCCATCATAAAGGCCATATCCTCCGAGACCATCGTGCGGAAGGTGGTATCCAGCAGCATATCGGGCAGCGTTACCAGCGCGGCGCGCGTCAGGCGTTCGGTCACTGCTGGGTCGTTGATCACCGCGGGTGTCAGCCGCCGGATCTTCACATCCGCCTGGCAGCCCAATGCCTCCGCCATGCCCTGCACGAGGGCCGCAAAGCGCTCGACGACAATCTTGCGCACATCCGGGTTAAAGGTGCGGAAGGTGCCGGCAAACTCAGCCCGCTGCGGAATGACGTTGAAGGCTTCTCCAGCCTTTAGACAGCAGACGCTCACTACGGCCGTTTCCAGCGGGGGGACGTTGCGCGAGACGACCGTTTGCAGCGCGGAGACAATCTGCGCGGCGGCGATCAGCGGGTCGACTGTGGTGTGCGGCAGCGCGCCGTGCCCGCCTTTGCCTTCGATGGTCACGTCAAACACGTCGGCGCCGGCCATCAGCGGGCCGGGCACCAGCCCCACCCAACCGACCGGGCGCTCGTTCCACACGTGCAGCGACAGGGTCACGTCCACGGCTGGCGATTCGAGCACACCCGCTTCGATCATACGCTCCGCGCCGCCCAAACCCTCTTCAGCGGGCTGAAAGACGAACTTCACCGCGCCATGCAGGTTAGATTTCCGCGCCGCGAGCATACGCGCCACCGTCAGGCCAACGGCCACGTGCCCATCGTGCCCGCAGGCATGCATTATGCCGGGTGTCTGAGAGGCATACTCCGCACCGGTATCTTCCTCAATCGGCAGGGCGTCCATATCAAAACGTACCAACGCCACCGGCCCCGGCTGTGATCCTTCCAGCAAGCCGATCACGCCGGTTTCAGCAACGCCCGTGGTCACTTCCATGCCCAGGCTCGCCAGCTCGCGGGCCACAATCCCCGCTGTGCGCACCTCGCGGTAGCCCAACTCCGGGTGCATGTGCAGATCTCGCCGCGTCTGGCGAGAGAACTCAAACAATTCCTGTGCCTGCGCGAAGAGGTCGTTCATGGAGATGATCCTTTGTTTTTGGCTCATATGTAGTTCCAAGGAGTTTTGGGGGGGGGGGGGGGGGGGGGGGGGGGGGGGG
>JAEYTI010000163.1 GCA_023434145.1 Chloroflexota bacterium | reverse complement strand
CCCCCCCCCCCCCCCCCCCCCCCCCCCCCCCCCCCCCCCCCACAAACACAAAAAATAATATTTGGATAGATTCTTATTATAACCTTGAATGTACCGGCTTGCTTTGCGGACGCGGTTTCAGCCGCCCTCCGGCAGCAGCCAGCCCCAGCAGATACACGGTGGCAATGGCAAATGCCACCAGCGTGCCCCAGAAGATGCCGATGCGTGGGTAAACAACCGAGATGGTCAGCGAATAGAGAATCAACGACCACAACCCGGTCGGTACGTTTTTGATCACCGTATGGGCCTGTTCCGCGTGATAGGTTGTGTGGATGATAAGGACCAGCGGGAAGACGGTAGCCGGGAAGGCGCTGAACAGACCCGCCAGGTCTGGACCAACCCAGTGCGCCGCGCCCGTGATCAGCAGGATGATACCCGCCGAGAGCGAGGCGCGGAACAGCAGCACGCGCGGCCCCAGCGACACGCGTTTTGTGATCTGCGCGTTGGGAATCCACTGAAACAGCCGCCCGGCCGCCAGGATTGCGGCGCAGGTGAGCAGCAAGCCGGCCCACGGCGGCAGGTGCAGCGCACTGAGCAGGGCCACCGCCGCGAAGAATGCCACCAGCGCGCTGGCAGAGCCCGCCGCCACGGCAAACCGGTTTGCCCGGGCGGAAACCCGGTAATAGGTGTAGAGAAAGATCAGCAGCGCCGTCATCCCGGCCACATTGTAGAGCGCCGATTGGCCGCCGAAGTCTGCGCCGCGCTCCAGGCCGATGAAAAACAGTGAGATTGCCGAGCCCGCCGGGTACCCGGCCAGAATACCCGCCGCGCGCGGGCTCACGCGCTCCGCGACGATGGACAGGGTGGTGACGATGAGGATGGTGACTGTGATTTTGAGAAGAATCATAAATGCCTGCTGCATTCATTACGTGAATGTAGCAGGCATTATAACACCTGAGGTAATGGTACATTTCGTTTACGTTGTGCGTAACGCACAACGTAAACGAAATGTACAACAGATTTAATAAACCAGCGAGTTCTTGCTGCGTGTGCGCTGGAGCTCGACGTCTGGCATCTCGTGACTGAGCAGCTTGAGCGAAAGGTCGATGATCTCGCGCGCTTCATCGCCAGTGGTGCAGCCGATGGTTACCATATCCTGCGGGCGGATGGTGCTCCACGCGAAGGACATGCCGACGATGGGCAGCAGTCTCCCAGCCGCTAGCGGCTTGATCGTCATCACCGGTTTGTGCGCATTGGCGATAATGCGCTGCACCCAGTCGGCTTCCACCTGCATGAGGAACCCGGCAGCGTTGTAGATCTGAATATAGGTTTCCACGTCCGCCTCCTGGCGGTCGGCGTAGACCACCGACTCAGGCATGTGCGTGGAGAGCCCGGGCACCATGCCGCGCTCGCGGATCATGGCGGTATATTTGTCCAGATCGCGAATGGTGCCGGTCATCCGGTCGAGCAGGGCGTCGGTAACGGCCTGATGCGGCATGCAGAAGGTGGCGTTCAGCTTCTTGCAGTAATCCATCATCGTTTCCGGCTCGCGGCCCGGCTCACCATCTTCGGTGATATTGAAGATGGGCGTGAGGATGCGAATCATCGCCTGCCCGGTTCGGTCTTCGGCATCCTGAATCGCCTGTTCCAGCAGATCGGAGGGCGGCGCCATCACGGCATCCACCCCGTTCTCCAGGAAAACGGAAAGGACGTTCGCGATCCGTTCGCGGGTTTGCAGTTCCTTGATAAAGCGATCTTTGGCGAGGCTGGTGTGGGAATATCCCAGGAACCAGTTTGATCCCGCAATTAAGCGCGGCAGGCTGACACCGCCAACCATCGTCCGGGGAAATTCATTCACAGAGCACGCTCCTTCTGTAATTTCAAAAAAATTTCATGGAGTTCAGCGAACTCCATTATAACTTCAATACCCGGCGGCGCTGCCTTTCTCTTTTGATTTTAAAGAGATCGGGTCCAGGCCTACGTCATCGTTGATGAATTTGGAGAAGAACGCTGCCCGGCGGTCTACGGTTGCCTGCCCTGCGGCGATGGCAGCCTTCCGGTCTCCGTGATAGACGTTCTTGATCACCCACTCCTGCCCAAAGTGCGAATGCACCACTTCGTCGGCCCAATCGTAATCCTGGAACAGCGCCATAAGCTTGTGTTTCGCCACGTCACGGCAGAACTCGTATTCCTGGCGCTTGCCGGGTGGATACTTCATCGCTGCCTGTTCAATCGCAACCGTCAGATGGGTGTAAGCGTCAATTGGGTCCATAGAAGAGAGCGCCATCTCGGCAAAACCGATCCAGTTGGGGTTGCGGGTGATGGAGATGCCCTCGGCCTCCAGCGCGGCCTGACCGAAAGCAGCGTGCCGCACTTCATCCCAGCAGTGTCGGGCCAGATCGTAGTAGAAATCCCACGGTTTGCCCTGCTCCAGGTAAATGATTGCACCTACTGTCTCCGCCGGTGATAGCTCGTTGAAACGCACCCACATCATCTGCTCCAACCCTTCGCGGGTGCGGTCGCCGGTTTCTTCTACGTGAGTGGCAGGGTTCTTGGGAATGGTGACCTGAAAGCGCTCGTCGCGCCTGGAATCAAGCGGGAGCCGGTGGGGCTGCCCATCGCTGTGCGGAGCGGGGAGATTGGAAGTGCGCTCCATGGTTCCATCCACGCCCCCTGCCGCGGCAAGGTACGCCAAAAGATGGTTCTGCCACACGGCTGCTTTTTCGCGCTCTGCGTCATCGGTCAGCAGCGATTCGAGGAATTGCTGCCCGACCAGCACTTGCTCTTCCTCTTCCAGCAGAATCAGCCGCAGCACGCGCCCGGTGTTGTAATCCACCAGCGGGTTGATCTTCTCCAGGTGCGCGCGCATTGAAGCCACCAGCGCCGGTTTGATTGCTCCATACAGCCCTGCCAAAAGCTCGATCGTATCTCCCGAGTGGGCGAACTCGTCGATCAGCGCTTCCAGGGCCGGGTCAGGCGCGTGGTCTACCGAGCGTTCCGAGCGCCGCAGCTCGCCGATGCGCTTGCGCAGCAGGTTGTGGTGCTCGGCGTCTTCGTACAGGTGCCGCCCCAGCAGGAACTTGACCTCCCATTCCGGCACGTGGATCAGGCTGCCCGCCATCAGGTGCAGCATCTGCCGCTCCAGGTAGGCAAAGCGGTGCAGAATGACCGCGTTTGCCTCCACCCCCACGCCCAGGCGGGTCACATCGGTGATACCGGCATACGCGTGCCCGGGGAACTTTTCTTCCATCGCACTCCCTCCTATAAACGCATCAATACCCGGTTGTAATTGTCAATGAGAACAATATACATCCGAAATATCTTTATTTCAATCGCAACTTCGGGCGAGGGTGTGGGAAAAAGTTGTCAGGTTGTGGAGGGATGTGCTGCGCATATCCCTCCACAACCTGACAACTTTTGCGTGATCCCTTTGGGCGATTAGTGCGTGAGGCGGTGTGCGAGATTTCGCCGGTTAAGAAAATGGAACAACAAAGCTGCCACGGTCGCGACAAGTACGCCTCCGTACAGCGTTGTATCATTCCAGACAAAGATTTTTAAGTAGATCACTTCTGCCAGCACAATCATGGCGAGGACCCGCCCGGTGCGCGAGCGCATGGTCAGCAGGGCATACGCGAGGAAAAGCGCATGTCCAGAGATGAACGGCACATTGATCAGCGCGCGCGCAGCGCCTAGCACCACCACGGGCAAATCTACTGCCAGCGGGAGGTAGGTTTGCCAGGGAGCTTGCGGACCGAACAGCCATGCCCTTGCCCGGTCGAGCAGGAATGCGGTGAAGGGAACGGCAATTGGCACCATGTAGATGAGATAGAAGGTGTGCCGGTCTGATCCCCCGGTCAGTTCGCGATCGAGGATGACCAGCGCGGCAAAGGCCAGCCCCGCGCCCAGCGATACCGCCAGCACAAACAGCGGATGACCAGCCAGGTTGCTCAGTAATGCTGCTGCCTGCGCCCCGAAGTGCGTCCCATCTGCCTTGCGGATGGCTGCCACTTCGGCGCGCAGGTCGGCAACCTGACGCTCTAGCGCTTCAATCCGTCGAGACTGGGCAGCGCCGTGAAGTTCTTCCTGGCCCATATTATCCCTTGGGTACGATGGCCTCGTACTTCGCGATCATCTCGTCCATCAGCTTGTCGAGCTTTTCATCGACCTTCTGGCGAGTAGGATCGGCGTCGTACCACGCCATGATCTCCTCCGCGCCGCGCGAGAAAGGAATCTCCGCGCGGAAGCCTGGGACGATGCGCTTGATCTTGGAATTATCGAAGATCATGCTATGAGTCTTGTCGCCCAACAGGCTGTCGCCCCATTCCGCATCGTGCGCGGCGATGAAGTCCGAGGGGATATGGACGATCTTCGCCTCAGTACCGGCGGCGCGCGCCATGATGTGATGGATGCCGTCCCACGTCAGCAGCTCGTCGGAGGTGATGTGGAAGCTGTCACCGATCGCGCCGGAATGCCCCAACAGCGGCACGAAACCTTTGGCAAAGTCCTTGTGGTGAGTCATCACCCAGAGCGAGGAGCCGTCGCCGTGGACGATGACCTTTTTGCCCTGCCGCATGCGGTTGATCACCGTGTAGCCGCCCTCGAAGGGCATCAGAGTCTTATCGTAGGTGTGTGAAGGGCGCACGATGGTGTAGGGGAACTTCTCCTCGCGGTAGGCGTGCACCAGCATTTCTTCGCAGGCGATCTTGTTGCGCGAGTACTGCCAGTGGGGGTTATCCAGCAGGGTCGATTCGGTTACAGGCAGGTGCGCGGGCGGAGTCTGGTAGGCGGAGGCCGAACTGATGAAGACGTACTGCCCGGTGCGCCCGCGGAACAGGTTCAGATCGGTGTGGATGTGATCGGTTGTGAAGGCAATCCAGTTAACAACTGCATCGAACTCCATGCCCTTCAGTGCTTGGCGCGCCGACTGCGGGTCGCGGATGTCGCCTTGAAGGGTTGTTGTGCCTTCGGGGGCCGGGCGCGTATTGTTCTTGCCACGGTTGAGCAGGTATAGTTCGATTCCGCGCTCCACGGCAAGTTGGGCGCATGCTGAGCTGATAATGCCAGTTCCGCCGATAAAGAGGACTTTCATAACACTCCTTTACTTCGCGTTTTGCAGTTTCGTGAACAGATCTTTAAAGATGGGGTTGCGCTTGCATACCCACGCCGCACGGATGGGGTGACGGTCAACGGTCGCGGGGCGCCAGGTAAGGTCATCTTGATCGTCTTCTACCAGCAGGGGTGATGGGACGACGTAGCTCGGCACCCACGCTTCGTTGAGCAGCCAGGCCACCGCTGAAACGTCCCAGATCTCCTTGGCCCATGCAAAGTGATCGCTGCTGTACTCGCAGAAGCGGTCGTAGAGAAAGTCGCAGATCGGATTGCGTCCGGCAATGGTCTCTGCCAGTTCCGCTTTGGTGGTGAGCAGATGCGATGCCACCTGCTGACAGGGGATCTGCACGAAGGGCATACCGCAGTCGAATAGCAGTTTGCTGGCAACCGGATCCTGCGAGAAGTTGAACTCGTTGGTAAAGGGCAGGTGATGCGGCTGCCCGCCCAACCAAACGACCACGATCTTCCGTGCGATCTCGGGGGCCATGAGCAAGGCCGAGGCCACGTTCGTAATCGCCCCAATTGCCACCACGTACAGCGGATCATCATCCGGGGCAGCCAGGGCGCGCGAGGTCAGATCACGCGCCGCCGCCGACTCAACCGGTTTGCCCGCGCGGGTCAGGTATTCGGTCGATCCACGGTAGACAAAGCCCTCGCTGGGCATGTGGATGCGCTCCAGCAGGCGCAGGATCTCCTCGTAACTCTTCTCCATGCCGTCCGCGGGGCCGGTGGAGCGGTTGTTGTGGAACGGCGCGGCGTAGATCGCCTCGACCGACAGCTTTTCTGGCGAGAGCAAGGCGTAGACCAGAGCAAACTGGTCATCGATCTCGTTGTAGGTGTCGGTATCCAGCACCATGCGGACTCTGCCGGTGGGGTGGGCCAGGCGCTTTGCGTACAGGTCCGCGGAGAGGGTGGGGAAGTTTGCCATTCTGGTTTCCATTCTATGCTGGGGTGATTTTGAAATCTTGGAAGGTGACGGTGAAGCCGGGGCCATCGGGTGAGGCGCACATGGGGCCGACCTGAGTCACCGCGGCGGGGACGAGATAGGCCACCCGCAGCAGGCGGAACTCCTGCCCATCGACCGAATAGAAAATCTCCACTGCCTCGGCCTTGCGGACGACTCGCAGCCACAGGCTGGCCGGGAAGCCTTCCAACGGAGCTACGGACCAATCCGAAAACTCGCGCGTGACGACCGCAGAAGCGTGCTGTAGCCCATCGAAGAACTCGATGCCGGTCTTGATCCAATTTTCTTCATCAACGCGCAGCATCAGTCCGGCCTGGTCGTACAGGGCTTCGTACTGCCCGTTCACGCGGATCTCGGCCACAAAGTCACCCTGGACTTTTTGGAAGAAGAAATGACCGCTGTCGCGGGTGAAACCATAGTGGGTCCTGCGCCAGAAATCGCTCTTGGAGGCGGTTTTTACCTCCAGCAGCCCGTCGCGGATCTCAAACGCGGCGGGGTCGTTGAACCATTGCATATCTTCAAACATAAACCCTCCTGAAAGATTTGGCTCTTGATACCTCACATACTCACGCAGGTTTGTCTGTCAGATCTTTGTCTTCCATTTCCCATGCGTGGTCAAGTAAGTGGAACGCTGTGTGCCGGATCAGATACCGGAGCGGCCACTTGCGGGCCATTTTGCTTTGAGAATGGAACTCCCGAATTGCGTGGACATAGGCATCGCGATGCGCAGTTAATCCTTCCTCGGTCAGCATCGCTTCCAAAGGCGTGAGTACGCCGACCTTCTTTGTGAAGTCCAGTTCCGAGGCTAACGTATGCCGGACGATGCGATCCCGATCTTTCCCCCCGCCGCGCGGTCCCTTCCGCATCTCCGCCGACACGCGCGAGCGAACATCATCGAAAAACGCCCAGCAAGCCCGCAGAAGGGTCAGTTCTCGCTCCAGTTCTTCGCCCGGCATGGGCATCTGATCGATGCTTGAAAATGCAAACGAGATGCCCCAAAAGTCGGTAGAGCTTGTGCCTGGATACTGCTCAACTACCTCAACGCCAGCCATGCCCGAATATTCGGATTCCATCCCCGCCAGCCTGGCCACCGGCGCATAACGGAGAAGATAGGATCGCAGGCGTTCGATTGCTGCCTCTCCAGTCGCTGCCCCGCGTGCAAGTCCGGGCCAGTCCGGCGCAACTGCCACCACCTTCTTGCCTTTTGGGCCGATTTCCAGCACAGCTCGAATTTGGTTTGCCACGGTTCCTCCAATCATAACAGGTGTTGCTATCGCAAACCTTCTAGAAAGTTACCCTTTGCGCCTTGAGCTTGCGAGGCCGCTGCGGTTTAAATTTCCAGCCTGAATTTTGCTTCGCCCTGATGAGTCACCTCGGGGACGAAGCCCATCTGTTCCAAATAGTGCGCGTGAGCTGGAGAGCCGGTTGCCGTGTATATGCGGCGGATGCCGCGCTCGCGGAAAGCCTGCGTGTTCTCCTTGAACACAAAGCGCCCAATCTTCAAATCGCGGTAGCCGGGGATGGCATAGTCGAGCTGGATAAACAGGCAGTCACCATTGCGCACCTCGCCGATTACCAGCCCTGCGGGAATCATATTGCGCAGGATAAAGTAGGTGATCTCGTTCCCAGTTGGCTGGTAGCTGAACCCGGGCAGGAACTTCTGGATATCCGTATGATAGAAGTCCAGAAATGCCAGCAAGTATTCCGAGTCTGGGCGGATTGGCAGCAGGCGGAAGAACTCTTTGGTCGAGAGCATCTGCCCCAGGTAGTAGATGTTGATCAACACGATGATGAAATTCACCACCGCTACCGGGTACGCGCCGATCACCAGGCCGTAGATGGTGAAGAATAGCGAGCCAATCAGGTTGATGACGCGCAGCTTGAGCACCGAGCGCATCATCAACGAAACGGCTACGAGCACCGATGCCACGTAGCCGATAATCTCAAACCAAACATTGCTTTCCATAATTCACCCCTGCCTGAATAAGAACCTATCGCAATATTCGTTTTGTGTTTGTGGTGCACGATGTAGTCGCGCACCACAAACACAAAAATATTTTTGGGATAGAGACGAGCATCTCACCTCATTTTGACACAGAAAGCAGGGGTTTGTCAAAGCATATGGTTTCGACTTTGTATGATGGAGAGGCAGGCCTCTCCATCATACAAAGTCGATTCCTACTCGCGTAAGGTATCCGCCAGCGGGCGCTGGCTGGTTTCCTTCGGCAGGGCCAGCGCGGCTACACCGCCGATCACAAACCACACGGCGAAGACCGTTAACGGCAGCGCAAGCGAGGCGCCGCCAAGCGTACTGCCGATCAATGCCGCGCCAAGGATGGGAGCAATCGCGCCGGCGATGCGCGTCCAACCGGATGCCGCGCCCATGCCCGTCCCGCGCAGGTTGGTTGGGTAGGCCTCGGGCGTGTACGCATACAGCGCGCCCCACGCGCCCAGGGTGAAGAACGAAATCCAGATACCCATCGCAACCAGCATATTAATTGTGTTTGCCAGCGCGAACAGGTAAGTGAACACGCCGCTTGCAACCAGGTAGAAGGCCAGCGTGCGGCGGCGGCCCCACTTTTCCACCAGATAGGCGGCGGAGAAGTAGCCCGGAAGCTGCGCCAGCGCCAGGATGAAGGTGTTCTGGTAGACGGGCAGCAGTTCCATGCCGCTGGATCGGAAGAAGCTCGGCAGCCAGGTGAACACGCCGTAATAGCCCAGCGAGATGGCAAACCACATCAGCCACAGCAGCAGGGTAGTGCGGCGCAAGCCGGGCTTCAGCAGGTCGGATGTGCGGGATACGGCGGCTTTTTTCTCAATCGGCTTCAGGCGCAGATCGGGCATGGGGCGGCCGTTCTCCGCCGCTACCTGTTTAAGAACGTTCTGCGCGGCTTCGGTTTTCCCATTCACCAGCAAAAAGCGTGGTGATTCGGGTACCCCACGACGGATGAGGAACACGATCAGGCCCGGCACCGCGGAGACAGCCAGCAGCACGCGCCATCCGAATCGCGGCACGATCAGCCAGGCCAACCCGGCGGCGAGCAGCACGCCCAGTGCCCAGAAAGATTCCAGCAGAACCAGATAGCGCCCGCGCTTCTCGCTGGGCAAATATTCGGCGAAGATGCTGTAATCCACCGGCAGGGTGCCGCCCACGCCAAAACCGGTCATGGCGCGCAAGAACACCAGCCAGCCGAACGTGGGCGCGAAGGCCGACAGGAAGCCGAAGATCGAGTCGATGGCGATGGTGCTGACGAAACCGATCTTCCGACCGATCACGTCGCTCAGGCGGCCCCATACCCAGGCGCCGATCAGCATACCGAGGAAGATGGCGGTGGAAAGCAGCCCAGCTTGTTGGGTCGTCAGACCCCACTCGACGATAATCGCGGGCAGGGCAAATGAGATCAGCAGCACTTCCATTGCGTCTGCGGCCCAGCCCAGCCCGCATAGCACCATAAGCCTGGTCTGAAAGCGCCCAAATCCGATGTGGTTGATTGCTTCTTCAAAGGTCAGCGTTGATGTAGTCATATTGAGCACCTCTCATGATGCATTAAAGAGTTATCCGAATTGTTTTGTACTTGTTGTTTGTGTGACCATGGTCACACAAACAACAAGTACAAAACAATTCGGAAGCGATTCTTAGCAAATCTCGGCGGTCACTTCGATGCCGTTGAGCTGCATGTGATAGAGGAAAACTGCGTGGAGCAGGTCGCCAGGGTGGGGCATCGCGCCAATTTCGCGGGCGGTTTCCAGCGGCATGTCATAGGTCTGCACGGTGTTGGCGGGCACGATCACCCGGCGCTCGAGCTGGCGAGCATTTGCGTCCAACCGCAAGTGCATGGCGAGCTGGTAAGTACACAAGTCGGTGCAGTCGCCGGTGACAATGAACGTGTCGATTTCAGGATGCTCCGCCAGCCATTCGTTCAAACCGGTGCTGATCCCGGAATGGATCGAATTTTTCTCGAACACAGCCATCTGGTCAAAGAACGGCAGCGCTCGGAAGCGGGCAACCGTCTGAGCCTCTTCGGTACCGCGCACGCAGTGGGGTGGCCATTGGGCAAACTCCACCGCCTCCGGTTCGTGCGAATCCTGCGTGAGCACGATATTCCGCACGCCATAATTCCAGGCGCGCTCAAACAGCCGGGCGATAGGCTCCACGATTTCGGCAACGCGCGGGCTGCTGAGTGGCCCCCGGTAACAGAAACCCTCGATCACATCGACCGAGATGATGGCTGTTTTGGTGGGGGTTGGCGCAGCCTCTGCCAGCGGCAGGGCCGGAAGTGCTTTCAGCCATTCTTCCAGGTAACCGAGGAATGGTTGCGCCTGTTGCGTAAGGGTATTGGGGTTCATAACCTCTCCTTTGTGTAAGAATAACACTAACTTGTCTGTGAAAGAAAAGCGGACGATTGGGTAAGGTGTCTGCAGCGTCCGCCGACTTTGTGTATTTTATACACCAATAGGATTTTACAGGATTTTGGAGAATTGTCAATAGCGCAAATATGCGAATTGCTCAGCCCATACGGCTGAGCAATTCGCATATTTGCCTATAGAAACGGGCCGCCCAGATGCCCGGGCAGCCCGTTTGTCAAAGTCTATTCTTCTACTGTTTGCGTGGTGTAATCCTTACCGGCGCGCAGTTCGATTTCGTACACGTCGAACTGCCGCACAACGCGCATGCCGGCCCGCTCGTACAGGCGGGTAGCGCCTGTGAGGCTAGAGGCATCAACACCCAGGCCCACGCGCGGTTTGCCGCGCTTTGCCAGCGTTACAAACGAGTATTGGAGCAGGGCCAATCCCAGACCGTGCTTGCGCCACGGGCGGCGCACGCCCAGCGAGCCCACCCATCCGCGCTCTGGGTCCTCGTCGATGTGATCCCAGCACAGCGAAACCCCGGCTACCTCGTCCCCGTCCATCGCCAGAAACCACAGCGACTGGTCGAACTTGGGATCGGTCTTCACGTTTTCGTTCCAGCGCTTGAGAAAGCTGTCGAACGGTTCGTCAACCATACCCCAGTGGTCGCGGAATGATTCGTACACACCATGGACGGCTGCGCGGAAATCGTCGTCGTTTTCCACTGTGCGAATGGTGATGCCTTTCGGCAGGTTGGCTGGCTGTGGATCACCATCAAAATCAATCTGCATAGTGTAAAAGTTGCGCACCATCTTCATGTCGTTGGCTGCCAGCAGGCGGCCCGCCGGTTCGACCTTGTGATTGAACGACTGGCCCAGCGTTACACGCGCATCCGCGGGGGCTTTTTCCAAAGTTCTTCGCCCGCGCTCCTGCATCCATTCCACCAGAAAGGAGCCTAGCCCGCGGGCCTGGTGCGCATGATCGGTCAGTCCCCAGCTATGATAGCGGACGTACGGCGCGCTCGCATAGAATTCGTTGTAGGCAACAATCTGCCCATCTTCGGTAAACACGGCCATAGTATCGGTCTCGATGTTGAAGACAGGCATTTCCCATTCGTGGCGAAGGCTTTCCACGGTGATCTGGTCGACACCCTCTACTGCACGCGAGTAGCGGTTGAACAGATCGACCGCGGCTTCCAGGTCGCTCATCGTAACGGGGCGGGCGGTATACCCGGCGGGCAGTTGGGTGGCCAGTTCTTCCGGCTGGATGATGTATTGAGTGTTGGTTAAGGTGTCCATATCCAAATATTCCTTGTTTTCATTAAATCGATTACAGATTGCAGTTCATACTCGTCGATATCGGGTGGCTGATAGGGTTCGGCGGACCGTTAGGGTTATGCCGTCTCCACTTCTTTTTCGGCTGCCGCCCGTGCTCGGGCGGCTTCCCATTCTTCACGCAGCACGCCCATAAAGATGAGATCGTAACGCTCGCCGCCGCGCTGCATCCACTGGCGCAAGCGGCCTTCTTCCGCAAAACCTACCCTGCGGTACGAATTAACCGCGCGCTCGTTGTATTCGAACACGGTCAGCGAGACGCGGTTCAGGTTCAGGTTCTCGAAAGCGAACTGTAGGATCAGGTTCATCGCGTCAGTGCCATAGCCCTTTCCCCAATCCTCCCGCGCGCCAATGCCGATGCCAACCCAGCAGTCGCGGGCTACCCAGTTCACACCGCTAAGATCGACGTTGCCGATCATGCGGTCATCTCCCAGGGTGCGGATGGCAAAGTTATAGAGTTCGTCGGCGTGCTTCTCCATCCACTCCTTCATCTCCTTCGGAGTCCACAATTTGGCTGGTCCACTGGAGGCAAGCTGTTGGAAGTAGCTGTCCTGGTTCCAGCGAGCGAGGTGTTCAGCGTCCTTTTCGGGGTCAAATGCCGTCAGGCGGACGAGTTTCCCGGTGAAGTTGTTGGTGTTCATGCGTTCATCTCCGCCAGCTGCATCATTTTCCATTCGGGGCGGAGCAGGCCAAAGAACAACTTGTCCCAACTGCGCGTGTTCCAGTACACAGACTGTCGCTGGCGCACTTCCAGGGTAAAGTTGGCCTGCTCAAAGAGGTGATAAGCCGCCTGGTTATACTCGCCAATGACGGCTGTCACCCGGAACAGGCCCAGCTCATCGAAGGCGTAGCGCAGGCTGAGGTCGAGCGCTTCGCGGGCATATTCTTGCCAGTCCTGCGCGTCTCCCAGAATCAGATCGAGGTAGGCAGCGCCGTGGACCCATTCCACGTTTTTGATGCGCAGCACCCCAACGATCGGATCGTTATCATCGCTCTGTTTGTCTCTTAGTCGAATGGCAAACAAAAACTGGCGGTCATTTTCTTCAGAGGCCTTCTGCCACCGTTCGTACACTTTCTTCACATCGTAGGCTGTCATCGGGCGGGCGGGCTGGTCTTCGCGCAACTGTGCGGCGACGTCGAGCTCAACCGTCCATGCAGCAGTTATCGAGGAGTCTTTTTCTTGATCCACGGGTGTCAGGCGAAGATTTTGGCTTTCAAACAGTGGTACGGGTCGATAGTTACTCATGGTGCTTCTTCCTTACGAGGTTCATCCGATGCTTTCTGTAGCGCGGTACCGCGCAGCGGCTGCGGAAGATATCTTCCGGGGGAGGCGTTTTCCCAACATCGTCGGGAACGGTAGGCGGTAGTGCGGAGCAAAAGGGGCGGTCAAAAAACATTCTCTTCTCCTCGAATAATTCTGCGATGATGACCATATCTGCTGGCAAACAAAAAGGCCACGGTTCTGGTGCGCCGTGGCCTGATGCGGGCTTGGTGAAAGAAAAAGGCCACGGAACATGGTGTGTACCGTGGCCTCTGTAAGCGGTTTCTACTTACTTATGCGCAGGTACACTCCGACAAGGAAACAGCGAAACCGCCGCATTCGACGGCGCTCGCGCTCCTCTTGGTGATGATTGGTGTGTATCTGCTCATTCAATCCCGTCCTAATCTCAGATTCTGTCGACCTTTTTCAGGTCAACCTAGGAGAGTGTAACAAAAGCGTCTCAGCTTGTCAAGAGGTTAATTTTCATTAATCTAGGACCAGTTTTGATAACTTTTGTTATCCACAGAACCTATGGTGCTTGCGCGAACACCGAAACTTCATCAACGTAGAAATTGGTGGTCAGCGAGCCGTCGGTGGTGGCTTCGAAGCTGATACGAACTGGCTGGCCCGCCCACGAAGACAGGTTCGGTAGGGCGATCTCGCGCGCGATCCACTGGCCTTGCGGCGAAGAAGCATTGTCCCACGCTTCTAGCTGGGCGAGGAGTTCTCCGTTCGCACCACGCAGGCGCACAAATATATAGTCGTAGGGCGGGCTGCCAGACGCCTCTCGCGTATCGAACCGGATCACATACCGCAGCCGTGCGCTGATGGCTTGCGGCCCAACGGTGAACTCTTGGGATACCCTGTCATTGGCATTGCTGCGTCCACCCAACCACGCGAACCAGGAGCCAGCATAAGCACTGACACCCGCCGGAAGGTAAGGGTCACTGTTGTTGGTGATTACATCTACGCCTTGCACCATCCAGTTAGCTTCCTGCTGTTCGAAGCCCCCATTTTGCAGGCGTTCGCCGCACGCTGAACAGGTCACCGGTAAAGGCGCTGAGGCAATCATGGGGAGCCATGCTCTTTTGGGCAGTGGAGAGGGTGTTGGAGGGGTTGCGGTAGGCGGCTGGGCCACCTTCCACAGCACCTCGTTGGTATAGGGCCACGGGTCTGTCCCCGCGCCCTGCCAGCCGTATGGGTCCGCAGAGTAGTAGGTCTGAAAGCCGTTGAATGAGCGCTGCACCTCGAAATGGAGATGGGGCGAGGAGGAATATCCGGTGGAGCCACCCAGCCCAAGATACTGGCCTTCGCTGACGTTCTGCCCCGGCGACACTGCCAGCCCATTCGGAGAAAAATGCAGGTAAATGGAGCGGAAGTTGTCGTCATCGTAGTTGCCGTTGCCGTTCAGGTCGTGCTTCATGCGGATGTGCCAGCCGTTTGCCGGGCGCGCCGGATCGGTGCCAGCCATAAAGACCCTGCCCGCGGCGGGAGCGTAGACGGGCGCAGTGATGCCGGTGAAGCGGCCCAAATCGCAGACCGCGCCGGTATGCCAGAAAGTGGTGTATTCGTAATCGATGCCCTTATGGTTGTCGTACCACAGCTCTCGGTTGTTGGCGCAGGCGCTTTCTCCTGCCACGGGGTCCAGGCAGCCAACATAATCCCACATGCCTACCGAGGGGCAGGAGAAGTAGAAGCCGTAGTTCGAGCCGCTGCTGCGCCGCCCGTCGTAGAACACCACGGATCCACTTCTCGAATCATGATCGAAATAGCCGGAAATAACACCCTGGTTTACAACCGGGTTGCGGAAGACGCCGATCGCCAGCGAAGCGGAATCGGTTAGCGGCTCTGGTGTGGCTTGCACGAAGCTTTTCCCAGCACCGGACGGCTTGGCGAGCGTGGCTGCCGGACGGAGCAGGAACAGAATTGCTGCCAGAAGAAGGAGCGGTATCAGCCAGCGAAGGGTCTTTTTGATCATGGCTGCCCCTTTATGGAACAAAGAAAACGCTGGTATACAGCGGAAGCTGGGCAGACGTTTCAGCCGCGAGCCAGGCTTCACCGGGGCGGTTGATGTTTACCATTCCCACCTGCCCGCCATGGGTCACAAACCCCAGGGTGGCGCTGTCGGCGGCCCAGGCGGGGCTGCGCGCCTGCCCGTCTAACTGCGTCACCTGCCAGATTTTGCCATCCGGCACAGAGGCAACCCACACGTTGCTGCGCTGCGGCTGCGAGGGAACCCCCTCTGTTACAACGTCTGGCTGATCCACATCTTTGCGAGTAAAAGCCAGAAATGCGCCATCCGGCGACCAGGTGGGAACGGACAGTCCCAACCCGCCTTCGATCAGCCTGGTGGCGCTGCCTGTTTCCACGGAGATCAGCCAGATCGCTTCTGTCACCCCGGTGAGCGGGTGGCCTTTCTGCTGCACGAACGCGATCGTGCTGCCATCGGGCGAGAAGCGCGGGTAGTGTAGAATGCCTTCGTTAACGGGCACATTTAGCAGGGTGCGGCTTTCACCGGTCGTCCAATCATGAATGGTTAGCGATTGTACGTCGCCCTGCCCGAGCGCGAAGTAGGCAAACTGCCTGCCATCCGGCGCGAGCCCCACCACGCGCCCGCCGCCTTCACCACCGGTGGGCAGGCCGATCGCCTGGAAAGGACCGCCAGAAACCGGCACGATATAGAGGGAACCAGCATCCGCCGGGCTGATCACAATTTGATTGCTGTCAGGCAGCCAGCCGATCACATCCCACCAGGCGTCTTGTGGCAGCAGATTGTCTGCTATCTCGCGGTTCATTTGCTCAATCAGGTTGATCCGCGCTCCGGTGGCAAAATTCTGCAAGAAGACCGGCCCGCCGGCTTCCCAGCCAACGCTGGTGAAGGCTGCCCATTCCCCGTTTGGCGAGGCAATTCCGGTATCCATGACGGTAGGCGGCAGGGAGTCGGACGAAGCCAATGCACCCTCTTGCGGAGCAGCCGCCGCCTGTGGGATCAGCCCCTGGGCAGCTACACCATCGCCGGCCCACATTACCTGCTGGGGCTGGTTCTGCGCATTCGTCACCACCATTTGCGCGCAAACCGGGCGGGTGATGGCTGCCCCCGCCCGCACCTGCTGCGCGGCTTCCACCAGTTCTGGTTGCGGCTGGCCCTGCGCCTCTTCGATCCGATCGAGCAGCTCGCCGACTGTTGTTACGCCTGGCACAGCCTCCAACTGGATCTCGGTGGCGCGGCTGAGCCTTCCGGTAGCGACGTTCACCGCCAGGGCGGTAAGATCCGCGCTGCCTTCTGCCTGAGGCATGAGCCCTTTCGCGGCAAGGTCGGGCGCAATTAGAGCCACCCGCCGCGTGATGTTGGCTTCGTCCGCGCGGCGGTTCCATTCCGCGGCACCTTCCGGCTGGTAGGCGCAATCAGGCAGATCGATCCATTGCGGAGCGGCAAAGGGGGATACTGGGGTGCCCTGGCTATTTTCCACGATGGGGATGGATACCTGGCTGTCGGGAGACTTCTCGGCGGCATTTTCTTCTGCTGGTACAATGGCGCCGGTAAACAAGCCCCAAGAACGCTGGAGGTAGCTGCCGCCGGCGGCAAGCAGGATTAAGACAAGACCGAGGAGCGCAATGAGTAAGAGCATCGTGCGGGATTTCATAATTTCCCCATTCCATTGTTCGGTTCGGGCAGATCGTTCTTCATCATCTGTCGTAAATTAACGTCGGTTCAGGATAACAGAATCCGGGGGTGTTTGTTGTTGGGCAGCCAAGCCGTCCAACAACAAACACCCTTAATCCAAGTGTAAGGTTTATCAAGATTATAGATGATTTCGCGCCCGACTTCCCAGCGAGAACCAGGGTAGTCACCAATGTGGCGGAATCACTCGATGTATTGCATAGCTGCGGTAGCACGATTTGTGCCAACACCGCTATAATGGAACTACAAGCCGCCCGAACTCGGGTTCGCAAAGCGCGAATTCAGTGATCAATATTGGAACTCATGGAAAAACTCGCCCAAGACGCCCTGCAACTGCTCGGGCTGCGGCTGACGCCACGTCAGCTCGCGGCTTTTGAACGCTACGAAGCCGAATTGATGGACTGGAATTCGCGCCATAATCTGACGGCTATCCGCGAACCGGTGGGAATTCGCTCCAAGCACTTTCTCGATTCGCTCACCTGCGTACTGGCCTGGCGTGACAACCCGCCCTCCAGTTTAATAGACGTTGGAACAGGGGCTGGGTTCCCGGGCATCGCGTTGAAAATTTTGCAACCATCCCTCGCTCTGACCCTGGTGGAATCGGTGGGAAAAAAGGTTGAGTTCTGCCGCCACGTGGTGCAAACCCTGGGCCTCGAAAAGGTAGAGGTATTGCAGGCGCGCGCCGAAGAGGTGGGCCAGATCGCCCAACACCGCGAGCGGTACGATTGGGCAGTGGCACGGGCGGTTGCCAACCTGCCTATTTTGGTGGAATATCTGCTGCCGCTGGTGCGCGTGGGTGGCGGCGTGTTGGCCCAAAAAGGCGACAGCGGCCCGGTGGAAGCCCAGGCCAGCGAGCGAGCGATTAAGCTGCTCGGCGGGCAGCTGCGCCAGCTCGTGAAGGTGGATCTGCCTGGCGTTGCCGAGGACCGCTATCTGGTGATTATCGATAAGATCGCCGCGACCCCCGCGAATTACCCACGACGGGTCGGCATTCCCACCAAGAAGCCGCTTTAAAAACAAACAGGGGCTGTCCAAAAATATCACTTGGACAGCCCCTGTCTATTATAAATGGGAGGTAACTGCTCAGCCCTGTCGGGCCACTGCTTTTGAATCGCTCCCTTCGGGAGCAAAAAAAGAGGAAGGCTAGTTTTGCAAACGTGAAGCGTTTGCAAAACTCCCCCAACACTCTTGGGAGGTGGGCGAAGCCCGCGATTCAGAGAAAAAAGCTCTTGCGGCTGAACAGTTTCAAAGGGAGTTTTGATGATGGGGGACAGCTCATGAGCTGTCCCCCATCATTTAGAAGAGCTACTCGGTAATCGGCATATACAGGTCGAAGACCATGTTTTCGGGGCCCTGCGCATCGACCGGCGTCATCGGGTCGAAATGGATGGCTTCTTCGAGCCACTGGTGTCTGCCGAAGGGGTGGTTGCTTCGCTCGCGCCAGGCAAAGAGCGCCTGCCAGGTTTCGGTGATTTGCGCCAGGGTGCTGCGGGTGACGGCATACAGCCCACCGCCAAATTCTTTGATCTCCACTTCTTTACCCGGCGCGGCATCTGGGCCGACGGTAACCCACTGCTCGTATCCGTAGTTTGGGCTGCCGGGGGAGGGATCTGGGTTGTTGAAGCCGAAGAAGCGGTGCGGCTGCCCATCGTTGAGCAGATTGGTCTCTTTCATGTAAGCGGTCAGCTTATCCCAGGCAATCGGTTCGGGGCCTGGGCCAAAGCCGTAAGCGGAAGCAACACGGATAGGGTCAAGCTTCACAATTCGTACATCCAGTTCAGGCATAGCAGCGATCCTTTTCTCGTCAGAGATTTGATTTTTCCCGCGGGCCGTTGATTGTATTATCCCGCTAATGCCTGACATCTTTTGTCAGTCTTTCTGCTACAATGAGAAAGACTTTTTCAGTTTCCGCTTTTATTTTTGGATTGTTTTGTGCGGACAATCTGGTCATTCGCGCAAAACGATCCATTACGAAGTTCGATACGATATGTGGGCTACCTATGCGTGCTGACCGCTTGCTTTCCATCCTGATGCTGCTCCAATCGCGCGGGCGGATGACTGCCCAGGCGCTGGCGGAGGAATTTGGCGTTTCCGAGCGCACCATCTATCGTGATATCGACGCACTGTGCATCTCTGGGGTGCCGGTGTACCCCGAGCATGGTCCGGGCGGCGGTTTTGCCCTGCTCGACAGCTACCGAACCAACCTGACCGGCATGACGGACGAAGAGCTCAATGCATTGTTCTCCCTCAGCGTGCCTTCACCTTATGAAAAGCTGGGAATCAGCAATGAACTGCGCTCCGCGCTGCTCAAGCTTTCGGCGTCCCTGCCTGCCGCGCGCCGTCACAGCGAAGAACAGGCACAGAACAGGGTCCTGATCGAGTGGGAGGGCTTTCATGCGGATGAACCGGTGCCGCATCTGAACGTGATTCAACAGGCAGTGTGGAAGAATCAGCGTCTTCGGTTCTCATATCGCATTATCATGGGCATTGCGATCGACGATGTGCTGGTTGAACCCTATGCTCTGGTAGCAAAGGGGGGAATTTGGTACGCGGTCGTGATGCAAGAAGGTTATCTGAACGTTCACCGCGTCTCTGATCTGACGGATGTGCGCGAGACAGGCGAAACATTCAACCGCCTGCCGGGGTTTGATCTCGCCGACTACTGGCGCAAGTGGTGCGAGACGCACGAAAAGCAGCGCGGGACATATCCGGTCACCGTGCGCGTATCTCCCGCCGCGATCCCGCTTCTGCCGCTCTATTTTGGATCGCGGGCAAAGGCGTGGAAGGAGCGAGGGCAGTATGACGCGGATGGCTGGGTAACCCTCACGATCGATCTTGAGACCTTTGAATCAGCCCGCGCGCACCTGCTGGGAATGGGCGCGGCGGTAGAAGTGCTCTTGCCGCTGGCACTGCGCTACAGCATCATCGACTTTGCAAAACAAACTACCCGGCTTTACGAGAGTTCATCGTAGTATGTATAAAAAAATAACCCCATGGGGTTATTTTTTTATCCATACTACGATGAACTCTCTGGCACGTGCACCATGCCCTGCGCCACCCGCCACATCGTCCCCTGCTGCACAAAAGCCGGGTCGAACAGATTCAGGTCGGTGGTGGTGAGCATAGTCTGCTCGTATTCCAGCAGGTAGGTTTGCAGATCAGCGCGGCGCTGGGTATCCAACTCGGCCAGGATCTCGTCCAGCAGCAGAATCGGCCATTCACCGGTTTTGTTCTTGATCCAGGTCACCTCGGCCAGCTTGAGTGAGAGCATGGCAGTACGCACCTGCCCGCGCGAGCCGTAGTCGCCCAAGTCGATGCCATTGCTGATCAGGCGCAGTTCGTCGCGGTGCGGTCCGATGGTCGTTACCCCGCGCGCAACTTCCTCACGGCGCAGTTCGGCGAGGCGCTGCATAAAGCCCATTCGAATGCGCTCCTGGCTGAACCCTGAGCGGTTGATCGGCGTTTGCAGCGGCAGGGCAAATTGGCCCTCTGGCTGCACGACCGGGTCATAGGCGGGCTGGTAGACGAAGCGCAGGATCTCTTGTGCGTGCGTGAGGCGATGGTGGATGCGAGCGGCAATCTGCTCCATCTCTGCGATCGCGGAGATACGGGCATGGATAATCATCGCGCCGCGCTCGGTTAGCAATGTATCCCAGTAGATGAGCTGCTCCGGGTCGCCGCCCCGATCTGCGAGCTGCTTGAGCAGGGCGTTGCGCTGCGAAAGCGCCTGAGCATATTCGCTCAGCGCCTGCGAGTAGCCGGGGATGGTCTGCGAAATGGCCAGGTTGAGGTAGCGGCGGCGATCTTCGGGGCCGCCTTCGATCACGCGCGTCATCTGCGGCAGGAAGATCACCGCGGTGAATGCGCCCATGGCCTCGTGGATGGTGCGCTTCACCCCGTCCAGCAGGATCTCTTTGCGCAGGCGTGCGCTGCCGTTGATCCCCGTGCCTTCCTGGATCAGGCGCACTTCCAGGTGTCGCTGCTTGCCGCCGCTGCGGAAATCTGCCACCAGCCGGGCGACTGCCAGCGGCTCTTGCGCCGCCAGGAAGTTGATCAACTGGCGGTCGTTCTGCGCATGGAACGATGTAAACGTCGCCAGGTAGTAGATTGATTCGAGGATGGATGTTTTGCCCTGCGCGTTATCGCCCACCAGCAACAAAGTCCGCCTGGGGACATCCATGTCCAGGCGGGTAAATGCACGGAAGTTGGTGAGCGAAAGATGATTCAGGTGCATGGGGGCACACGATTTTTCCAGAGTATGCGCAGGAAGCGAAATTCCTTCGCTTCCTGCGCATACTAAACGTTATCTTCGACGATTTCTTCGTCGCTGGCGCGCCAGACCTTCTTGGCACGGTCGGTAAACAGGACGCCATCGAGATGGTCGATTTCGTGCTGGAAGATGCGGGCCATCCATCCCTTTACCTTCATCTTCACCGGTTTGCCGTGGCGGTTCAGCGCCTTCACCACAATGCGATCGTGCCGCTCCACCTCCCCCACCATGCGGGGGATCGATAAGCAGGCTTCCACGCCTTCCACCTTTTCTTCAGAGGCCTCAACGATCTCTGGATTGATCAACACAACCAGCTTCTTGGGGACCGATTCGTCCTCGTCATCGCCATATTCAATCACCGCCAGTCGTTCTGAGATGCCCACCTGGGGCGCGGCGAGGCCCACGCCGGGCGCCTGGCGCATGGTCTCGATCATATCGTCGATCAGGGCCTGCAAGTCTTTATCGATGCTGGTGACTTTGCGCGCTTTCCGCCGCAGAACCGGATCAGGGGTAAACACGATTTCGCGAATTGCCATTTCTAACTGTCTCACCTATCCATAGATTTTCCGTAACTACTCAGCCGGGTACGGGTTTGTGTGTTTTGTGCGGGAGTAGATGCGCTACTCCCGCACAAAACACACAAACCCGTCCAACCTGAGCAGTTACGATTTTCCTTCTCCATGAGAAGGAGGAAAAGTTGCGGTACAAATTGTTAACGTTCCAATTTTACCGTTAAATGTTAAAAATTTCCTCCTTATATGAAGGTTCATTATGGCTTTTCCAAAGTCAACCCCACCCCCGACCCCGCCCCAAGCTTGGGGCGGGGAGAAAGAAACAG
>JAEYTI010000034.1 GCA_023434145.1 Chloroflexota bacterium | reverse complement strand
TACCTATGCCCCCATACCCCAACCCACCAACAAACTGAAACACACCCATTTGGTTACCGGTGAGCAGGCGCTGTTTAACATCAAAGAATGCCTACCCATAAAAATAACAACGCGTGGAACGCTCCACCCGTTGTTGGCCCGACCCCGCACTCTGTATCAAAAACTCAACGAGGCCGCGCCGGATGCCAGGTATTCGACCGCATTCGCGGCGCTGACAATTTTTGCTCCCGGTACAAGGTCTGCCTCGGTGATTCCACGCGGCTTGGCACATGCCCCGCTGGCCCAAATCTGCCCGCCGTTGTTAATGAAAGACTGCATCACCTCGCGCAGCGGCTGAAAACCTTCTTTGCAGATTTCATCCGTGTAGGCAGGGGTAGCATTCCATACCCCCTCAATGGTCAGCAGCACCACCACCTCCTGGTCGGCAGAGGCAGCCACGTTGCCAACCACGAATGAGAGGGTCGCCCGTTCCGCGTCTTCACGTCCATGCGTGCAGTTGATCAATAGCTTTGCCATTTTCTTCCTATCTCCTTTACTTTTTCCTGACAAAAAAGTTCAACACCTGCCCCTTGTTTTGCAAGGAACTCTCGCTGACGTTTACCAATTGATTGCCCGAGAGGCGGCACCATGCCTCGATATCACCGCGGGCCGATGTATCATCGACACGCACCTCCAGCACTTGCCCCGATTCCATCTCGCGCAGCTTCATCTTGATCGCTGGGGTAAGCACCGCGCAGGTCGATTCGCTGCCAGCTGCTCCGGTGTATATTTCGAGCAGTGCTGGGCTGTCTGTCTGCTGTTCACCGACCTTCCGCGAGGTCAGAGATGTGGCAGTCTCGCCCTGCTCCACCGGCTGAAAGCCGCTACACAGCAGATCCAGGCGGGCAATGCGGCCATCTTGCATGGTGCAGTAGAGTGGCTGCTCGACAACGAACCACTCCTCCTGCTCGTAGAGCCGGAAGCGATAGAAGATGCTCAACCGCTCGCCCACCAGATCCACCCGGCTGTGCTCCACAGTGATATCACTGCTCTTCCCAAACCACTGGTCGAACTTCGCTACCAGATCGGAAGCGCTGTCGTGTGTTACGAAGCGGCCTGGCGTCAGCAGGCGGCTGTGAATATCGGGCAGGCAGTACGCACCCAGCAGCACCCGCGCGTGTTTGCTCCGTACCTGGGTATACGCCTGGACAAATGTCGTTTTTCCGATCCCCGCTTCACCGCCAACCAGCACAACCGAGCCTTCACCGCCGCTCGCACGTGTGAAGGCTTCATCGATCCATGCGGCAGGCAAATCCCGCTCGAGCAGTTCCATCAAAACCTCTTCTTGCCCAGAAATCATTTTGTGTGTTTGTGGTGCGAAGCGTAGCCGCGCACCACAAACACACAAAATGATTTCCATCACTCCGCCGGCTGTACAGGCCAGTTCTTTAGTCCCGGCTGGTTCTTTAGCAGTTCTTTCTCCAGCGCGAGCGCCGGTTCAAAGGCCGGGTCGATTAGCAGCGCCTTCTTCACCTGGCTCCAGGCGGTTCTGAACTCGCGAAGCTGCGTCTGGCACAGGGCTAAATTGTAGAGCGTGACCGGCGAAGGGCCATAATAGGCCAGCGATTGGTTAAAGTAGGGCAGCGCTTCTTTTGCAAGCCCCAGCCGGAACAGGATGATGCCCAAATTGAACGGGAGATCGCGTGCTTCGCCCAGGTGATAGTAGTTGGCCCACACCTCTTGCACCGAGCGCGCCAGTTCTTTTCGATCAGATGGGCCGGCATCGGCGATTTTTTCAAGCAGATCATCAAAAGCATCGAGGAACAGGTGTGGGTCCCAGCCGCTAAAGCGCATGAAGCCGAGCATTTCAGAGAGGGTCATCACCGAATAAGCCCGCTCTGCTCCGCGCTTGACGAGGAAGAAGTCGTTCGGGCCACCGCGGTCAATCGCTTCGGTAAATGCCAGCCGAGTTTCGGTGTAGCCGCCTGGAGTCTCACCGATGAGGAAGGCACAGGCGGTGAGATACTGGGTGTGGAACGACGGGGCAAGATACGCCCCGTCCTGGTTCTGCACGAAGGCCCCTAGCGCATGGAAGTTGACCTCCATCGAGATCGAGCCGTGGATGCGCACGTCTGGCGAGCCGTTGTGATCCCACTCCTCCTTGCTCCACAGTCCAAAATCACCGCACAGCATTAACATGCGCCCGCCGGTAAGGTCGATCAGCCCGCGCATCAGGCGTATGCCATCGGCGGGAAACAGCAGGTAGCTGTTCTCCAGCCCCCGGTACTGCTCCAGGATCGAATCCAACTCGGAGTCATGGTAGTACGCGGAAGTATCGCTCTCCTGCGTCCGAAAATGGATCATCAACCGGGGCAGCACACCGGTCACCGTGGGATCTGGTTCGGGCTGGTGCGAGGTCAGGTTGATCAGCACTTCTTTGATCATCCCCTCTTCTATGTGAAAAACATCCTGAGGAATGCTGTCGAAGAAGTAGTTGGCGATGAAGATCAGTGGGTTTTTCAGTGACCCGGCGGTGATGGTTTGCCCGGCGTGGCGAAGCGCAATCTGGCTGTCAGCGCCGGCATCAAAGCGGGCAAAATCGAGCTTCCCTGCGGCAATCCATTCCTGAAACGATGGATGCTCCTGCCAGAACTGCACATTCAGCTCCGGCAGATCTGTCAACACATAGCAGAAGTTGAGATCTGGGAACGGCGATTGCTCGAGCAGGCTGATAAAGCTGCGCATGAAGTAAAAGCCAAAGCGCCCGCCGCCCGCGCCAAGCTCCACGATATACACCGGCTGGCTGGGGTCCAGCGCGGGCAGGTGATCGCGCAGGTAGCCGATGACCACCCGCGCGTAGCTGTGCGCAATGTGCGGGTTACTGGTGATATAGCTCGGCACGATGTTGCCGCGCCAGGCTTCGATGCCCTGATCCTCAAAATAACGTCGTTGGATATCCCATAACAGCGAGCGTGAGAGCGGCTTGTCGCTGTCGATCACGTGCTTTGATGCTGCTTTTCGTTCGGTATGCTCGTCCAGGTTGGTATTCCTCCCTATGTTTATCTGGCCCTCGTGGCCCTATCATAAACCCAATCTATACACATTACAAGCAATGCCCTAACTCGGAACAGGGCTATTCGCAAAGTAAGCGAATAGCCCTGGCGCAAGCCAGAAGAGCCCTCCCCCGGCCCCTCCCGGCGGCAAAAGCGCCGCGGGGAGGGGAGAAAAATCTTTCTTTTGGGGCTCCGGGGTTGCTTTACAACTCCGGAGCCCCAAAACCCCAAGAAGTGTGAGGTACTTTGCGAATCACCGTGTAACTCGGAAAATGCCCAAAGAGCTGAAACACCCGTAGGGAATAACCCTAACCAATCGGAGGAAAATGTTGTATAGTATTTGGTCGCAATCTTATGCAATATTGGTTATACATTGTGAAACCCGTTTGTTTTTTTGTACCTGCTTGAGCAAGCCGGGACAAAAAAGCGAACAATAGGAAGAAGAAATTGGAAACAACCCGCCAACCAAAAAAACAAAATAACACGACGCAGGATGAAAATCAGCGCCGTATGCAAGCGCGCCAGGATGTGATGCTGTGGCTTTCCGGCCGCCCCAACCACATGGCGACAAAAGAAGCGTTCCGGCAGGAGTTCGGTGGGATCATCGAAATCGACGAGCTCCTTTCGGATGAAGCATTTGTCTCTTTTGACTACCAGGGCAACCGCTGGGTGCAGCCTCGCGATTACCACGAGACGACCTTCCAGAAGAAACTGGATAAAGAAAAACGAAAAAAGAACGACGACGAATGGCAAAAACTGGTGCCGCTTGCCGGTGCCATGATGCGCCCGGATGGCACGCACGGAAAATCCGGCAGGCTGTACGTGATCGCCCGCACCTACACGCCAGAATCGGCGGCAAAGCGGCTCGGCATCCCCTCGAACGCACTGCGCAGCGCCGCCGCAACCGGCGATCTGCCCTCTTTCCGCGACCCAGACGGCAAGGTACGTATCCCGGCAGCGGCAATAGAGCAGGCTGCCGAAAACGGTGAGCTGCTGGAAAAGATCACCGGAGCGGCACGCGTGAAGCTTCGCGATATGGCCATCGTTGCCGGTATCCCTATCTCGATCCTTCGCAACCGCCTGCGCCGAGCGCACCTCAGCACCACTGATCCCATGTGGTATCAGGTGCGCGGGCAGTGGGGCCTGCCAGAGACTTTGGATGAATTCAACGAAATCCTGGAAGAGCGTTACCCCATCTGGTTAGAAGCGGTGATGGGCAGGGGCGACGTTTCCGAAGAGGATTATGTGCCCGGTGATGGCCGGGGGCGCGGCCGCGGCCGGGAGCGCGCTGAGGCCAACAAGCTCCGGCAGCAGTTGATCGACGCCTTCCCCGTGTGGGATCGTGACCGCTCTGAACAGCACATCACCCTGCACATGGGACCAACCAACAGCGGCAAAACTTTCTCTGGGCTAAACAACCTGGCGCTTGCCGGCAGCGGATGGTATCTTTCGCCGCTGCGCCTGCTGGCGCACGAAGTGTACGACACGCTGAACAAGCGCGGCGTGCTGTGCAACTTGCTCACCGGCGAGGAGACGATCACCGTCCCCGGCGCAACGATCACCGCCGCCACGATTGAGATGTTCAACCCGCGCCGCAGTGGTGAATGTATCATCATCGACGAGGCCCATATGCTGGCGGACGACCAGCGCGGTTGGGCCTGGACGCGAGCCATCATGGAAGCCACCGCGCCCGAGATTCACATTGTCGGCTCGCCGGTCTCCGAAACATTGGTAACGCGGCTGGCGGAAGAGTTGGGCTTCTCCGTCTCTACGGAACGCTACGAGCGCCTGACCCCGCTTCAGGTTGCCCGCCGTCCGTGGTCGTTGGAAGACCTGCCCGCTCGCACCATCCTGGTAGCATTCTCGCGCCGCACTGTGCTGGGATTGAAGGCCGACCTCGAAAAACTGTACGGTCGTTCGGTGGCTGTGGTGTACGGAAACCTGCCGCCCGAGGTGCGCTTGCGCCAGGCGGAACGCTTTGCCTCTGGTGAAGCCGAAATCTGCGTGGCGACAGATGCCATCGGCATGGGCCTGAACCTGCCCGCCGATAACGTCTGCTTCTACGAGGTGGAAAAGTTCGACGGCAAAAACGTCCGCACACTCAACCCGAACGAAATCAAGCAGATTGCCGGGCGCGCGGGGCGCTTTGGTCTCTCAGAACTGGGTCTGGTTGGCGCGTTGTCGAAAGCCAATCTAGAAGTGATCCGCATCGCGACTGAAGCAGAAAACACCGACATCGGCTTTGCCTACATTGCCCCTACGCCCCAATCGCTGGCACTGCTGCCCGGCACACTCGAAGACAAGCTGGCCCAATGGGCCACCCTGCGCGCCATCCCCGAGCGCTGGCGCAAGCTGCTGCGCACTGTGGATCTGTCCGAACAAATCAAGCTGGCGGGCATGCTTACGCCGGAAGATATCAAGCGGCTGGGTGAAGAAACCGCCCTGCACCTGATCAGTGCGCCGGTTGCCAACAACACCGAGGCGTACTGGTACGAATGCGCCCGCGCGATCATCAAGCGCCGCGACATGCCCATCCCCGATGGCGACCTGCCCCGCACGATTGTCGACTCGGAAAGCCTGGAAAGCTACGAGCTGATGATCCGCTGCGCGGATATTTATCTGTGGCTGGCGCAGCGCAAAGAGTTCTCGCGTTACGCCCCTGAGGAAGAGCTGGTGCGCGACGAACGCCGCCGCCTCTCGCTGATTTTGGACGATGCCCTGGCAGCTAAGATCGACACCGCGCGGCGCTGCCGCTCGTGCGGTCGCCCGCTGCCGGCCAACAGCCGCTACAACATCTGCGAGCGCTGCTTCCGCGAGCGCCGCTACGAAGCGCAGAGCTTCCGATCGCATAACTTCCGCCGGAATCAGCGGTAGGCCAGGTGGCTGGTGAAGATTAAGATGGTTCGATCATACCTATCGCCGGGCGGCTGAAGCCACGGCTACATCACCAAAGCCCCACCTTCGTGGGGCTCGCTCTGTCTAAACAATTTCTATGTAGAAATGTAGGGGCACAGCGGAACGGACCAACCCGACAGTCTTAGAGCCACAATGCAGCGCCCGGGCATTAGAGCTGCGTAATCTACAGGGTTGTCCAGTCCGAGACTGGCGAAAAAAACCAAAGCTATCCACCAATACTACCCCAGCAAGCTGCTTATAACCTCTTCGTGGGGTTAAAGAAAACTGAATAATTCCAGAAAAGAGAGCCACACGAAGGTGGGGCTTTGCTGCCCTGGCCGCGGCTTCAGCCGCCCGGCTCCCGGTCCAGCCGGATCCCGACGGTCAGCTCATTTCCCCCACCTGCTCGGGCGCGATGCTCGAAAAGATCAACAGTTTTGCGTACCAGGTGCAAGCCCAGCCCACCGGCTGGACGCTGTTCCAGAGGCAGGTGGAGGTTCGGTTCTGGCGCCTGGGTCGAATCATACACCGGCGCGCGGTCATGCAGCGCTACATAGACAAAATCTGCCTGTTTGAAGCAAATCACGGTCAAATCTCCCTGCTGCTCCTTGAGCCCATGCACGATGACATTGGTCGCAAGCTCGTCCACTGCCAGCACCAGGCCCTCAACCCGCTTTGGAGGCGCACCGGCAGCCTGCGCAAACGCTGCGACGAAGTTTCGGATAGACGCAAGCCGCTTGCGCTCCGCTGGAACAATCAGGACCCATTCCTCGCTGCCCAACACAGTTGTATTATAGGCTCTTATCGGGTTTCAAGGAGTTAGAATCTATCCAAAAATTTTTTGTAACTGCTCAGCCGCAGGGGCTTTTTTATGAATTGCGGTCTTCGCCCACATTTACCTTCTGCGCTCCTACGGGAGCGCGTTTCAAGCCAGCAGCCCGACAGGGCTGAGTAGTTACAATTATTTTGTATTTGTCGTTTGTGCGACCACATCGCACAAACGACAAATACAAATCAATTTTCGGATCGGCTCTTATTAAATAGCAACCCGGGCGCGTTCCATAAAAAACAACGAGGCTGCCAGCGAAAACTGGCAGCCTCGTTCTCGTTATACTTTTCGTCAATGCTTATGGCATCGCTTCGACTGCCTTCAACTGCGCCTGGCGAGCCAGATCAGTGGCGGCTGCCAGGATGCGCAGCGCCTCATCCGGGTTGTGGAAGCCCATGCTGTTCTCAGCAGCGATAAAGTCCCAGCGCATCTGGGCGGCGCGGTGAAGCTGTCGCGCTTCCTCCACAGCAGCCGCATCCACATTCGGCTGCTGTGCTGCTTCCGCGATGACATTGATTGCCTCGATGATCGCATCTTCCGTCTTGATCATGGTCGTGTAGACGCGATCCTGGATAATTTTCACGCGTTCAGCAGCGAATTCCACGTCTGTGTGGCAGGTGCCGCAGGCGTTCGCCGGGTTGAACAGCGGCGAGTGCGTGTCGTGGGTAGAGAATTTCACCGCGCCATCGCGCGTGTAGGGCATGTGACAGTCCGCACAAGCGACTCCTGCCTTGAAGTGCGTACTATCGGCGGTGTACATCTCAAACTCGGGGTGCTGCATCTTCAGCATCGGCGCCTGGCTCACCTCGTGCGTCCAATCCTGGAAACCTGCTTCGGTGTAGTATTCTTCGATATTCTCGATGCGCGTGCCCTTTGCCCAGGGGAAGGTCAGGTATTTTCCATCGCCCTTGAAGTAATACTCTACGTGGCAGTTGGCGCACACCACCGTTCGCATCTCCTGGCGCGAGAATGTGCGCCAGTCCTTGCCCTGCGCCGCGAGCGCTTCATCCAGTGCGGGGTTCGTGACGATCAGGCGCATGGTATCTGCTTCGTGGCAGTTGGCGCAGCCGATGGGTTCGGTGATGTTCGGCGTCATCTCGGCGAAAGTCATCTTGTCATATTCCGCCATGCCCATCTCTGCCCACAGCGCGGGATTGTTGGCCGATTTACAGGAGTAGCAGGTGGCCGGGGTCTTATCCGATATGCGCATGGTGCTCCGTACATCCACTAGCGCCATACGGTGACCGCGCTCCTCGTTATAATCCTCGCTAAACGGATAGCCGGCGAACAGTTCTACGATGCGCGGGTCGAACTCCAGCCGCGAGAACGGGTCCGAACCGCCGTAAGGCGTGCGAACTTCGTTGATCTCGGTTTGCAGCAGCGAGCTGTATTGATTGGGGAAATTTTGCCCCCACACCGCTGAATTGGGCTCCATATCCGCCACATCCACCATCGGTGGCACGCCGCGCTGCTGGAGCGGCTGATTGCGCAGGAAAACAAGCAGCGCAATGACGATGCCTGCCAGAATGAGGATGATGATGATCAAAGCTGCAGGGAGTAACCAGGGTCGGCGTGCCATTATTTCTCCTCCGTTTCAAAGTCTGGGGGGTTGTTGTACTTGGGTGGAACGTAAATACCTTTATCCTGATAGGGCAAAATGCTGATACCGCGCTCTCCATGGGCAACATCGCGATGACATTCAAAACAGTAGCGCCCACCGTTCTCTTTGGGTTTGGGGATGCCATCAGCAATCATAGAGACGGACGTCTCATGACAGCGAATGCAATTCTCCTGGATAATCAATTGGGTGGATTCTTTGGCGCGCAGGGGTTCTGGTACATGACCCAGCGTGAACATTGTCACGTGGTTTGCGCCTGACCGCGCTTTGACAAAATATTTGGGAATGAATGCGTGCGGGGTGTGGCAGTCGTTACAGGTGGCCCAGCTCTGATGACTGGCATGGAACCAACCTTCGTACACCGCATCCATCACATGGCAGTTATTACAGGTGGTGGGGTCGTCGCCCAGGTAGACGGTGAAATTGGTAGCCCACGCCCCCACCGCGAACACCGCCGCCAGGGCAATGAGCCCCACAATTACCACGTACTTCATGTATGCCAACCTCCCTTGTTGAACTGAAGATGCGTGACGATTTGCGTGCAAGCACGAACAAAATGAAAATCACCTATGCTGGGAGATGGCCCCCCATCCCCGCGTTCCGAGCGTGTGAACGGTACACCACCCGGACGTACTTTACCGAATTGTTCATAAAATTGTACTATGAAAATTAAAATAACATTAAGTGTTTTGAGATACCAAAATAAAAATCCGGTCACCCATTTCCATGCAGTTGTGGGTTGACCGGATTTTAAGAACAGCTGCTTTGCGAGTTGCTTATAAACCCTAATCCACGGCAATCATCACATTCGATGCTTTGACGACAGCATAGACTTCTTTCCCTTCCCGAAGCCCTAAGTTTTCAACCGATTCCTTGGTGATGATAGATACAATCTCTTCACCGCCTGCGGTCCGCACAACAACTTCCGAATTGACAACCCCTTCAACGATCCGGGTGACAGTGCCTTTCAGAACATTTCGCGCGCTGAGTTTCATGACTAACCCTCCTAATTGATTTCTATATTGATACTTTGTTGGATCGTTTTGGGGCTGTCTGAAAAGTAAATTCAGACAGCCCCCTTGATTCAAAAAAGTTGGTTTTGAAAAAGGAAAAAAAATGGCGATCAGGCGCTCGCCATTTTTGCGAAATTATGGGCGATGCAGAGCAG
>JAEYTI010000033.1 GCA_023434145.1 Chloroflexota bacterium | reverse complement strand
CCCCCCCCCCCCCCCCCCACGACAAACATACCCAACAACTCGCGGATCGGTTCTAAATCTTCGGCAGAATAATGGACTGCTGATTCTGGTACTTGCCCTTCTTGTCGGCGTAGGAGATTTCGCATTCCTCGTCGGCCTCAAAGAACAGCACCTGCGCGATGCCCTCGTTTGCATAAATGCGCGCCGGGAGTGGGGTGGTGTTGGAGATTTCCAGCGTCACGTAGCCTTGCCACTCCGGCTCGAAGGGCGTTACGTTGACGATTAAGCCACAGCGGGCATACGTCGACTTGCCCAAACATACCGTCAAAACGCTGCGCGGGATGCGGAAGTATTCGATTGTGCGGGCCAGCGCAAAGGAGTTGGGCGGGATGACGCATACGTCGCCTTTGAAGTCGACCATCGAGCGGGTGTCGAACTGCTTGGGGTCAACCACCGCCGAGAAGACGTTGGTAAAAATCTTAAACTCATCGGCGACGCGGATGTCGTAGCCGTACGAGGATACACCGTACGAAATTACGCCCTCGCGCACCTGCGAGTCGACGAACGGCTCGATCATGCCGTGTTCCAGCGCCATCTTGCGAATCCAGTGATCGGGTTTCAGGCCCATAATGATGTTCTCCTTTGTTTCGCTGTTCGAATATTGGTTAAGAATCTATCCGAAAATTGTTTTGTGTTTGTTGATTGGGTGGCGTGGCCACCCAATCAACAAACACAAGCAATATTTTTCGGATTGATCCTAAGGTTGTTTCCACCCGCTTGCCGTGAAGATGATGCGCAGAAGATCTGCGCGCTCATCGGGTTCCATAAATCTCGTCTTTGCGTAATCAACAAACCAGATGGTAATCAGCTCGGTGCTGATATAGCGTCCATTATAGAACACATGGCGGTCGATGAAGGCCTGACGCATCGGTGTTCCTTCTTTGAGTTGATCAAAGAACAGGTTGCCCAAACCGTAATGGAGGAACGAATCGCTGTGGAAGGTCATTGCCTGCGGCTGATGCGCCTGCGTTCCGGCGACGATCACCGCGCCTGCCGCTGCCATGCGCGAAAAATCCGCTTCCAGAATGGGGTGCGGATCGTAGCTCTCGTACTCCAAATGCTGGAAGGTGACGATGGGCAGGTAGCCTTCGGCGCGCAGTTCCGCCACAGTATTCGCCATCGCATCCATATCACAGTGGATGGCGCCGGGCGTATCCTCTGCGGCGGTGGCGTAGCCGATTTCTTTGGCGTTGCAGCCGATGAAGGCGATCTTATTCCCGTTGACCTCGAACCGGGCCGGCTGCCGGGCGGCTTCAATGTTCCGCCCGCCGCCGTAGACCTGCCAGCCGCGCTCCTCGTACAGGTCCAGGGTGTGGTTCATCGCGTCTACGCCCCAATCTTTGAAGTGATCGCCGGAGAGATCGACCACGTCGGTGCCAATCGACTCCAGCAGCTCGATGGTTCGTGTCTGGCTGCAAAACGTCAACCCTTCCCACGGCAGCGGCGCGGGACAGTTCTTGGCAAACGCTGCCTCGTTGCTGATGTGCAGGATATCGACCTCGCGCAGCAGGTCGCCGATGTTCTCGGCGGGGTACGTCATGCCGAACTGCTGCATGTACCCGGCGGTAGCGCGCACCAGCGCGGTGACGCCTGTGATCGCGACGGTAGTGAGTTTTTCGGGGTTGTGGTTGGAGGGCGGTAGGGGCAGGTCGATGCTGGTTTTGCCGTCCCTGTGGAATAAAGAGAATGGCACGGCGAGCGCATAATGCGCAGGAACAAACTCCTTCCGCAGCGGCGATTCACCATCCACCGCCAACACCTTCCAGCGCGGCTCCAGATCTTCAAAGGACACAATGGCCCAGGCGTCTCCGGCTTTCCAGACGGCATCGAGTAGTTGATCCTTTGGCAGCACGCGAACGGTGCGCCCCGGTTTGCCAAAGCGCTGCGCGAACATCGCCCGAGTGGATTCATCAACCAGCAGCGATTTCGCCGGCAGTTTGCCCGGTGAACCTCGCCACAACGTCTGTAGTTCTTTCAGGGAGACCCCATCGGTAATGGTAGGGAACGGCGCGACCAGGGCATACACCCACAAGACCGCATCCGGATCGGTTTTGTTCGTCACATCCACCCAAAACTCCGCGCTGGCCGCCTCCGTGGCGAGGGTATAGCCATCAGGGAGAGCGAAAGATTCCCGGAACTGCTCGGGCAGATATTCCGGCAGCCAGATAGAGGGTGCAGGGATTGCAGTGGCAGTGGCAGTACCAGTAGCAACCGGTGCTGGCGTTGTTGGAGTAACGGAAACTGCATCGACCGCCGCAGTGGAGGCGGGCTCGGGGGTTAACGCTGCTGGCGCAGGTGCGTTGACACAACCGGCCAGCAGCGTCATAAGCAACAGAACCGTCCAGAAACGAAGGCGGTGCGTGAATAAATTCCGCAAAAGAGACCTTACCCGGCCAGGTTGCCGCGCTCCGCCAGCGCGCGATGCAGATTCGCTTCCAGCGCCTGGGCTTCCGATTCCAGCTTGCGCACTTCGGCCACAAATTCTTGAGCGGCGGCCTGATCCTGCAAGTTGGGGCAGTTGATGCGCACATTCAGCCCCGAACCGGTCAGCGAGGCGCGCGCGAGCGCTGCACCGCTGGCAGCATCGGAGATGGCGTTGGCATTGCCCTTCTCGGCGGCCTCCACGGCCAGCCGCAGCACTTCCACCGCCTCTCGGCACACAGAAAGCGGCGCGTGGATTGTTTGCAGCGTGGCGGCTTCCATCGCCTCGTCGCGGGCGGCCTGCTGCTCGGGCGTGTCTTTGGGCATGCGGGCAGCGGTGATATACTGCTCAAAAGCCGCGGAGTCTTCGTCCACGGCGGCAGTCAGGCGCTTGCGCAGCGCGTCGGCCTGCTCGGCCAGCTCCCACATGCGACCTTCTACGGCGGCGTACTTCTTCTTGCCCACCGTCACCCGCGCCACCATGGCGACCAGTGCAGCGGCGAGCGCACCGGCATGGGCGGCAGCAGCACCGCCGCCTGGGGTGGGCGTACCTTTCGCCACCGAGTCGATAAAGCGTTCCTCGGCTGGAGCAGCGGCGACCGTACCATCGCCCTGGGCAAGCGCTTCTTGCAGGCGAGTCTCCAGAACTTGCTCGGCGGGGTCGAACATATCCATCTGGGTGTACCACACCGCGGCATCCACCAGCGCTTCTTGTGGAACCAAGCCCACCAGCTCTGTGTTTCGAATACCAACGCCATAGCGCTGTGCTTCGCGGCGCACCATCTCCACCACACGGGCGATGGGGGTCTGGCGGAAATTGGTCAGGTTCATCGAGACCTGGGCGCGGCCTTCCACCAGCAGCCCCAGACCCTTCACATAGCGCAGGCCGCCCGAGGAATTGCGCAGCGCCTTGGCGATCTTCTGGGCGATACTCACGTCATCAGTGGTCAAGTAAACATTGAAGGCAATCAACGGCTGGCGCGCGCCGATGATCGTGCCGCCTGCCGGGCCGACTTTTTCTGGGCCAAAATCGGGCTTGCGCTCGGGGCGCTGGCCGATCTCTTCTTTCAACTTCTCGTACTCGCCGCGGCGGATGTCTTCCAGGTTGCGGCGTTCGGGGCGCGCGGCGGCATCCTCATACAAGTAGACGGGGATTTGAAGTTCGTCGCCCACCCGGCGGCCCAGGCGGCGGGCCATCTCCACGCATTCCAGCATGGTCACGTCGCGGATCGGCACAAACGGAACAACGTCGGTTGCGCCCAGGCGCGGGTGCTCGCCGGTGTGCTGATCCAGGTTGATGTGCCTGGCGGCGGTGGCGATGGCCTGATAGGCGGCTTCCTCCACGGCATCCGGCGCGCCCACATACGTCAGCACGGTGCGGTTGTGATCCATGTCGGAGTGCCGGTCGAGCACGGTGACGCCAGTCACGGCAGTGATGGATTGGATGATCGCCTCGACCACTTCGGGTCGTCTCGCTTCAGAGAAATTCGGAATACATTCGACAAGCGGGTTTGGCATCTGTATCGCCCCTTTGTGGGATGGTATTACTGGGAGATTATATCATCAGCACCCGTTGCCGCTCAGGCAACTACAGCCCGTACCCGGTCGACCACAATCTTGTGCCCGGGCGATAGGGCAAGCGATCCGGCGGATACAACCGCCAAATCATGCTCGATGAAATCGAGCAGGGCGATCAAGGCAAAGCGAAGCGACCCAATGCTGCTGCCCGGCAGTGTCTCTGCCAGCCGCGCCTGGAGTTGGGCATCCGCCTGGGCCTGAAAGGTGTGGAACGACCTGACTCCACCATGCGTGCGGGCGAAGATCTGCATGATGATGGCGCGCATGTAGTGCAGGATTTCGATGACACCCCAGACAAACTGCCGCTGGAAGTAGACATTGGCTACTGCCGCGTAGCGGATCAGTTTATCCAGCAGAAGGGTGAGTGGAGCGGGGTCACCGGGGCGGTTGGCAGTTCCCGCGGCGGCGATGATTGCGTGGTCCAGGCTGCCGGAAAGCACGCGCATGCTGTCAACGATGCTGTAGTTCGTATCCGCCAGCGGGTGATAGCGAATAGACAGCATCATCAGCGATTCCAGCACAATTTCACCCTCATCTGGATCTTCGGCAAAGATTACAGCAGGGCGCTCACCCAGCGGCGCGAAAGATTCGCTCAAAGCGCGCAGCTCCTGCTCAATGCGGACCTGTGCATCGTCCGTGATGACAACGTCGAGATCCAGGTCGGAAAGCCTGTCCCAATTTCCTCTCCCAAGCGAACCGAGGACGATCACCGACAGCACACGCGGATCTTCGTGATAATAGCTCACAAAATGCCGGAGCAGCGCCTGGTGCTGCGTGGTGCCGGGAAAATTGGTGGGGATGTGGTTCATGGTATGCTCCATTCGCTAGCGTGATTGCTGCTATTCTATACCGTTTCTGGTGATCTGCAAAAATAGTACATAAGACTAGTCGACATTGGGTGGTGTTTTTGGTACAATAGTTCTAGTTTTGTACAAAAGCTGCTGGTATTGTGTGTTGTTGATTGTGGATTACACCGTAATCCACAATCAACAACACACAATACCAGAATCGACTGCAGTTACCTGGAGGACATGATGTGTGGCCGTTACACGATAACAATTGATGCTGATAGTGTGCGCGAGGACCTGGGCATCGTGCAGATGCCGGCGGATTTTACTCCGCGCTTCAATGTAGCCCCCACGCAGCCCATTGCCGTGGTGGCGGATGCAAATACCCGCGCCGCCGAGTGGATGCGCTGGGGCTTGATTCCATCCTGGGCCAAAGACCCGATCATCGGCAGCAAGCTGATCAATGCCCGCGCCGAGACCGTCAACGAAAAGCCATCGTTCCGCGCAGCCTTTGCCAAGCGCCGCTGCCTGATTCTGGCAGACGGCTTCTATGAATGGCAGAAAGGTGCGGGAGCAAAGGGCCGCTCGCAGCCGTATTACTTCCGGCGTGAAGACGGCAAGCCCTTTGCCTTCGCCGGGCTGTGGGAGTTCTGGAAGTCGCCAGAGGGTGAGCCGATCCGCTCGGCGACGATCATCACCACCGCCGCGAATGACCTGGTGCGCCCGGTGCACGAGCGTATGCCGGTAATGCTGAGCGGTGATGACCTGTGGACCTGGCTGGAAGGCGCGAGCGAGTCAGATCTGCTGGCGCTGCTCAAGCCCTACCCGCCAGAGCAGATGATGCGCTTCCCGGTCTCACCAATGGTCAACCGGCCCGAGTACGACCGCCCCGACCTGATCGCACAGGTGCAGTTGTAGTGAAATTTCTATCCCAACATCGACAAGATCGATGTTGGGATAGAAAAACGCATCAAATTCCTTGACCGATTGGCGAGGGGATGGTAAAATTTGGCGCGTTGGAAAAAGCAAACGCCTCCATCGTCTAGGGGACCAGGACACAACCCTTTCAAGGTTGTGACGCGAGTTCGAATCTCGCTGGAGGCACTAGAGACCACCGGAAACGGTGGTCTTTTTTTTGTTATATTGCAATAGCATACTATCTGTGCTATTATGTTATAGTGATCCAGGCATTCCGCTCCAAAGGCACTGAAGACATCTTCAACGGGGTTAACTCTCGCGATGCCCGAAGAACTTGTCCGCAAACTTTGTGGAGAATATGTGCCCGAAAACTGGATCAAATCGATTCCGTTGATACAGTAAATGATCTACGGATACCGCCTGGAAATCACCTGGAAGAGCTTTCTGGTGATCGAGAAGGCCAGTACAGTATTCGGATCAATGACCAGTACCGAATTTGTTTTGTCTGGACCGAATCTGGCCCCAATCAAGTTGAGATTGTTGATTATCATTAGGATGAAGAAAGCAGGTCCCTATGATCCGTGTTCCAACCAATCGTATCCCAACCCATCCGGGGGAGATGCTGCAAGAAGAATTTTTGATCCCGATGGGTTTAACCCAGCGGGCGCTGGCGGACGCAATCCATGTCCCTTACCAGCGGGTGAATGACCTGGTAAATGGACGACGCGGTATGACCCCAAGCACGGCGCTTCGTCTGGCAAAATTCTTTGGCAACACCCCCGGCTTCTGGATGAACCTGCAACTGCGATGGGATCTTTATTTTGCATTAAAGGACGAAGAAAAAGCTATCCAAGGTATAAAACCTATCAATAATCGCTCTCCGTTGGCCAGCGATTGACTCCATAAATTATGCATCTCAACATCTGGTAAGGTATATCGATGCCTGTGCTCGACTGCATAGCTTTTGACGCTGATGACACCCTCTGGCACTCCGAGAAGTATTACGCTGAAGCGCAGGAACAGTTCTGCGCGATCGTGGAGCCGTACGGCTTCACACGCGAGCAGGCGCTTGACGCGCTGCACCGCATCGAGATCGACAACCTGCCGTACTTTGGCTACGGTACGAAGGGATTTATCTTCTCGATGATCGATGCTGCGGCGGAGATGACGGGCGGGCAGGCGCGCGGCGCGGACATGAAGGCGCTAGTGGATATTGGCCGCTGGATGGCGGGCCACGAGGTGATTTTGCTGCCGGGCGCGCGAGAGGCGGTGATACATCTGGCGGAGCGTCACCGGTTGATGCTGATTACCAAGGGCGAGCTAATGGACCAGGAGCGTAAGATCCAGGGCTCGGGGCTGGCGGAGTACTTCCCCCACATCGAGATCGTTTCAGACAAGACAGTTCCTACGTATTCCCGGCTGCTGGAGCGTCACGGTATCGCGCCGCAGCACTTCCTAATGATCGGCAACGCGCTGCGCTCGGATATTCTGCCGGTACTGGAGATCGGTGGATATGCTGTCTACGTGCCGTACGATATCCTGTGGGCGCACGAGTCAAACGTGCAGCTTCCACAGGCAGATGGGCGCTACCATGAGATCGCCACCCTACACGATCTGCCCGCCCTGATCGAAATGATCGAGAGAGCGTAATTGCAAGTGTTGGTTGTGATGTAGGTTTGCTCTGAAAACATAAATCACAACCAACACTTGCATTTGGGGATGACTTCAAAAATAACCCGTAAAATCGGTTGCTTTTCGTGCAAATGTCACTAGAATTGGTCAAAGATCGGGAGCTTTACATCCGGCCTCCCGGTCTTTTGTGAGCCCTATCCTGAACAAGCGAAGAGCTGCCTTTCGTGGATTCCGCTGAGAACCTGTTTCGCGAGTATCTGCACTTGCGGTCTAGGATGGTCGTGTACGTGGCGATTTTCCTGGCGCTGCTTGGCGTCTTCGCGCTGTTTGTTCTGGTGCGCTCCAGCGGGCAGAATATCAATCGCTTTGGCCTGCTGATCGAGTGGCTGGCGTTTGTGTCTGTTGTGCCGCATCTGTTCGGCCTGCGCCGCCCGCCTGCCAATTCCGAGCCAATTGTTACGCCGCCGCCCGCGGAAGAACCGGCGAATCAAAAAGCTGCCGATACAGATGCCCCGGTGGTGGTGGACGGATTGACCGGGCAGCCGATACCCGAGGAGCAGCCGGCTCCGGAGGGCGCGGCGCCCAAGCCTTCACCAACTGCGCCGGAAGAAAGCTGGGAAGCGGGAATTTTCCGGTACTACCAGAAGACGAACAACACGCTTTTGGTGGGCAATATTTTCGCCGCGCTAAGTGCCATATGGTTTTTCGTGGCGGCAGTGCTGTACCCCGAAACACTCTCGTTCCCTGAGGAAGCCTCGCTGCGAGCGCTGGTCAGCCTGATCGGTTTTGCCTGGCTGAACATGTTTATGCTGATGCAGATCCTGCTGCTGGCAAACGCGGCTATCCCCGGCGGAATGCTGGCGGGCTTCTTTACAGTGGATTTCATACTTGGCTTTCCCGGCATTGTGTTTGCTGGCATGGTCCATATCGCACGCCAATGGCTGGGGCGAGGGTTGGGGTTTATCTTCCGGAACGGCGCGCGGCGAGTTCTGCTATCGATCACACTGCCGTTCTTGCTGTTTGGGCTGGCGCTTCAAATCATCGCTACATTTGTGCCGTAGCAGAGGGTATTAAATCCAACACCCCGCCGGTAATCACTGGCGGGGTGTAACTATAAGAGGCTCCCCATCCTCTTATAGCTGGCCGGTTTTTCCGGCCTGGGAAATTGACTTTGTTATGACTGCCTCTCTTGTGGCGGACAGTTCTATAATAGAAAACGTAACTGTTGCAGATTTGTTACAGCAATTTTGGAGCAATTTCGAAATTCGCAACTTTTTCCTCCAAGCAGCGTATAGAATCTGTGCAAGAACTTATCCGAGAAAAAATAGTTTTGAGTAGATATGGCGAGTGATAACATCGCATGCTACATCCACCCAAAACAATACGATAATCGATACGAATCACACAAATTTTGCGAGTGGAGCAGGAAATGGAAACTGATCGACCGACTCGAACCTACCGAAGGGATGCCCCTTCCTTCTTCTTTCCCGTTTTGCTGATCACCGTAGGCGCCATCTGGCTGCTGGTGAACAATGGCACCATTCCGGTGGAGAATGTTTACCGGCTTGCGCCTTTCTGGCCTGTGTTGCTGATCATTGCCGGTCTCAGCCTGATTTTGCAGCGGCTGTGGTGGCCGCTCAGCGCGCTGTTGTGGCTGGGCACTGCCGCCGCGGTGATCGGCGTGCTGTTGTTCGCGCCAACAGCGCTGCCCCAGGCACGCACGTATGCGATCAAACAGGAAACGCTCAGTGAGCCGCTTGGAACAGCGAACTCTGCTACGGTGAGCCTCAACCTTTCGATAAATCAGGCGTTTATCTCTGCCCTGGAAGGCTCGAATGACCTGATCCGCGCCGATGTGAGCTACGTAGGCAATATGCAGTTCTCCACCTCGGGTAGCGATCAGAAGAGCGTCCGCCTCGATCATAATTTCAACGACCCAATGTGGTTCTTCAACATGGGCATGTTTACCGGCGAGCAGCAGCCCTGGCAGATCGGTCTAACCCCCGATATCCCCCTGCGCTTGCGCGTGGATGTCGGCACCGGCAGCACCCAGATGAACCTGGAAGGTTTGCAGATCGAATCGCTGACGGTTGAAGGCGGTACGGGCAGCATGTCAATCGATCTGCCCGCTGGCGGTCCGCGATTCCCCTTCGCGCTGGATATGGGCACCGGCAGTGCAACGATCCGCGTGCCAGAGGGCACAGCCTTTGACCTCGACTCGGACGGCGGCACAGGCAGCCTGACCATTGACGTGCCGGACGGCGCGGGCGTGCAGGTGGAAGTGAAGGACGGCGGGGTAGGCAGCCTGAACCTACCGGATGGCTTCTCTAAGGTCCGCGGTGATTCCAATGACGATGAGGGCACGTGGGAAAATGAGGCCTATGCCACTGCCGACGATTCGATCAAGATCACGCTAGATATTGGCACCGGCAGCATCAATATCCGCTAAATCAGATATGCGAGTTTGAAAACGCGAATCGTTTTCAAACTCGCATATACCTTTATAGCAGGCGGGCGGAGCCCGCGATTCATAAAAAAGGCCCTGCGGCTGAACAGTTACGTTCTTCACAATATTTCAAGGAGGCAGGCATACCCGGTATGCCTGCCTCCTTGAAATATTAATGCACAACCAGCACGAACTCGCTTTTGCGCTGGCCAAGCTGTTTTTTTGCCTCGTTGATGGTGCCGCGGTAAATCATCTCGCTCGGCTGGGTCATATCCATCGCAAGGGTAATGGTCACATTGCCGCCGTAGACCGCATCCAGGTCATCCAGCAGCGCCGACAGCCGGTATGGGGCATCCATCAAGATAATGGGGTAGCGGGTGACGCGCAGGTGCTTTAGCGCCTTGCGCCGCTCCGCCCGGTCACGGGGCAGGAACCCGGCATAAATAAAGCGGTCCAGCCTTACATCGAGCACCGAAAGCGCCGCCATCAGTGAAGAAGGCCCCGGGATCGGCACGACCTGAATGCCCAGTTCTACGGCGGTATGGATCAGCGCAGCGCCGGGATCAGCGAAGACAGGCGTGCCGCAGTCAGAGATCAGCGCCAGCGACTGGTTCTGCAACAGAATGCGCTGGGCGATCATCGGCGCTTGCCCAGGCTCGTTGTGCTCGTTCAGCAGCAGAATCTCTTTCTCGATCCCCAAACGCTTGAGCAGAGTGCTGCCTTCGCGCTGTTCCTCGCAGATCACCGCGTCCACTTCCTTCAGCACATCCAGGGCGCGCAGGGTAATGTCGCGCGGGTTGCCGATCGGCACGGCGACGATATATAAACGGCCTTTTTCAATTGCAGTCATACCTACTCACTTATGCGTTTGCACCCGGCGTTTACTACGCCGCGTTTCCATTCGAATGAAGTTATTACAGGCGTGCCTGTACTGGCGCAGCGATAACTACTTTGCGCCGTCCGGGGGCAAGCAGCAGCGTAATCAGAAATACACCCGTGGTCACCAGCACGATTGCCGCGCCGGAGGCGATATTGGCGTAATAGCTGAGATACAGCCCTACCACACCCGAGAGTGAGCCAATCAGGGCAGCGATTGCCATCATCACCGGCAGGCGGCGGGTGAGAAGCTGCGCTGTAGCAGCCGGTGTAACCAGCATGGCAACCATTAGCGCAACCCCTACAGTTTGCAGCGCGACAACAATCGTAACAGCGATCAGCACCAGCAGCAAATATTCTAACAAACGTGTGGGCAAACGCAAAGTGATTGCCAGGACCGGATCGAAAGAGATGACCATGAACTCTTTGTAGAACGCCGCAACCAGCAGCAGGATCACTGCCGCGAAGATGGCCATGCGCAGCAAATCACCGCCAGTGACGCCTAACACATCGCCAAACAGAAAGTGCGCCAGGTCCACGCTGTAGCTGCGCACGGTGGAAATAAGCGCGATGCCCAGGGCAAACATGCCCGCAAAGATGATGCCAATGGCGGTATCCTCTTTGATCCGCGTTCCGCGGCTGATCGCGCCAATACCAAACGCGCTGAGCACGGCGGTGACCAGCGCCCACCAGAACAACGGCTCGCGCGCGCCGCCGCTCACCAGGTAACCGGCGGCAATACCCGGCAGAATGGTGTGCGCCAGCGCATCGCCAAAGAAGGCCATGCCGCGCAGCACAATGAATGTGCCGATGACGGCGCAGACTACACCCACCAGCCCGGCGGCGATCAGCCCGCGCACCATGAAGGGATAAGCGAGAGGTTCCAGCAGCAGATCAATCATGGCGGTGACCCTCCTCACCGCAGCATGCATCGTCTAGCTGCACCCAGTTGCGCTCGCCGTCGCCGATTGTCCCCGTTACCCGGTGGACGCCGTACGCATCGATCAGCCGCTCGGTGGAGAAGACCTCCTGCGGCGACCCCAGCCCAACCAGGTGGCGGTTGAGCAGCATGACCGCCTCAAAATGTTCGGCTGCCATTTTGAGATCGTGCAGGGCTACCAGAACGGTCACCCGGCGCTCGCGCAGCGACTCGAGGATGCCCAGCAGTTCTTCCTGAGAGCGTACGTCCAACCCGGTGAGCGGCTCATCCATCAACATCAGCTCAGCCTCCTGGGCCAGCGCGCGGGCGATGAACATGCGCTGCTGCTGCCCGCCCGACAGCTCGCTGATCTGGCGGCGAGCCAGCGGCAGCAGGTTGACCGTATCTAGCGCGGTATCCACGGCGTTCCAGTCGGCCTTGCTCGCGCGGCGGAGCAGGCCCAGCTTGCCAATGCGGCCCATCATCACCACGTCGCGCACGCTAACGGGGAAGTTCCAATCCACCTGGCTACGCTGCGGCACGTAGGCGATGCAGATATGCTCACCTGGCGCTTCGCCAAAGATCTCAACTTTGCCCGCCGAGGGCTGCAAAACCCCGGCGATCACCTTCAGCAAGGTGCTTTTCCCGGCGCCGTTTGGCCCCAGCACACCCAAGCGCACGGCGCGAGCCAGTTCGAAGCTCACGTTATCCAGCGCGGGGCCGCTCTCGTACTGCACTGTTAGCCCGGTGGCGCGGATAATGGGCGCGCTGCTGTGATGGTCGGCGTGCTGGCGGCGCATTGCGTTATTGGCTTGTTCTAACTCTTTGATTAAGGCCATGATTTCAATGCCTCTACGATTGCCGTTACGTTATAGCGGATATATTCCAGGTAGGTCGGGGCTTCGCCGCCAGCTTCGGTCAGTGAGCCGGTGAGGATGCGTACCAGCCGGGTGTTTGTATCGGCGGCAACACGCTCTGCAAGGGCCGGGTTGACCGTGCTGCCGACGAAGATCACCGGCACGTTCTGGGCGCGGATAGCATCCTCCAGCGCGGCGAGCTCTTGCGCTGAGGGCGAGGCCAGCGTGCTGTAACCCGGCACAATCGCGCCGATCTGCTCGAAGCCGTAGCGTTCTGCGAAGTAGGTGAACATCTTGTGGTCGGTGACCAGGCGGCGATTTTCCGGCGGGATCTGCGCCACCTGCTCGGATACCCATGTATCCAGTGCGCGCAGCTCTACGCGGTAGGCTTCCGCGTTAGCGCGATACACCTGCTCGCCAGCTGGGTCTGCCTGGATCAGTTCGCGCTCAATATTATCCACCCACACCAGCACATTATTGGGATCGGTCCAGAAGTGCGGGTCAGCGCCCGACTCATCGGCATGGTCATCCTCCGCTTCATCAGCGTGATCGTCCTCGCCCTCGATGGGGGTGATGCCTTCTGAGACCGAGACCAGCTTCACTGACCCACCTGCATTTTCTATCAGCTTTTCAATAAAGCCTTCCAGCCCCGCGCCGTTCATAAAAACAAGGCTGGCATCTGAGACTCGCGCGATATCGCGCGGTGAAGGTTCGAAGCTGTGCTCGTCTACGTCTGGCGGCACCAGCACGGTGATTGCTGCGCGGTCACCGGCAACCTGCTGGACGACATCGCCGACTATCGAAGTGGTGGCGATGATGGTTGGCGATCCGCCTGCCTGCCGGGGCTGGCACGCGGTGAGCAGCAAGAACAGAATCAAAATGACAAGAAAGGCATTGCGACGCATGGCGCTACTCCTCTGCCCGGCAGTGGGCGCACAGGCCAAATAACTGCAACCAGTGCTCCTGCACGCAGAAGCCGGTCTGCCGGCCGATCTTTTCGAACAGCGCTTCCAGGTCGTCGCCTTCGAAGAACTGCACCGTGCCGCATTTGGAGCACAGGATGAGGTGCTCGTGGCCCTGGAAGGCTGCGATAAACGCCTGACAGCCCTCCGGTTGATGCACGCGCTGGATCAGTCCCAGCTCCTCCAACTTTTCGAGTGTGCGATAGACTGTCACCAGACCCAGCCCCTTGTGCTGCGGGCGGGCAAGGTCGAACACTTCCATAGGGGAGAGGGCGCGCTGGCTGTTGGCGATAATCTCTACCACCGTGCGCCGCGGACCGGTGAGCCGGTAGCCGCCTTCCTGCAATTTTTGCAACCAGATATCGGAAATCATGTTTTATCCCACCTCTTGCACGGGTGTTTTTCATGGGCCTATGCGGCGGAGGCATGCACCAATCAAACAATAACCCGGCTAATTGATTTTGAAAATCATTTTCAATTGTAATAGCGTGGACAAATTCTGTCAAGAAATGCAGAGATTGGGATTTGACAGATTGTTGGTGGGTTGGTAATTCCTGAAAGCCAATAGGCACATCCCCCATTGCGGCATCGCTATGAGCAAGGGTAACTTTAATAGGGAATAGGAATAGTTGCTCTTTGACGCAAGGGAGTAATGCGTGTTTTTTGGCTCTTTGGGAACTGCCATGGTTGTAGGAAGCGGTTGCACCGCAACCGCTCCCTACAACCACGGCAAAGCCCAGAGACCCTGTTTTTTCTGAAGGAGATGGAGAATGAATAATCGAGGAGTGATGGCAGGGCTTGGATGCGGCGTGGCATTGTTGCTGCTTCTGCTAATCCCCATTGGCCTGCTTTGGTTTGCTTTTAGTGGGGGATTGAATTTCAATCTTCCAGATCTTGGCAATCCGATACCGGAAACGGGGCAAGTACCACGGCAGCCGGTTCCGCGCAATACGGTGCCTGTTACCAGACCCGAGCAGGTGGACCCCATCCCGCCGACCGGCAACCAGACCGCGCGCGACCCGGGTAACGTGGCCGAACCGGTGACCCAGCCGCCCGATAATTTAGCCGATCTGTATGATCAGGTGAGCCCGGGTACTGTGAGCATTCTCGTTGGGACGAACACCGGCGGGCAGTTCTCCGGCGGCACCGGCTCTGGCTTTGTGGTCACAGATAACGGCTTTATTATCACCAACGACCACGTGGTAGAAGGCGGCAGCCGGTACATTGTCCGCTTCTTCAACGAGCTTGATATGACCGCTGAGCTGATTGGCGTGGATCCTGACAGTGACCTGGCGGTGTTGAAGGTGGAACAGCTTCCTGAGGGTGCATATCCACTGCCGTTGGGCGACTCGGGCAACCTGCGTGTAGGTGATTCGGTGGTGGCGATCGGCAACCCCTTTGGGTTGGGCACCAGCATGTCGTACGGCATTGTAAGCGCGCTGGGGCGCACCATTCCGTCGATCACACCGCAGTTCAACATTCCGCAAGCCATCCAAACCGACGCGGCGATCAACCCTGGCAATTCCGGCGGGCCGCTGATCAATATGAACGGTGAGGTGATTGGTGTGAACGCGCAGATCCGCACGGCGGGTGATGGCGGCGGCAATGTCGGTATCGGCTTTGCCATCCCGGTCAATATCGTCAAGAACGTCTACCCGGCGCTGATCGAAGATGGCGTGTACCGCTGGGCGTATCTGGGTGTTTCGTCTCCGGCGGAAATGCCGGGCATTCTACCCGAGGGTGAACAGCAGCAAGCCACCATGGGCGCATATATCGCGGACGTGGTGCCCGGCGGCCCGGCGGATCAGGCAGGCATGCGCCCCGGTGACGTTGTGGTGAGCGCCGATGGGCAGGAAGTAAGTAACTTTGACGACCTGCTCGGCTTAATCGCATTCCGCCGCCCTGGCGACGTGATGAACGTGACCGTGCTGCGCGACGGCCAGCAAGTGGATATCTCCGTGACGCTAGGCGAGCGCCCGGCGGGTGGAATTCAGTAGTAGCACGCAACAAAAAAGGCGGCCGCGGCCGCCTTTTTTGTTGCGTGCTACAAGAACCAGACGCGCCATTTGATCGCGCCCCGCAGTCTCCAATAGATCGACAGAAACGGGATCACCAGCGAGGTGAGGGTCATTTCTGCCACGTGGGCGGGAGCGTGTGAGGTGCCGTTCAGGCGGTTTGTGATGAAGCGCGCCATGAATGCCAGCCAGCCCGCGAAACCTGCCTTCGCCGCGCGCTGGCGACCATTCAGCAGTGCCACCAGCCCTGCGCTAAGACTAAGGACCATGCCGTAATAGTGCCACGGCGGGCGCGCCTGGATGAACTTGCGGTACAGCGCCGGGTGTTTTTTGTAGAGCAGGGCATTGTAATAGCTCTTTTTCTGCGCGCGAATGCTGCTGCCCCACTTCTCGGGACGTACCGGGTGCACGACAACCGCGCTTTTCGACCACGCCAGGGGCCAGCCGCGCTGCTGCATGGTGAAAAACAGGTCCGAATCCTCGCGCCAGGCCATGCCGAAACATTCGTCGAACCCGCCTGCTTCTTCCAGCGCAGTGCGGCGGTAGAAGCAGTTGGCGGTGACGAAGTGCGACCGCTCGAGGTGGGTGGTGTTGCGTTCGTTGTCGGTGGGGTGCTCGGGCAGCGGCACGATCACCCGTCCGCTCACCCCGGCCACGCCGTCCACGAAGGCATCCACGCCGCTTGCCAGCCAGTTGGCATCGGGTATGGTGTCATCATCGGTGAAGGCAATGATTTGCCCCCGTGCGCTACGCCATCCCAGGTTGCGAGCGGCGGCAGGCCCGCGTGTGTTCCAGGCGGGCAGGTAACGCAACATGGGGAAGTTAGCTGGGGCGGTGCTCACTTCATAGACGGTCTTCCCGAACAGTTCCTCCGCGGAACCCGTTACCGGAACGGATATCCTCCGCTGCACCCTGGTTGTCATCAGTACGGCATAGCGGTCGCGCAGGCGCTGCTGCCACGCCTCCACCAGCATGCGAGTTTCCGGCGTTTCCGGTCCATCGTCTACGATGATGATCTCGTACGCATCAGGCGCAAAGGTTTGCGCGAGCAATGCCTTCAGGCAGCGCTCCAGCAGATCGGGGCGGCGGTAAGTGGGCACAACCACCGAAACCGTCACGCTGGTGATACCGCTTGTGATCACGCGCTTGCCCTCGTGCCCGGCTTCTCGAGAATGAACGGGCCGATGACCAGCGCATCTAGCGGAGAAGTCCAGAAGCACTCGATCGCATCGCGCGGGGAGCAGACGATCGGCTCGCCGCGCGTATTGAACGAGGTATTCACCAGCACCGGGACCCCGGTTTTCTGTTGAAATGCTTTGAGCAGATCGTAGTAAGGTTCGTTCTGGCTGCGGTTGATGGTTTGGATGCGGGCGGTGCCGTCTACGTGACGGACTGCGGGGATCTGATCAGCCTTATCGGGCAGCACGTCGTAGACGAACAGCATGAAGGGCGAGTAACCGCCATCTTTGAACCAATTCCCCGACTCTTCTTCCAGCACCACAGGGGCCACCGGACGAAAGTCCTCGCGGTCTTTGATCTCGTTCAGGCGGTCCTGCATCTCGGCTTTGATGGGCGAGGCCAGGATGGAGCGCGCGCCGAGTGCACGCGGGCCGAACTCCATGCGCCCCTGGAACCAGCCAATCACCTTGTCCTGCGCGAGCAGGTCGGCGGCTTCATCTGCCAGGTGATCGGCCCGGCGGTAGGGCAGCTTGCTCCACTTGAGGAATTCCTCGATCTCTTGCTCGGAATAATCCGGCCCAAGGAAGGCATGTTCCATTCGGTACGACCCGCGCCCGCCGCGTTCGTTGCAGTCGATCCACAGCGCCGCGCCCAGGGCGGTTCCTGCGTCACCAGCAGCGGGCTGCACCCAGATGTTCTTGAACGGGCCTTCGTCGCGGATCTTTGCGTTCATCACGCAGTTCAGCGCCACGCCACCCGCCATCACCAGATTCTCCGAGCCGGTCACTTCATGCAGCCAGTGGACGATCTTCATCGCCATCTCTTCCAGCACCATCTGCAGGGCGTGGGCGATATCGTTGTGCTGCTCGGTGAATGGATCACCTTTCTTGCGGCGCGGTCCAAACTCCTTCTCAAAATCGTGCGGCTCCAGGCAGTAGCGGCCTTCGCCTTCCCACTTTAGAATACTGCGGAAGTAGTCGATGTAGGTGGGCTTGCCAAACGAGGCCAGGGCCATCACCTTGTACTCGTCGGAGGAGTGCAAAAAGCCCAGGTAATCTGTCACCTGCTCGTAGAGCATGCCCAACGAGTGCGGGAAGTTCACCTGCTCGATGGGGATCAGGCGGGTGCCTTTGCCGTGGCTGTAGGTGGTGGTCGCGCGCTCGCCGCGCCCGTCCAGGGTGAGCACCGCGGCGTCATCGAACGGCGAGGGATAGTAGGCGCTGGCAGCGTGGGCCAGATGATGATCGACGAAATGCCAGCGGAAATCATCACGCTTTGCACCGGTGAAACGTGCTTGTAAATGGTGCGGGAAACCGCCGCTAAGCTGGCGCGGCGCGTTCACGATATACGACAGGAACAGCGGGTCCCACGGCGCTTCAAAATCCTCATCTACTGGGCGGGCGGAAGGCTCCAGCGGGATCGCAATGGCGGCCTCTTCGGAGTGTTTGCCAAGCAGTTGGTAAGGATCATACGAGTAAGCGACGTGATCGACGTCTTTCAAGGTGATCCCGGCGGTTTTCAGGCAGTAATCGATTGCATAATACGGTAGTTCATATGTCGAGAAGGGCACAGGCCGTTTGCCATGCTTCTTGCGGGTAAACCGTTCTTCTTCCGCTGCGGCAAGCACCATGCCATCTTTTACAAGGCAAGCCGCCGAATCGTGGTAGACGGCGTTGATTCCCAGGGTAATCATCGTTCGATCTCCTTACGGTTATACGGATAACCATCTCAACCCCCTGCCAGCTTCTCGAGAAGACTTGCTGTCAAAATGTAAGAAGCAGGGGATCACCGAAATGATCCCCTGCTTCTTACAGTAAGATGCTCACAGAGAAGCGGCAATTGGGAGATTGCCGGAGATAAGCGGGGAATTTCCCCCGGGTTGAATATTGGATGGAAGCGTGGTAGATGCTAGATTAGGCTGCTTCAGCCCGGCCTTTGCATGAACATCCAGCGGTGGCCTTCGATATCTTCAACGCGGTAGCGTTTGCCGGGCGGGCCATCTTCCAGGCCGGTGAGCATCATGGCGCCGGCATCACGTGACTGCTCGAAGTGTGCATCTACGTCGTCTACGTACACCAGCACGCCATCGATCACCCATGGTACGGCCAGCCATGCCATGGCGCGCTCGCAGTTCTCGCGGTGTCGCCTGGGGCTCTCGTAGTCGGGGGTGGGCGAGGCGAGCATGATGCGCCCGTCACCCGTGGACATCTCCCCGTGTGATAGCGCACCACCATCATCCAGCCAGCGGGACACCTCCTGAAAGCCGAAGGCTCGTGCCAGCCAATCCATTGCTGCTGCGCCGTTTTCGTAGGTCAGCATTGGGATGACGTCAGTCATCTGCTCCTCCTTCTCCCCCTGTTGTTTATTCCCCTTGTGATAGCCAGTCGATTGCCTCTTCTCGCGTCGTGAAGACCTTGAAGTCGCTGTTCCGGCGGCGGTTGGCTTCCAGCACCATCTCACCAAAACGGCCCTGAGAGGAAATCTCCTGCGGAATGACCGCTGCCGTGATGATGCGGTAGTTCGTCCATTTGAGCATCGCTGCCCCTGCCAGCCCGGTGCGCAGATCGTAGAAATCGTCGCTGATCGCGCCGGCGTGGATCAACATCCGGTGGGTGCCGAATCCCCCGCACTCTCCGACCAGATCCAGGGCATCTTGCTCGGTTGTAAGGCGTTCCTCGCCGGGCAGTACTTCAAGGATTGTGACCCCGTTTTGTGTAATTTCCTGTGTATTCACGCTGTGTGATGTCCTTTACATTGCGGCGATTACCGCATCAGCAAACTGGCTGGTCTTGAGCAGAGTCGCGCCTTCCATCAGGCGCTCCAGATCATAAGTTACCTGCTTGTTAGCAATTGCCTTCTCCACCCCATTGATCACCAGGTCTGCGGCTTCTTTCCAGCCCATATAGCGCAGCATCATCTCACCCGAGAGCAGCAGCGAGCTGGGGTTGGCTTTATCCAGCCCGGCGTGGATCGGCGCGGTGCCGTGGGTTGCTTCAAACACAGCGATGCCAGTGACGTAGTTGATATTCCCACCCGGAGCAATGCCCACGCCGCCCACCTGGGCCGAGAGCGCGTCGGAGAGGTAGTCGCCGTTGAGGTTCATCGTGGCAATCACGTCGTACTCGCTGGCCTTGGAGATGGTTTTCTCGAAGATGATGTCAGCGATCATATCTTTGATCAGCAGCTTGCCAGAAGCGAGGGCGGCCTTCTGTTCCGCATCCGCGGCCTGTTGGCCCTTCTCTTCTTTGGTGCGATCCCACTGCCGCCAGGTGTACACCTTCTCGCCAAACTCGCGCTCGGCCAGGTCGTAGCCCCAGTTGCGGAAGGCGCCTTCTGTATACTTCTGAATGTTGCCCTTATGCGCCAGCGTCACGCTCTTGCGGCCATTCTCCAGCGCGTATTTAATCGCGGCGCGTACCAGCCGTTCGGAGCCTTCGCGCGAGATAGGCTTGATGCCGATGCCCGATGTTTCGGGGAATCGAATCCTGGCGTACCGGTCGGGAAAGCGCTCTTTGAGGAATTCCAAAAAGGCGGCGGCGTCTTCCGTGCCGCACTCGAACTCGATCCCTGCATACACGTCCTCGGTATTCTCGCGGAACGTGATCATGTCGACCAGCTCGGGTTGCTTGACGGGCGAGGGTAACCCGGTGAACCAGCGAACCGGGCGCACGCAAGCGTACAGATCCAGCTCTTTGCGTAGCGCCACGTTGAGCGAGCGCATTCCGCCGCCAACCGGGGTGGTCAGCGGGCCTTTTATGCCAACGATGAACTCGCGGAACGCCTGAATGGTCTCATCCGGCAGCCAGGAGTTGAGCTTGTTGAATGCTTTCTCACCCGCGTAAACTTCCATCCAGGCGATCTTGCGCTTGCCCCCGTACGCTTTCTCCACCGCCGCGTCCATAATCTTCTGCGAAGCGGGCCAAATATCAACGCCAATGCCGTCACCTTCGATAAACGGTACAATCGGCTGGTCTGGCACGGATAAGACGCCATTTTGCATGGTAATTTTCTGCCCCTGCTGGGGAACTTGCACGTTCGTGTACGTCATAATGGATTTCCCTCCCTAGCTCGACGAATTAGATTGATCTTGTCCCTAATTATATCCGAGGAAAGAAAAGATTCAACGAAAAAGGGCGACTGCCAGCCGCCCTTTTTCGTTGAATCTTTTCTTTACGCTCCGGTTTGATTTTCGAGAACCAGGTCGCTGACGATCACGCGGACGGTATCGCCGGGGAGCAAGGTGTACGGCTCCGCCGGGACAATGCCAGTGCCGGTGAGCAGAAAGGCGCCATCCGGGAAGCGTAGCTCGCGGAAGAGGTACGAGGCAAGTTCCCCAAAGGATCGCTTCATTAGCTTAGTGCCGGTCTCGCCTTCAAATACGCGCTTGCCCTCGCGCTCGATTTCCAGTTGGATCGACAGATCGCGCAGCTCGGCTGGATCATCGATCAGACGGATCACCGGGCCTAGTGCGCAGGAACCGTTGTATACCTTGGCCTGGGGCAGGTAGAGCGGGTTCTCGCCCTCGATCTCGCGTGAAGAAACATCGTTCCCTGCCGTGTATCCGCGAATTTTGCCTTCCAGATCCAACAGCAAGACCATCTCAGGCTCGGGCACGTTCCAGTTCGAGTCGGCGCGCACTCGGATGGTGCCGCCCGGCGCGATCACCCGCCAGCCAAGCGTTTTGAAGAACAGCTCGGGCCGGTCGGCATCGTAGACCTTACTGTAGATATCGGCGGTGGCTGATTCGGCCTCGCGCGCCACCCGTGAGCGCAGGTAGGTGACTCCGCTGGCCCACACCTCCTGGTGCGGGTCGATTGGGGCCAGCAGCGCGCCCTCCACGGGCTCGGGCGTCTGGTGTTCGGCGAGCACTGCGGGGCCCTCTTCGGATGGCCTGCCAAGCAGGTATGCCAGATCAAAGCCGGGGGAGAGGAAGTAGCCGGCGGCGGCCCAGCGCGGGCCAGAAGGGGTGAGGTGTAGGGAGAGGTCCATGCCTATAAGTGTACACCGGTTGCGGAGAAGAGAGGCCCGGGAAGAGTTGGCCAGTGCCGGAGCACCGCTGTAAACCAGTTTTACACAACATATTGGTAAGCTGCGGGTAAGATTTTGCTCTTGAAATCCTAATCAAAAACTATATAATTTGCATAGTTTTTCTCTCGATACTGCGTGGCCGATTTACCAGGGGGTAAGGCATGGGCCATTCCGTCGTTTCAATTAAGAACCTATCCGAATATTGTTTTGTGTTTGTTGTTTGGGTAGTGTAGCCACCTAAACAACAAACACAAGCTATATTTTTCGAATAGATACTAAAGGAGTTTGCATTGTGGCAAGACATTCTCGCCTGTATTTATTTTGTGCCTGGATGATCATCCTCAGCCTGGTGGGTGGCCCGCTGACCAGCGCGGGCGCCGCCGTCCAGCCCATCCGCCGAGCCCCGGCGATTGCCCAGCAGTTACCGGATGACCCCGCTGGGGCTGCCCGGCTGCTGGTGGAGCAGATCTATGGGCCGGATGAACAAGCCGCGCACGAAGCCATTACCGAGGTGCTGCGCCGCGCCGCTGTCCCAGTGGTCAGCATCGATGGCCCGGTAGTGGCCCTGCCGGATTACCTCGTCCTGGCGGATGCGGCGGTGTACGCTGAACTGATCCCTGACCTGACCCGCGCGGTTCGCGCCGGTGACTTCTACACCGTGGAACAGATGGGGGAATTGCTGCTGGAGATCGGTATTAGCGACCAACCGATCGCGCCGGAAACAATTGTTGGCGGGTTAGGCCGCTGGGGCAAGCGCGATGGCGCGCCGGTGGAATCGGCTTTCGCCGGAGCAGTTACCCGTGCGTTGTCGGGCCGCCGCTTGCAGGTGCTGTACCCGGGCGCGGATATGGCCCAGGTGCAGTTTGACCCGCTGCAAACGGTGCTGATCCTCGCCCACGCTTCCACCGATGCCCGCACCGTCGCTGCCGCGCCCACCACTTCGCTGCTGGACCGGCTGAGCGGGGTGAAGGTAGTTTATGCCCAGGCCAAAGGCCCGTGCGACGACCTGGAAAAAGTACTGGCTCCTCCGTCGGGTCAGATCGAAGAGACCATCACCAAGGTGGTGAAGGAAGAGATCATCAACTCTTGGAAGGACTTTGCCCTGAACGACGCCGCGAAAGAAGCGTTGGGCAAGGCAGGCGCGGTGCATGAGAAAGGCACTGCGGTGTTGAATGTGCTGCTGCTGTTGATGGGCGCGCAGATTGATGTGGTGGATAACAAAGGCGGGCAGACGCACTTCAAGCACGCGGAGGGTGACCGCTCGAAGCACGTGGAAGTACACGCGCTGGCCTACTTTGACTCGAATATCGCCAAAAAGAAGGTGGCTTGCTACAAGCTGGCGGGTGTGGATGTGCCTCCGCCCGGGCCATTGAGCGGTTTTAAGGTGCGCTGGTCGCTGAATCAGGCGCAGGGCGTTGGCTACCAGGGCAAATATCTCACCGCGGTTACGTCCGACAGCCAGAAGATTGGAGGCTGCGGCACCTGCGGCGAAACAACCGGCAGCGACGGCCGCTCGAAGATCGAGCTGTATCCTCCAGTGGAGAAAAACCCGGGCAAAGGCTACGAGCTAACGGGCGGCGTGCGCGTGACGGCCAGCCTGGATAAAGCTGATTTCCCCTTCAAGCTCTCAGACTTGCTGGGGCTGAAGAATCCTGGCGGGTTCGCTGCCGGAAAGATATGGGATCTGGCGGTCTCGGCCATCAGCCGGGCCGGATTACCCTCGAAAAGCATTGGGATCCAGGTGAAGTACCACGGCTCGGAGATTTACGTCTCTAAGGGTAAGTCGAACTTGTGGCTCTTCTACATCACAGCGCCGGTGGAACTGGACCTGTACACATGCGAAGGTCTGAACGGCAAGTGGTATGCCAGTGGGGGCATGGGCGGCGACGAGCAAACCTTCTTTGGTGATGCCGCCGAAACGGTCTTCGGCGTAGATATTCCCGAAGGCGTGACCTATCTTCAAGATACCACCTTCCTCATTAATCCCAACGCTGTTGAGAACCGCTTCGATCTGGTTCCAGAAATCAAAATGACCGGTGTGATAAAGCTGGATCGGGCGTTGATTGCCGCAAACCGCGCTGTCGTGGTCGGAAGCCGTGTGGGGCGAGTGGTTGGCGAAGTGGACCTGCAAATGGATGCCATGTCCCTCGCGCCAGTGGCCTTCTTTGGCAGCACTACCTATCCGCTGTATCAGGTTCCTGAAGATCCACGCTGCCCGCCAGGAGAGTATTACTTTGAAAACTATCCTTAAGTCAATAACGTTCATGCTGCTGGTCGCGGCGCTGGTCTCGTGCCGTTCTGCCGGGCTCGGCGATCAACCCGCTGTTCCATCGCAGCCTGCCGCGCACACACAGTCCGCGCCGGATTCGGGCGATACAGGCACTACAAACAGAAATGGCGGCCCTGCCGCGAATTCAGTTCCCACCGCGCGCCCGACGACCCCGGCCGTAACGGCGCTCTCTGCCGACTTCCCTGCCTTCGACGGCTTATACTGGACTGGTGAAGTAGGCGTGGTGCCGATCAGCGATACCGCCGTGCGTGTCATTAGCGGCCTTACCTGCGGAGACCTGCTGTCCCTGCTATCGGCGGGTGAGTGGCTCGTCACCCAACAGGCCGAACCGCAGCCCGATCAGGCGGGTATGTTCTCCACCCTGGCCCGCATGCAAAAGGGCGATCAGGTGGCGCTGATCGACGTGAAAGGCTTTGTCTTCTCGGAACTGACCGCTGAAGGAGATTCCACCGGAGCGGTGCAAACCTTCCCCGGCTGCTCTGGTACGGTACAGATTCTCCAGCAGCAGTCCCTTTCGGCCTCGGGGGTAGAGCAGGCAGAAGGCTCGGCCATGCAGTATCCCTTTATGGGCGGCTGCATAACCGTCGATGGTCAGACGCAGGTGCGCCTGTTTTACGAAGGCCCCGGTGATTTCCGCGCCTCGTTGGACTTTACCGTGCCCGCGGAGACCGGCGAATATGGGGCAGAAGAATCCGACATCTCGCTGAGTATACAGCGCTCGGAGAAAGATTACGTGCAAACCTTCGCGGATCTCTATGCCAGCGGCATGGCGAGCGTTGACGGCGATGAAGATCAAGATGGCACGGAGTACTATCCCATGAGCGAGGAAGCCGGAGTCGTGCGCGTTACCTCCACCAGCCCGCTGGCGGGTGAGGTGGTACTGACCGATATGGCAAACGATTGGGGCGAAACACAGGCGTTCAGCGCCGGGTGGTCCTGCCCTTAAAATAATCGTTATTGATCTGTCATGCCGGGCGAACGCCTTTGAAACGCTCCCTGCGGGAGCCCAAGAATTGATTTGGGGCTGTCTGAAAAGTAAATTCAGACAGCCCCCTTGATTCAAAAAAGTTGGTTTTGAAAAAGGAAAAAAAATGGCGATCAGGCGCTCGCCATTTTTGCGAAATTATGGGCGATGCAGAGCAGA
>JAEYTI010000026.1 GCA_023434145.1 Chloroflexota bacterium | reverse complement strand
TCTGCTCTGCATCGCCCATAATTTCGCAAAAATGGCGAGCGCCTGATCGCCATTTTTTTTCCTTTTTCAAAACCAACTTTTTTGAATCAAGGGGGCTGTCTGAATTTACTTTTCAGACAGCCCCAATACTTAATCGTACCCTTCTGGCTCGATGTGCACGTAGGCCCGGTCGACCTCGGGCAGATTTTCCAGCCGGGAGATCACTTCGTCGGCGATAGCATGCGCCTGGTCCAGAGTCATCTGCCCGTTCACGTTGATGTGCATATCCACAACCAGCCGCGGGCCGACGTATTCCGCCATGGTGTGGTGCACGCGCTGCACGCCGGGCACGCCCGCAGCCACTTCTGCCACTTGATTGCGCAGCTCCGCGGATGCCCCGGCCCCGGTGAGAAAACCCAGGTTCTCTTTCGCGGCGCTGAACGCGGCACGAAAGATCCACAATGCCACCAACACACCCGCGATTGGGTCGGTTAGCGGGTGGATAAAGGTGCTGCCCAGCGCGCCAAGAAAGGCAGCAGATGAGGCCATCACGTCGCTCAAATTATCGCGGGCGGTGGTCATCAGCGTGGGGCTGCTCAGGCGCTTGCCAATGCCGCGAATCACGTAGAACATGCCCATCTTTACCACTGCACTCGCCAGCAGCACAGCCGTTGGCCACCCTGGCTCTACCGCCGTCCCGCCCTCGATAAACCGATTTATCGCTACGCGCCCCGCCTCGTATCCGGCAAAACCCATCGAAAGCGTCACCATCAGCCCCACCAGAGGCTCGAACCGGCTGTGACCCTGCGGATGTGAGAGATCTGGCGGGCGCTGCGCAGCCCACAGGCCGAATACCATCAACAGCGAATAGATCACGTCGGAGACAGAGTTTGCCGCATCCGCATACAGCGCAACCGAGCCGGAAAGCAGCGCCACAGCGGCCTTGCTGATAGCCAGCAGCATATTGCCAATTAATGTAATGAGCAGCGCCTGCCGGTACAACCGGGCAACGTTTGGCTGCGGCGTCATTTCTCTGATCCAGCGCATATGGAAATCCCCTCCTAATCGGGGGTAATCTTATCACCATTCGCTCATTATTGGTGCGTATTTCTCGGCGAGCGACTCATTTCTCGAATTGGCATTAATTGTTAATTTCAAATAAACAAATTACCCAATTAAAACTATTGAATTACCAAAAAAAGTCGTTATAATAATGTTATGTAAAAAGGACATATAAACGTCCTCCGATAACGGCAAACCCGGCGAAAGCCGGCGACGCAAAGCTATGGGTCTACTGTCTTGCGACAACGACTGCCAGGCCACCGAAGAGGAAGAGAGACTCCCCGCTCTCTACCTATTTCTCTAGCGCCTGATAGTCTTCGACATTCAGGTTTTTTTGTTTTCCGGAGAAAACTGATGAACACCAAAAAGTTCGTCCTCCACACTGTTTTGTCTTTGCTGGCGATCTTCACACTGTTGTTCGGCCTTACCGGCCCGGCCCCAGTGTATGCATCGTCCAATGTCCAGTCGGTGCTCGTACAGGCCGCAACTGCCGCTGATGCAGCTTCGTTGGTTGAGCGTTTTGGGGGCACGGTCACGTCGCACCTTCAAATTATCAACGGCGTAGCGGCGGATCTGCCCGAAAGGCAAATCGCCGCGCTGCGCAGCATGCCCGGTGTGGCGGTTACTGAAAATGCTACTACCGTGCTCTCGTCGCAAGGCTTTGATGATATTGACTGCAAAAAGCCAAAGAAAGATAAAGGCAAACCGACCACTGACTATCCGGATGTGATCGGCGCGGACATGGTGTGGGCTGAGGGTGTCACCGGGCATGGGGTTTCTGTAGCCATTCTCGACACCGGTATTGCCATGCACCCCGACCTCATCGATAGCCCCGGTCAGGGTCACGGTAATGGTAACGGGCACGGCAAACCCCGCAAGAAAGAAATTGGGTGGGTCGATTTCGTCCAGGGCAAGAAGAAGCCAGTGGATCCCAACGGACACGGCACCCACGTCGCCGGTATCATTGCCAATTCTTCGATCGGTGCTGACGGCGAGTGGAACGGTGTAGCGCCTGGCGTGAACCTCGTCGGCGTTCGCGTGCTGGATGAAACCGGCGCGGGCAATTACGAAACCGTGATCAAGGGTATTCAGTGGGTCATCGCAAACAAAGATCGCTATAACATCAAGGTGATGAACCTCTCGCTGCACGCTCTTGTGCAGTCACCCTACTGGGCTGACCCGCTTAACCAGGCGGTGATGCAGGCATGGGCGAACGGAATCACGGTTGTGGTGGCAGCGGGGAACACCGGGCCGAATCCAATGTCCATTTCGGTGCCCGGCAATAATCCCTACGTGATCACCGTCGGCGCTTTCACCGACAATTACACCCCCTACGATTGGAATGATGACTACCTGGCCGAGTTCTCCGCCGCCGGGCCAACGTTAGATGGCTTCGTCAAGCCTGATCTCCTGGCCCCTGGCGCGCACATCCTCTCGACCATGATGAAGAATAGCTACATCGCCAGAGGCCATGAAGGCAACTGGGTCCACGGTCAGTACTTCTCGATGGCCGGCACATCCCAGGCCGCCGCGGTGACATCTGGCGCCGCCGCACTGGTGATCGATGCCAACGAAAGCCTGTCCCCCGATCAGGTGAAGTATCGCCTGATGATCACCTCGCTGCCCTGGATCAACGCCGAGCAGACCGACGTTCTCTACAGTGTTTGGCAGCAGGGCTTTGGCCGCCTGAACGCTTACGATGCCGTGACCGCCAACATAAATGGCTATGCAAACCGCAACATGGATATCCAGGCGGATCTTGCTGGCGTGCAGCACTATGAAGGCCACTCCTACTTTGATCCTGAGACCGGAACCTTCCGCATTCATGGCTATGAAGACATGACCAGCGGCTTTGGTGCCTGGGCCGGTGGCTTTGGTGCCTGGGCCGGCGGGTTCGGCGCCTGGGCGGATGGCTTCGGCGCATGGGCAGATGGCTTTGGTGCCTGGGCCGATGGCTTCGGCGCTTGGGCGGATGGCTTTGGTGCATGGGCCGGCGGCTTTGGTGCCTGGGCTGGCGGCTTTGGTGCCTGGGCTGGTGGGTTTGGCGCCTGGGCCGATGGCTTTGGTGCCTGGGCCGATGGCTTCGGTGCCTGGGCCGATGGCTTTGGCGCCTGGGCCGGAAGCCTCACCGATCCCGAATTTGTCGCCAAATTCTTGGCGGGTGTCTCCCCCAATGCTCGCACGACCACCGGCTCGCTAAACTGGGTCGGAGAACCATAAAAAACTTCTCTCTTCTTACCCTCCAAGAAAGAGATTGGCAAGAAAAACCACCCCGGTCCGCGCCGGGGTGGTTTGATTCTGTCATCCTATAAAGTGCAAGGCTCATTCCCCGAACCCTTGCAGCGGCAAATACTAGAGAAACTCCGCAATGCCTTTGAGACGTTCGAGTTCCAGGCGCGCGCCCATATCGGTGAACACTTCGCGAGCCTCGGCCAACAGCGCGCGGGCGGGCTCTTTCTCACCGTTGCTTGCCAGCAGGCCGGCCAGATCCACCATCGAGCGGCTGCGCTCCATGCGGTTGCCAACCTTCTCAAAGATCTCTACGCTGTGTTCCAGGCATCCGCGCGCCTCGGTCATGCTGCCGCGATCGCGCGCCACCTTACCAAACAAACGCAGGGCCCGCCCCTCGCCTTCCGTTGGTCGGGCGCTCTTCCCCGCCCGCGCGGCGGCATCCTCTGCCAGCAGCTCCCCGAGCTTCATCAGCGTCAGGTTGAGGTTATTCGCATCGTTTAGCCCGCGGTACGCACAGCCGATCATCCAATAGAGATCCAACTGGTTCTCGCGCACGCTCAGTTCCTGGAAGCCATTCAGGCTCTCTTGCGCTGAAACCAGCGCCGCCTTCCAATCGCCGGAATACACACCCAGGAGCCCAAGATTCATCTTGGAAAGGTAGACATAGTACGAATGGCCGATCTCACTGGCCGATTGCTGCGCATCCTTAAAGTGCCGCTCCGCTTCGTTCATGTTGCCCCGGTCCAATTCAATCAGACCGATGTTATTGTGCAGCACAATATTGCCTTCCACGTCGCCCAGGTTGGTTTGCAGCGAAAACGCGTGCGTAAAGTTCTCCAGGGCGCTTACCAGATCACCCTGCTTCCAGTTGATCAGGCCAAGGTTGTTGTAAGAGCGGGCCACGCCCACCACATCGCCAATCTCTTCGCGTAGGGTCAGGCTGCGGCGCATATAGCGGGTCGACAGGTCGATCTGATCGCGCTGGAAGTAGATACCGGCCAGGCGGTTCATAATCGATGCCACCACATCAAACTGCCGCGCAGCTTCGGCCAGCGCCATCGCATCACGCAGCAGGGCTTCCGCGCGATCCAGGCTGCCCTTGCGGAAGTCGATGAAACCGATGTCATTCATAATGCTGGCACGTTCGGCGATAAAGCTAGACTTGCGAGACTCAATTAGCGACTGAGCAGAGCGCAGGCAGGCCAGCGCCTTCTCGTATTCGCCCTGGCGCTCATGCGTTGCCCCAATCTTACGCTGCAAAAGGCTCAGCAGGCGTACGCGGTCGCGATACGCTTTTTCGTCAACGGCAAGAACTTCTTCCAGCGGGCGGAGCGCGCCGGTGGCGGTGGGCTCGCCCTGCACCTGCAGTGCCGCGAGGAACTGCTCACGCGCCTGCGGATAATCGCCGCCGGTCAGCAGTGCATCGCCCAGGCCCAGGTGCACCTGCGTTGCCTGATCGACCGAATGCTCTACCTTGTTCAATACCTCGAGCGCCTGCATAAAGATTTGGCGCGCCTGTTCGTTTGCAAAACTGTGGGCAGCCTTCTGCCCTGCCAAAGTCAGATAGTGCAGGGCGCGATCTTGCAGCGGGCTGCGCAAGAAGTGACTCGCCAGCACTTCGATCTGGCTTTCGATTCGATCACTGTAGATTTGCTCAATCGCCTGCCCCACCTGTGTGTGCAGGTTGCGCCGGTCGCGCACCAGCAGCGTACTGTAGACTGCGTCGGACACCAGCACGTGCTTGAAGCGGTAGTTCTCCTCGCCATCCATTGGGACGAGGAATTCGCGCTCCACCAGCAGTTCCATCGTATCGAGCCAGCTTTCCGTACCGGATTCTCGCCGCAGCACATGCAGCAGCACCGGCACCGAGAATTCATATCCCACAACAGAGGCCGTCTGGATCAACCGGCGGTGATTGACCGGCAGCCGGTCGAAACGGGCCAGAATCAGCCCTTGCAGGGTATCTGGCACGCCAATCGTGCTCGCATCTGCCCCGGGGGTCAGCCGCCAGTTTCCGCTGGGATCATCCCGGTAGATGATTTTGTTCTCAATCAGCATGCGCAGGATTTCTTCCAGATAGAAGGGCAGGCCGGCGGAGCGTTTGACGATCTCCTCACGCAGGCTGGCAGGTAAATCGGGAATAGTCAGCAGGGCTTCGAGCAGGCGATTCGACTGCTCGGGCGGCAGCGCCTGAAGCTGAACGTGCAAATAGCGGTCGCCCAGGCGGAGGCTGGCTCGCTCGTGGATCGCCTGTACTGCTCCGCCCTCGAATGGGCGTGTGATGGCCAGGATCAGCAGCGGCGTACCGCGAACCGAATCGATCAGGAAACGGATCAGGTCCAGCGAGGCGTCGTCGGCCCAGTGCAGGTCCTCAAGCACCAGCAGCAGCGGGCTGCGCCGGGCCTCAGCGGCCAACAGGTCGCGTACCGCCAGGAAGATCTGCTGGCGAAGCTGGCCCGGTTCCAGGTAGCGGATGCGCTCGGCCGCCTCGGGATCGGAAGGCTCGATACCGAGCATATGCTCCAGGTAAGGCACCTTTTCGCGCCCTGCTTCGCCCAGTACCGCCAGGCAAATTTCCGCCAGCTTCTCGCGCACTTCACTCTCTTCGGTCTCTGGCGAAGCGTCCATCATCGAGCGCAGCATGTCCTGGAAGATCCAGTAGGCGATTGCCTTGCGGTAGGTCAGGCTGTAACCTTCCAGCACGCGCACAAGGCTGGCATTCAGGTGGCTCTTTAGCTCGCTGGTCAGGCGGCTCTTTCCCATACCACCTTCACCGACCAGCAGCACCACACCGCCCTGGCGGTCGTTGATGGTGCGCTCTACCATGCCCAGCAGCCGGTTAAGCTCCGCTTCGCGGCCAATCATTGGCGCGCGCAGCCCTTCCAGACCGCGTACAGAGCCGGGGTGTAATTTCGGCCCAATCAGCTGGAACCCGGTTACGCTGCGCGAGACGTTCTTCAGCGCAAGGGTTGGGGTGCGGTCATAATCGAACAGACGCATCGTCTGGCGGTAGACGCTCTCTGAAACAAGGATCGCGCCTGGCCGCGCGGCCTCTTCCAGGCGGCGGGCAAGGTTTACCACGTCTCCGATGGCGGTGTAATTCATGTGCCCATCGCCGCCCACGCCACCAACAATGACCGTCCCGGCGTTTAACCCCACGTGGACGCGAAGTTGGTGCCCGCCCAGGTTTAACGAATTGCTCAGGCGCTCCACATCGGCAACCATATCCAGAGCGGAGCGAACAGCGCGCTCCGCGTTATTCTCATAAGCGATCGGCGCGCCAAACAGCGCCATCAGGCCGTCTCCGGTCAGCTTATCAACCATGCCCTCGTACTTGTACACATCCGCGACCAGCACATTGATGAACTTCTGCACCATCTCATACAACGCTTCATCGCCCAGCTCTTCGGAAAGGTGGGTGTACTCGGAGAGGTCGACAAACAGCACAGTCACGCTGCGGCGCTGACCGCTGGCCTCTAGCCCTGCCTGGCGAAAGCGCTCCAGCAGGTCCGAGCCGGTCATCACCCCCAGTTTGGAAGGGTCAATGGCAGGCGCTTCGGGTGGTTGTGCGCTGTCGGCGAGTTTACCGCCACAGTTTCCACAAAAGCGCATTCCAGTTGGGTTATTGAAACCGCAGCTTGGGCAGAGAATTGGCATAGGGTTATGGCTCCCATCGGATTGGATGGAGTCCGATCCTATAGATGTTAGCAGATTTTCATCGATCTGCCTTTAGAGCTACCTTTCATTTTTGGTATGTCCGGGAAGCAGCTTTTCGGCCAATTCGCCAACCAAAGCATCCACCGCGGCGCGGACTTCGGGCGAGACCGGGCGATCAAAGTCGAGGTGGACGGGCTGGATACCCACCAGAATTACCCGGCAGCCAATTTCCTCCACCAGGTAACGCGCAAATAGGGTCGGCGGCATGGTATGGGTAGAGGCAGACATGCCCTGCGCCCCCGCCCAATCCACCCAGGCAACCGAGCCGGGCGGCTCGTTGAGCTCGGCGGCATCCACAAACAACACCAACTCGGGTCTGAAACGGCGCAGCGGCCCGCCAAAGCTCTCGGGCGAGGGTCCGGCCTCAATGATCAGCACCCGGTCCGTGTAGGAGCCCCCAGAGGCATCCAGCGCCATACGCAGCCCGCGCACCGCAAGCACGCCGGCAGCGTCATCTCCGTTTAGCTCATTACCGATACCCAAGATGGCTATACGCAAATCGAGAGAAGGAAGTAGCGATTCCAAAATATTATGCAAGGGCGCAGCGGTATTATCGAACATACTGCGCCCTCACGTATCTCCTAAATATCGGGTTACGCCCCGGTTTCTTCCTTTCCGTCATGTTCTGCCAGATACGCTTCCACTTCCACATCGCGCCCATAATACACCGTGAACGGCTCCCGCGTCAGCGCGCCAAGTTCCCATTCTGTACTGGAAAGCTCCAGGCACTTTAAGCGGCAGTTCACCACGCACTGCGAGCAGAACGTGCACCGGTCCGCGTGGTACTTCATGATGAAGCGCTTGCTAGCGCGGTCTACCACGATCAGCTCGATCGCGTTCGCGGGGCAATCCTTGATGCACAATTGGCAGCCGGTGCAGTTGGAGAGATCCCAAATCAGCTTGCCCCGGAAATTCTCCGGCGCTTCGCGGCGATCGAACGGATAGCGGCGCGTGACCGGCCTCGTAAAGAACGAATGCAGCACGTCGCCCAGCATCGAGCCGATTGGGAGGGTAATTCTTATCTTTTTCATCGTTCCCTCCTAGAAGATTGCCAGAACCAGCAGCATGTTCAACAGCGCGAGCAGCGCGCCAATACGCCACCAGAGCCCCACCACCTGATCAATGCGCAGGCGAGCGAACAGTGACTGCAAGAAGGCCACGATCAGCAGCAGGCCCAGTGTTTTCAGCAAAAATTCCACCGGATTCGAGAGTCCGCCCAGGTAAAACGCTGCTACCAGTGCCAGGCCGATCACCAGTTCTACGCCTTTGCCCAGACGGAACAGGGCAAAACCGCGCCCCGAGTATTCCGTCAGCGCGCCGGCGACGATTTCGGTCTCCGCTTCCGGCGAATCAAACGGCGGAAGCTCCAGCTTGCCCATCAACCCCACCAGCGCCACCAAGAAACCAATCGGCTGGAGTACCATCATCCACGGGTTCTGCGCTGTGAACTCGTTTACCGTGGTAATTTCCCAGGTTCTGGCAGCCAGAGCCGGGCCAAGCAGCGCCAGCATGAACGGCGCTTCATACGAGAACAACTGCGTGAGCGTGCGCGTGGCACCGATCAGCGAAAAGCGGTTTACCGTGTTTGCGCCTGCCAGCCCAAGGCACAGGGTCATCAGCGAGAGCAAGTACAGCGCCACAACCAGGTCGCCGTTGAAGCTGGCAACCGGGGCCAGGCCGAACATCGGCACATATAGCGCCGAGGTCAGCGCTCCAGAAAGGGCAATCACGGGCAGCAGATAGAATAAAGTGGCATTCACGCCCTCTGGCAGCACTTCTTCCTTCGACAGCAGCTTCACCACATCGGCCAGCGGTTGGAACCAGCGCGGTCCCACCCGGTTTTGGAAGCGGGCCAGCAGCTTGCGGTCTACCCATTCGTAGAGCAGCCCACCAGCCAACAAGAACAGCCCGCCGGGGAAAAACAGCAGGGCAATTATAGGAGGAATGGCAATCGTGTTCATTTCCGGTAATACTCCATTCCGTACTGCCGCAGGTCTTCCCAACTCCACTGCTGCCCGCCGGTAACGTGCTCACCCGGGCGGCGGATGGTAAACAAGCGGTCATTGCACGAGAAACAAGGGTCGATGCCCGAGAGCATCATCGGCATATCGGCCAGCTTGTGGCCTACCGCCACCTGCATCACCGATGCCCAGTTGCACAGGCTTGGCGTGCGGATCTTCAACCGGTCGGGCTTATCGCCGCCCGCGCTTTTGAGGAAGTAGAACAGCT
>JAEYTI010000023.1 GCA_023434145.1 Chloroflexota bacterium | reverse complement strand
CCCATGAGGGCCGCGAAACCCCTCAACCCCACTTCAGAACGGTGATGCTTGCCATCACCAGGCTGCCGCCCCAAAACATTCCTCGCAAAAGATTAATCCGTGTACGGATTCTCCAGACCCGCCTCCTCGACTGCGCGAAGCATATCCTCCTTCCGCACCTTTGCTGCGAGCGTGTACGTATCCGCGCCACCGTAGATAATGAACACGTCGCTCCGGTATTCATACGACCCGCAAGCAAACAACACATTGCCTACCTGAAGCTGCGAGTGCGAGCGCAGCTCCGCTGGGGTTTCGGGCACCATCATCGGCTCCAGCCGGTTGGTCACTAGCTTCGCCGGGTCAGCGGCGGGTTCTCCGGCGTTGAAGTCGATCAGTGCGGCTGCCAGATCATACTCCCGGTCGTCGGCGTTGAAGGCGTTGCCGGTGTGGTAGATTTCGATATATCGCCCGCCGCCAGCGGGTATCGGAACCGAGCCCGCGCCCAACCAGGATGTTTTCATGCGCGGGTTATGGTATGGTTGCATCATTACGCCCAGGTCGGTATACGGACCTTCCGGCGCATTTGCTTCCGCCAGCCGGATATCGCGCGGGATATTGGGAGCGTAAGGCCTGTGCAGCAAATAGTACTTGCCGTTCACCGGCTCAGGAAACAACACGCCATCTTTGTTGTCGTTGTTCATTGTGCTGGAGGGGATCACGCCCAGCTTCTTCCAGTGCACCAGGTCGGTCGACGTGGCCATGCACAGGCGGGCCTGGTACGTAGTAACCGGGTCCGCTGCCAGCCCGCAGTACACCATGTAGAACGTGCCGCCCAGCCGCGTTATGCGCGGATCTTCTACGCCCAGCGTGTCGAAGCCATTCGGGTCGGGGTCGGGGAGAATCACCGGCTCGGGCCAGCGGTACAGCGGTTTAAGATCGGGGGTAAACACAGCCAGTCCGATAAAGCTGCGCACAAACGCGCTGCCGGGGTCCACTTCAGGGCGGGCGCGGTAGTGAACGGCAACCACACCATCACTCAACTGTTCCGCGGGCGCGCCTTCCGGCAGCAGCGCGCGGATCACCGGAGCATTTGCCGGGGTCGGCTCTACGTATACCGCAGCCGCGTTGAACGTCACGCCGGTTTCCCACCAATTCTCAGAAGGGGCAATAATCGGCTCGCCGTTGTTCAGCCGCTCCAAGATCAGCCCGCGCGGGCGATTCATCTCCATGCGGCGGTTGGGTTGAAGATCCATGTTTGTCTCCATATGCTATACTTTTATCGTCTCACAACTGTTGGTTCAATCGAATAATATCGAAGGATATATTAACGGAGCACCATGAATTCTACCCCGAACTTCAAGCCCGAAGAAGCAATCCAGGCGGCGCTTACGCAGATTGAAGGCAGCCTGGAAACGTTCGCCCGTATTTGCCCGCACGATACCACCATCAATAACGTCTACCCGCCTCGGCGGCTGCGCGACAACCCCGAAGGCGCTAACGTGGGCTGGACGACCGGTTTTTGGCCGGGAATCCTCTGGTTGGCTTATGAGTGGACCGGCGATGACAAGTACCGCCGCGTAGCCGAATTGCAGGGTGAGCTGTTCGCCGAGCGCATGAACAACAAAGTGGATGTCGATCATCACGATCTGGGGTTCCTCTACACCCCTACTGCCATCGCACAGTACCACCTTACAGGCGACGAGGCTGCGAAAGAAGTGGGCATCGAAGCTGCTCGCACGCTCCTCAATCGCTTCTGGGATAAGCCTGGCATCATCCAGGCCTGGGGGCGCATGGATGACCCCAACCAGAAGGGACGCACGATCGTGGACAGCCTGATGAACCTGCCCCTCCTCTACTGGGCGACCGAGGTTACTGGCGACCCCATCTTCCGGCAGTCAGCGCTGCGTCATGCCGAGCAGCTCCAGCGCACTTTTGTCCGTGCCGATGACACCACGTACCACACCTATTACTTCGATACCGAAACCGGCAAACCCTTGTATGGCAAAACGGCGCAGGGTGCAGCGGACGAATCCTGTTGGGCGCGCGGGCAGGCGTGGGCCATGTATGGCTTCACCCTCTCCTATGCCTATACGAAGGAAGAAGCCTTCCTCGAAACCGCCCAGCGTCTCACCGACTACTTCCTCGCCCACGTGCCTGCCGATGGCGTGGTGTATTGGGATCTGGCATTTGGCGACGGCAGCGGCGAGGAGAAAGACAGCTCTGCCTCAGCGATCGCCGCCTGCGCCCTGCTCGAAATGGTCAAATGGCTGCCGGATGGCGAGCAGAAAGAGCGCTATGCTCGCGCCGCTGCCGAAACAGTGCAGGCGCTAGCGACTCATTACGCAGCGAACAGCGTCCCCGGCTCCAACGCATTGATCCTGCATGGCGTGTACAGCAAACCCGGCGGCAATGGCGTCGATGAGGCCAATCTGTGGGGCGACTATTTCTACATGGAAGCCCTCATCCGCATGGCCAAACCCGACTGGAAAATGTACTGGTAATAAAAAGCGTTTGATGCGGACGGTAGTACGGTCCGCATCAAACGCTTTTTTGTTTTGTGTTACGGTATGGTTGCGCGGGACGAATGTCCCGCGCAACCACACTATTTTTTATTCCTCGAGCCAGATCTGTTCGAGGTTGATGGGGGCCGGGTTCGGGTAGAGCCAGCCGTTCGGGTGATCGATGACGTTGTGAACCTTGTTGCCCACAATGCCATACAGATCGGGGCCGACGCCAACACCAATCGTCCAGAACTCGTCACGGGCGATGGCAATCATTTCCTTGCCCAGGCGGATCTGTTCTTCCACATCCGCTGTTCCCTTAATCTGATCGTAGATATTGAGTTGTTCTTTCACAACGTCCGGGGGCTCGCAGTCCTTGCCTTCCGGAGCGCCGTTATACCACTGCGACCAGCACACAGACCACTGCGATTCGGTGGAGTAGGGGATGAAATAGCGCGGGTCGAGCAGAACTTCCGCGAGGAAGCCAGAGGTCGACCAGACACCACCCTCGAGCAGGTTGGCGTCTTTGTTGGTGTACAGGAGCGAGCGCTCTTCCACCTTCACCTGCATGTTGATGCCAACGTCCTGCCAGTACTTCTGGATCATGTTGAGCATGTCGATCCACTGCGGGTTGGTGTCCATCACTTCCACGACGAAGGAGATGGGCTTGCCGTCGGGGCCAATGCGCTTGCCGCTGGCGTCCTTCTCAAAACCGGCCAGATCGAGGTGTTCGTTGGCCTTTTCGACGCTGTACTCGGTGTACTGGGTCGCCATCTGCTCATCGTAGAACGGTGAGTTCTCCTTCGGCGCGGTCTGCCACGGGGTGCCAACACCTACGTACACGGTGTCGATGATCTCCTGGCGGTTGATCGCGTAGGACATGGCGATGCGGAAGTCTTTGCTGTTGAAGATCTCGTTCTTTACCGGGTCCGTGGAGGACAGGTTGAACATGATCGTCATCAGGTTGAGCGAGCCGTCAAAAATGGTGAAGAAGCGGTAGTCGCCCTTCTCCTGGTTGTCGAAGAACAACGGCTTGTTGGGGTTGGTGTTGATGTGGCGCTCCTGGAACTGGACTTCACCAGCCAGGGCCTTCGGAACCATCGCGTCGACGCTGTCGAGGATCTGGAAGATGTACTTGTCAACGTAGGGAAGCTGCTTACCTTCCGTGTCAACCTTCCAGTAATAGGGGTTGCGCTCGAACACGACTTGCTGGGCGCCGCCAACGTATCCGTCCTTGATCTTCCACGGCCAGATGACCGGGCGATCGGGCAGTTGGAATACGGCGTCACCATTCGTCACCTTCGCGATGAACAGGTCTTTCCAGGTCTCGTACTGGCCTTCCTTCATCATCGCTTCAAGCTCGGCCTCGTCGGCGTAGTTCACGTGGTACTTCTTGGCCCAGTGGAAGGGGATGCGGACGATGTCGTACGTATCCGGCGTGCACAGGCGGCTGAGGAAGAGACCGTTCGGGCTGCCGAAGCTCACGATCAGAGTGAAGTCATCCGGCGCTTCGAACTTGCCTACATCGTCGCCGATCTTCAGCCAGCCTGGAGGGGCGGGGCTCAGATCGGTGTTCATCGCCACGTCGTTGTACCAGAACATGATGTCCTTGGTCGTGAACGGCTCGCCATCCGACCACTTAATGCCCTTGCGCAGGTGGAAGGTGTAGACGGTCGCGTCTTCATTGACCTCGTAGCTCTCGGCCATATTCGGGACGATTCCCGACCAGTCCGGCGTCCAGCGGACGAGGTTCTCGTACGCGATGGTGCGCGAGAAGTGGGCGTTGTCGGCGGTGGGCTTGGTCATGCGGTACAGCGTGCCGCCGTACTTGCCGATCGTCTCGTTCGGTTTTACCACCAGCGGGTTCTCGGGCAGGCGGTCTTCGACCGGAGGCAGCGTTCCAGCCTTTACCTGCTCGGCCAGCTCGGGGGCTTCCGAGTACATCGCCGGGGGAACTTCTGTCGGCGGCTGGGTGGCTGTTTCCACTTGCACGACAGCCTTGGTCGGCTGCGCCGGGACTGCGGTAGCGGCCTGGGTTGGGGCTTGGGTTGGTGGCGCGCAAGAAATGAGCATTGCGGCCACGACGATGAGGCTAAAAATTAGCCTTGCAACACGATACGGGCGTTCCATTATAGGGCCTCCTTGAGGGGGTGAAAGGAGAAACACACGCAAACATCACCAGTAGGTGATGGACTGCCCAAATTAGATTCCGCGCAGTTTGAGCTGCTCGGAATAGTGACAGGCCGCGAAACGGCCAGGCTCAACTTCGCGCAAAGCCGGGGTATCCGTCCTGCAATTTTCTTTCGCGTACCGGCAGCGCGGATGGAAGTAACAACCGCTCGGCGGGTGGGCTGGGTCGGCCACCTCGCCTTCCAGCAAAACACGCTCCGATTTCCGGCGCGGGTCTGGCTTTGGCACGGCTGATAGCAGCGCCTCGGTGTAAGGGTGAAGCGGCTGGCCAAACATGCTGCGAGTCTCAGCCACTTCCACCATCCGTCCCACGTACATCACCGCCACGCGGTCGGCGATGTATTCCACCACGCTCAGATCATGCGAGATGAAGATGTAGGTCAGATCGAAGTCTTTTTGCAGGCCCATCAGTAAGTTGAGTACCTGCGCCTGCACCGAAACATCCAATGCCGAAACAGCCTCGTCACAGATAACCAACTGCGGGTCCAGCGCCAGGGCGCGCGCCACGCCGATGCGCTGGCGCTGACCGCCGGAAAAGGCGTGTGGGTAACGGCGCATATATTCGGGGCGCAGGCCCACGCGCTTGAGCAGCTCGGCCACACGCGCTTCCAGATCTCTGCCGCTGGCAATATTGTTCACCAGCATTGGCTCTCCGACGATGTCCATGACGGTCATACGCGGGTTCAACGAGGCATATGGGTCCTGGAAGATCATACGCAGTTCTTTGCGGTAGGGCTTCAACTCTCTGTTGTTCAGGCTGGCGAGATCGACTTTTTTCCCGTCCTTATCCTGATACAAGATCTGCCCGGCGGTAGGGTCGTACACACGCATGATACAGCGCCCAACAGTGGTCTTACCGCAGCCCGATTCACCCACCAGCCCAAGCGTTTCACCGGGGTAGACGGTCAGATCCACGTCATCTGCGGCGCGTACATAGCCAACCGTCCTGCGCAAGAATCCACGCGTGATTGGAAAATACATCTTCAGGTTCTTTACGTTCAACAAGGGTTCCGGGGTGGTAATATTTGCCATGTTAGCCCTCTTTCGCCTCATTTGTGGCTGACGCGTCCGTCGCATACAGCAGGCAGCGCACCCGGCGGCCATCCGGCATCGTGTATAGCTCGGGGCGGATCTTGTCGCACTTACCCGGCATAAAGCTAGCGCAGCGCGGATGGAATGCGCAGCCGGAAGGCCGGTTGTACGGGTCGGGCACGGTGCCTTCGATCGGCTCGAGCTTGTTGCCCTTGCTCGCGCCCAGCCGCGGGATCGAGCGCAAAAGCGCCTGCGTGTACGGGTGCAGCGGATCGTAGAACACAGCATCAACCGGCGCCTGTTCTGCCACCTGCCCCAGGTACATTACAACCACTTCCTCACACATCTCCGCCACTACGCCCAGGTTGTGGGTGATCATCATCACCGCCATGCCCATATCCTGTTGAAGCTCTTGCATCAGTTCCAGGATCTGCGCCTGGGTGGTCACATCCAGGGCAGTGGTCGGCTCGTCGGCGATCAGCAGGCTGGGGTGGCAAACCATCGCCAGCGCGATCATCGCGCGCTGCCGCATTCCACCCGAAAGCTGGAAGGGATACGATTCCAGGCGCGTCTCGGGTTTGGGGATACCCACACGCCCGAGCATTTTGGCGGCCTGATCACGCGCCTCATCTTTTGTCACTTTGCGGTGCAGCAGAATGTTCTCGGTGATCTGATCACCGATGGTGTGCAGCGGGCTGAGCGAAACCATTGGCTCTTGAAAGATCATGCTGATCTCGCCGCCGCGCATCATGCGCAGCTCCTTGCTCTTGGGAGACAACGCCAGCAGATCAATTACCTCGGCCTGCTTGATATCGCTGTTGGGCCGGGGCATGCGATGCAGCAGCGCCTGGCCGCTGACGATCTTACCCGGCTGGCCAACCAATTGCAGTACCGAGTAGGCGGTAACGCTTTTGCCACAGCCGCTTTCACCCACAATTCCAACCATACTTCCGCGGTTAATGGTGAAGTCGACCCCGTCCACCGCACGCGATACGCCTTCATCCATGAAGAAGTAGGTTTTTAGATCTTTTACTTCGAGGAGGGGAGTTTTTGTTTCCACTTTGTGTTCTTCCCTTTCGTTTGGCGTATCCTTACCCACCGTATGGGTCGGCAGCGTCGCGCAGACCGTCACCAAAGAAGTTCATCGCCAGCACAACGATGATCACGGCGAGGCCCGGCAGCATCAGCCAGGGAGCCGTAGCGACCGAGCGGATGTTCTGCGCTTCTTGCAGCAGCACGCCCCAGCTCACCACTGGCGGGCGTAAGCCCAGGCCCAGGAAGCTCAACGAGGTTTCGCTGATGATCATGGTGGGGATGCTGGTGGAGATGGAGGCAATGATGTGACTGAGGAAGGAGGGAACCATGTGGCGCATGATGATGCGCATTTCATTGGAACCATCCAGGCGGGCAGCCATCACGAAATCTTCCGTTCGAAGCGAGTAGAAGCGCCCGCGCACCACGCGCGCCAGGCCCGTCCAGCCAATCAGCGAGAGGATGATGGTGATGCCGAAGTAAATTTGCAGCGGGCCCCAGTCTTTCGGCAGCGCTGCCGAAAGGCCCATCCACAGCGGGATGGTCGGCACCGAGCGCAGGAACTCGATCACGCGCTGAATGATGACGTCTGTCGTGCCGCCGTAGTAGCCGGAAATACCGCCCAACACAATCCCCAGAATCAGGCTGAAGATCACGCCCACCAGTCCGATAGACAATGAGATTCGCGTGCCGTAAATGATGCGGCTCAACATATCACGGCCCAGGCGATCGGCTCCGATGACAAACACCGGCGGCGCATCTTTCTCCAAGGGGCCAAACAGATGCAGATCCATCGGGATCAAGCCCCACAGTTTGTACTCCTGCCCGCGAACGAAGAAACCCACCGGGATCTTCGTATCGTAGTCGACGGTAAACTCACGGCGCAGCGCGATCGGATCCAACGTTACTTTGTAACCATAGGCAAAAGGCTTGAAACCCAGGCTGCCCGATTCCGTATAATCCATCCAATAGACAGGCATCGGCGGAGCAAAAGTGTACTGCGACCAAAAGGTTTCCGAATAATACGGCGCGAGGATTTCGACAAACGCCGCGATGAGGTAGAAGATGATGGTGATTACCGCGCCAACCATCGCCAGCTTGTGCTTGCGAAACTTCCACCACATCAACTGCCACTGAGAAGCGACAAATACTTTCGCCTCCTTTTCGTTCACGGGCGTAGTATCAGGGCTCAGCGCTGGGGTGACAGGTGTTGTTGTGCTTTCAGTTGACATCGATTACCTCACTCGTAACGAATACGGGGATCGAGTACAGCCAGCAGGATATCGGAAACGAGCGTGCCGACAATTGTCAATAGGCTCAAAAGCATGATAAATGCGCCAGCCAGATACATATCCTGCGCCATTAAGGCTTGAAGCAAGAGCGGGCCGGCAGTCGGCAGGGCGAGCACTGTTGCCACAATCGTCTCGCCAGAGACCAGGGCGGGCAGCGTCCAACCAACCGTGCTAACAAACGGGTTCAAAGCCATGCGAACAGGGTACTTCATGATCAGGTTGAGCTCGGGCAGGCCCTTAGAGCGCGCGGTGACCACATAGGGCCGGTGCAGCTCGTCCAGCAGGTTGGCCCGCATCACACGGATCAGGCCGGCAGCGCCCGATACGCCCAGAATGACTGCGGGAACCCAAAGGTGCCTGAACAGATCGATAACCTTATCGATACTCCATGGCGCAGAGATGTACTGCTGAGAAAACAGCCCGCCAACCGTCACGCCAAAGTAGCGGAAGGAAACCCACATTAAGATCAGCGCGATCATAAAGTTGGGCGTTGCCAGGCCGATAAAACCAATTGTGGTAGACAGGTAATCGCCCAGGGTGTACTTCTTCACCGCGGAATAAATACCAATTGGAAATGCCACTGCCCATGTGAAAATGAGGGTGGAAACCGAAATCGCGAGCGTTAAGCCCAGGCGTTCCCAGATGAGAACCTTTACCGGCTGGTTCCACAAGAACGAATCGCCAAAATCGCCGCGCAAAATAATGCCAGTAATCCACTTCCAATACTGGACGTAAATGGGCTCTCCTAATCCATAACGAACCCGCAGCGCTTCCAGCAGGGCTTGATCGATTGTCTCGCCGGTGGATGCCAACCGCGCTGTGTAGGAGGTGAGGAAGTCGCCGGGAGGCAGTTGGATGATGATGAACGCAACGATCGAGACCACCAGCAGGGTTGGGATGATCAAAATCGTACGCCGGGCAATATATTGAAGCATCGCTCCTCCTTTCAGAATCCTGGCTGAGAACAGCGCTCGCGAGGAAGTTGAATCACAAGCTGATCCATCTCAGGCAAACAGGGATGAATTACCAATAAACGGTATGCTCAAACAAATAACAGTAAAAGTAACTGTTCAGGTTGGGCGGGTTTTTGTGTGTTTTGTGAGGAAGCATCTGCGCTGCTTCCTCGTAAAACACGCAAACCCTACCCGGCCGAGGAATTACCAATAAAAAAGCAAAGCGAACTACTGGGTGATAATGGCAGGAGTGCTGCCACGGATGATCAACTTCGGTTCAAATACAACTTCATTGCGGTGGCAGGTTCCCTGAATGCGCTCGAACAACATTCGCGCAGCCGCCATGCCCAATTCCACCTTCGATACCCCGATTGTGGTCAGCGGCGGGCAAACCACGCGGGAATACACGGTATCATCAAAGCCGACCAGGGCGATATCGCCCGGCACCGAGAGCCCAAGCTCAGTACAAGCCTGCAGCGCCCCAACTGCCATCAGATCGTTATGGCAAATGATTGCATTGATCTCTGGGTGCAACTGCAGCAGGTTTATTACAGCCTCATAACCGGCCTTGCGTTTTGGCGCTCCGAAAATCTGCCAGTTCTCGCAGATTTCCATCCCGTTTTCGTGCAGCACTTCCATGCCACCGCGCAGGCGTTCCACACCGCTGTGCGATCGGTGCGGCCCGGCCAGGAATGCAATCTTGCGGCGTCCCCCGGCCAGCAGATGCTGGACAGCCATCCGCCCACCAAGATGGTCGTCCGTGCGCACCACCCCTGCGACCTCCGCGGGGGCAATGCGATTCACCAGCACCGCCGCGGGGAAGCTTCGCAGCACAGGGAAGAGCTGGTCATCATCCTGGCGCGAGCTGCATACAATCACGCCGTCCACCCGCGTTTCCTCCAGCAGGTGCAGCGATGACTTTTCGCGCTGGTCTGTTTCAACCGTGTTGCAAAGCAGCACGTTGTAGCCCATCTCCCAGGCCGCGTCTTCTGCCCCACGCGTTAGCTCAGAGAAGAAGGGATTGGCAATGTCTGGGATCACCAGACCAATCGTGTAGGTCTGCTGCGTTGCCAGGCTGCGAGCGATACGGTTTGGCCGGTATCCCAACTCCTGGATCACCGTCAAAACGCGCTCGCGGGTCTCCGCAGAGATTTCCCCTTTGTTATTGATGACACGGGAAACCGTCTGCGCGGAGACGCCAGCTCGGTTGGCTACGTCTGCGATAGTAACGCGCATAACACCTTGAGATATCAAATTGTCGTTAAGGAAACTGGTGAATGTGAGCGCTAACGTGAGCGCTAAACTAAATATAGTTTAGCAGAGCCGGGAGAAAAGTCAAGCCTGATCGCACATTTCTTAAAAAAAAGTGACAAACAGCGTCATTTTATTTAGCGGCTAACACGTGTTATTCGTCCCATATCTGTGTCCGGTAAATGGCGCGGCGGCCTTCCTGATTGGAGGTGAATAGAACCTGATCGCCGCGGTGGGTAAAGATGGGATGCGGGTGGCTGTCCTGGCAGTCCCAGTTGGAGCCGTGCCGGCACAGCGGAGTCCACGTTATCTGCCCGGCTTCCCAATCTACCTCCTGCACGGTGATCCACGCTCCGCCCCACTGGCTGGTATCGTCTCCCGGTGCTGCGTAGTAGCCATCAGAAACAAGCAAACCAGCGGCGTTGATGTTGAAATGCCCGTACTGCCGGTATCCCTCTGGCAGCGCGATCTCTACCCGCCCGGTGCCATCAGTGTTCACCCGACCGATGAAATACGGCCCCTGGTGATACCCACCGTGGTATAGCACCGCCTGGCCGTCCTTCACCCACACTTCGTGGCAGGCCCAATCCGCGCGGCTGCGACCTTCGCCCTCATCGCGCATTTGGCGGTGTTCCTTGCCATCCCACAGCCACACCCGCCGGATGCCGCAGTCGGAGGGCCACTCGTGGTTGTAGAGAATCCACTCCGGGTTGCGCGGATGGAACTGCACGTGCGTAATCCAGGCCCCAGGCACGCGCTCGCAAAGCACCATTTCTCCGGTCTCCGTGTCAAACACGCGCAGATAGGAGCTAAGCCCCTCCGCTCGTACCCGCCCGTCGATATCAAAATCTGGCCGCTGATCTTCGCGCCCGTTCCACGCCTGCCCGCTGGTATCCAGCGCGCGGGCGTCGGTCGTCGGAACGCACAACCAGCGACCATCTACACTGGGGTGCGTAAAAGCCGTCACCTGGTCGCCGGGCAAGGTCGCCAGCACGCGCCGGTCGCCCTCCACGTCCACCCGGCACACGTCTTGCCCCTGCAAATAGTACAGACTGCCGCTCTGCGGGTGCAGGCTCACGCTGGCCTTGCCCAAACCGCGCCCAGGGTTACCTCGAAAGTACACGTAGGTTTTCAATGCGCCTTCCGTGTTAAACGTGAGCTGGCGCTCCCTGCCCGTTTGCAGATCCAGCGCCCACAGGTTGGGGTTCCCGCCCGCGTCACTGATAAATGCCAGCGTCTTGTTATCCGAGGTGAGGCTGGAGGAGGTGAAATACAGCAGTTGGTCGTTCGACGACCGGTGCGGGGTCAGGCAGATGGGCTCGGGCATGGCATTTTCTCTTAGTTTGATACTTTGTTGGATCATTTTGCATGGCCAAACTCGTTGCCGTGCAAAATGATCCAACAAAGTACGAGCGGTTTTTCTTCCGCCTGGAATGAAAGCGTGAATCGCGTTCGTGCTACAATGCTTGTAGTTTCCATTGTTGGCGCAGGTGAATCTTCAATCGCATTGTAGCACGCCTTTAGGCCTGAGAACCACCATCACCCCGTTGGAGGTACCGATGCTCAAGAACTATAACGTCATGGATCTGGAACGGATTCTACGCGAGACAACACCGCCCTCACCCTTCCCGCCCGCGACCGATCGCGCCGCGTGGGAGCAGATCCGCGAGCGCCTGAAGGAAGGCGAGGCAGCCTGGTTCATCCGGCAGGCCGAAGAAGCCGCCGCAAAACCCATCCCCCCAATGCCTGCCACGCTCTATCTGGAGGTGAAGCGCACCGGGCGGCGCGAGGGCTACCAGGAGCCCATGTGGGAGCGCCAGTTGATCATGCGCGACCTGGCGCTGGGAGAGAGCCTGGAGGGCCAGGGCCGCTTCCTCGACCCGTTGATGGACGTGATCTGGGCGATCTGCGAGGAAAGCTCCTGGGTCTACCCCGCCCACCACTACGACCTGCCGGACATGGAGCGTCCCTACATCGACCTGAATGTAGCCACCACCGGTCTGTTCCTGGCCGAGGTCAATCTGCTGCTGGGCGACCAACTCGACCCGGCCGTGGGCAAGCGCATCCGCTACGAGGTCAACCGCCGCCTGTTCGAGCCGTACCTGGCCCGCCACGACTGGTGGTGGCTGTACAATACCGCCCAACGAGAGACAAACAACTGGAACGCCGTCTGCAATGCGGGTGTGATGGGGGCGGCGATCTACCTGGAGAAAGACCCCGCCCGGCTGGCAGAGATCCTCGCCAAGGGGCTGCGCTCGCTGGATGATTACCTCGACACGTTCGACCGCGATGGCGGATCGAGCGAAGGCCCCGGCTACTGGTCGTATGGATTTGGCAATTACACCATCATCGCCCACCTGGTGGAGCACCGCACGGGAGGCCACGTGCGCATGATGGACGGTGACCTGCTCTACAAGGTGGCGCAGTTCCCGCTGCGCACGGCCCTCAGCCCCAGCGTGTGGGTGAACTTCTCTGACTCGCCCCGCTACGCCCAGTTTATTCCAGGGCAGCTCACCTACCTGGCCAACCGGCTCGATCTACCCGGTTTGCTGGAGCTGGCCCAGCGCCAGCCGCGCTACGAAGCCCGCCCCGATTTCACCTGGCGGCTGCGCGAGTTGTGCTGGAACTTGCCCGAGCCCTCCGAAGCGCCTTTCCGCGTCAATCCGCACGACTGGTACGCCGGGATGATGTGGATGTTCTCGCGCTACGACCCGGCCAACCCCGAGGGGCTGGTGCTGGCTGCCAAGGGCGGGCACAACGATGAGATGCACAACCAGAACGATGTAGGCAGTTTCATCGTCCACTACCGCCAGGAGTCGCTCATCGCCGACACCGGCACCGGGCGCTACACGCGCCAGTACTTTGGCCCCGAGCGTTATGAGCACTTCGCCACATCCTCACTGGGCCACTCTGTGCCGCTGCCAAATGAGATCCTGCAAAGCCCAGGGCGCGAATTCGCCGCCCGCCTGATCGAGCATTCCACCTCGCCCGAAGGGGACGTGCTATCGCTGGATCTCAAAGACGCCTACCCGCCGGAAGCTGGGCTTGCCTCGCTCACCCGGCGGCTGGTGTTCCACCGCGAAGCGCCCGCCGGTTGGGTGGAACTGGAAGACCGATGGAGCTTCACCAACGGCCCCGCCGCCTTTGAGACAGCGCTGACCACCTTTGAAAAGGTGGAGCAGAGCGAATCCGCCGTGCTGATCTGCGGGCTGCGCGGCAAGCTGCGAATCGGCTTTGATCCGCAGACCACCCGCGTCAGCACCGACCTCTACAAAGATATCGACCTCAACGATGGCATGCGCGACCTGTACCGTATCGTCTTCACACCGGTAGAATCCACCGCCGAAGGTGTCATCCGGCTGGAGATTGTGCCGGTGGAGTAGAGAAGGCGGTTCCGTTTGCCGCCTGTCGACAGGCGGCAAACGTAACCGCGCCCGTCAACGGCTATGTGCCGCGTCGACCGCCGCGCGCAGGTTCTCCCAGGGCGTGATACTCGGCACGGTGCAATCGGCAGCCAGGATCGATCGCTCTGGCAGGCCAGCCAAAACCTTTTGCGCTTCAGCGCGTACCTCTTCCACCGTCCCGGTCGCCAGTACGCCCAGGCGGTTGAGCCCGCCCATAAAGGGCCGCCCGAACATTTCCTTCACCTCCTGCGCAGTGATCCCCCCGGTGGTCAGCTCCAGGCTGGCGTTGACGATATCGCCGGGGTAATCCAGGTACGGGTTGAGCGAGTCATAGGGCAGGTGGTAGTCGCAAACGTGCAGGATGTTGAACTCGCAAGCGCGGTCGATCTCTTGCATTAGCGCGAGGTCATAGGGGCGAATGCAGCAATCGAACAGCGAACGGTCAACAAAACGGCCCTCTTCACCGCCCTGCGTAGACATATAAAAGCCATCCAGCCCCAATCGGATCGTCTCTTTGACAAAGCCCATCAGGCTCTCGGTGATGATCTGCATGCCGCGCTTCACCGCATCGGGGTTCTCCATAATGTGTTCGGTGACAATGTGATCGCTCGTCGTGTGCCCGGCGCACATAAACGGCGAATAGAGCGTGAGCACCACCAGGGCCTCGTGTTTCGCTGCTTTCACCAGCCCTTCCACCACGCGCAGCGACTCCTCGTAGAAATCCAGCCCATAAAAGGGCATATTAGCCCAATCTGCCGGGCGCTTTATCTCGGGTATGCGCGGGAAGGTGCGCTCATACTGGATTTTCACAAAGTCCATATCCGTGGCACGGAAGAATTCCAGGTGCTTGTCCACTGCCGCCTGCCCGCTGTGATAGATCGGGTCAAAGTGCAGGAAGAATGCTGCCGGGATGTACGGCGGCTCGGCGTTTGGGTCCAACAGGCTCAAAACTGCGTCTCGTTTGTTCATAATCACCTCCCTTATACTGCACTCATTGTACAATAAAGCACCAGCAGGAAGAATGAAACCGCAGAGAGCGCAGAGTGGCGCGGAGAGAAGAAAGAGGGATTTAAAAAGCTTGTATTATCTTCTGTATATGCTACTTCTTCCCTCTGTTTTCTCTGTGGTTTTATCTTTTTCTTTGCGTTTCTTCGCGATCTTTGCGATAAAGGAATCTTGATGCACATCTCCGATTTTCTCCCCGAACACGTCGATGCGGCGGCTCACCTATATGTCGAAAACTTCAAGCGCTTGCGCGAATATGCCCCCCTGCTGCCAGATACGCTGGAGCACCCCGCCGCCATTGCCGACAAGCTCAGCTGGCTCACCACCAACGCGCCGGGCGTAGCCGCGTGGGAAAACGGCCAGCTCGTCGGCTACCTGGGCTGGTTTCTGGTGGACCAGTTCCGCCGGGCAGATCGACGCGGGGCCTATATGGCCGAGTGGGGCCACGCTGCCGCTGAGGGCGAGAAGCGCCGTATGTACCGTGCTATGTACCGCGCCGCCTCCGAGCAGATGGAAACCGCACGGGCACAGGTACACGCCATCACCCTGCTGGCCAATGACCCCGAGACCGAGAAGATGTGGTACTGGTCCGGGTTCGGGCTGACGGTGGTCGACTGCATCCGTCCGATGGAGGCCATTGGCGCGCCAAAACCCGCCGGGCTGGCAATTCGCAAGGCTACTGCCGCGGATGCGCCCCGGCTGGCACAGATCGACGAGGAACACTGCCGCCACTACACCCAGCCGCCGACCTTTATGGTGCTGCCGCCCGCCGACAGCGCCGAGCAGTTCGCTGAGTTCCTCGCGCAACCGGGCAACAGCGTGTGGATCGCGGAGGATGGGAACACGCTCGCCGGGTTTATGCGCTTCAACGCCGGGGAGTATGACGGCGTAGAGATTCTGAATGCGCCGGGGATGGTGGGGATCAACGCCGCGTATGTTCGACCCGAGTATCGCGGGCGCGGAATCGCTCCGGCGATACTGGATGCCGGGCTGGGCTATTACGCCGATCAGGGCGTCACCCGCTGCATGACCAACTTCGAGTCGCTCAACCCTGAGGCGTCCGCGCTGTGGATGCGCTACTTCCAGCCGGTGGCCTACTCACTCCTGCGCGTCCCCGAACGAGAGCCAGGGGAAGGTGTATAACCGCATTGGGGCTGTCTGAAAAGTAAATTCAGACAGCCCCCTTGATTCAAAAAAGTTGGTTTTGAAAAAGGAAAAAAAATGGCGATCAGGCGCTCGCCATTTTTGCGAAATTATGGGCGATGCAGAGCAGA
>JAEYTI010000381.1 GCA_023434145.1 Chloroflexota bacterium | reverse complement strand
AAACCCAAACAAAAACCCCACCCCCTTATCCGGCCCAGTACCAGAGAGAAGCGAACCCATGAGTCTGGTTGATAACACCATGTTATGGCGGCAGTTCAGCAAAGCGATCGAATCCTTTGGCACAGCCGTGCGCGACTGCCCCGATCATCTATGGGAAGCAACGCTGTGGGACGATGAACCCGACCAGTGGGTGGCTGCCGGGTTCTCATCGTACTGGTATCTGTGCTACCACACGTTGTTCTGGTTGGATTTGTATCTGACCGGCGCGGAAGAGGGTTTTACCCCGCCCGCGCCATTCGACCTGGTGGAAATGCAAGATAACGAGACCTTGCCGCGAGTCTACACGCGCGATGAACTGCTTGGCTACCTGGAACTCTGCACACGCAGGACTCAGGAGACGATCGAACAAATGACGCCGGAGCAGGCGCGCCAATTGTGTACCTTCCCGTGGGGGACGGTGCCTTTTGGCGAGCTGATGATTTACAGCATGCGCCACGTCATCGAACACGCCGCGCAGCTTCACCTGTTCCTATCGCAGCAAGCGCGAAAGTCCGCCGGGTAAGCGCATTTATCATGTGTTTGGCTGTGATTCGCATGACGAAGCCCAGCCAAATACACCAAAACCTCCGGGGGGAGGAGTGACATGCAGCGTAGTTTTCTCTTTATCGCGTTGGGAGCTGTGGTTGGGCTGGTGGCAGTGGGGGCCTTTCTGCTTTCGCAGCCCTACACGCCGCACGGCTCGTTAATCGAGCCGCCCGTACCCGCACCCGATTTTACCCTGCCCTCAGCGCAGGGCGATTTCCGTCTTGCAGACCAGCGCGGCAAAATGGTGCTGATATTTTTTGGCTTCACCACCTGCCCCGACGTTTGCCCTGCTACGTTGGGTGAGATGAAGGTCATCCACCAGCGCCTGGGCGACCAGGCAGACGATGTGCGCTTCGTCTTCATCACCGTCGATCCGGAAAGAGACACCATCGAGCGCACGAGCAGCTATGCAGGAAATTTCCACCCTGATTTTGTTGGCCTTTCGGGCAGCGAAGAACAGCTCACCGCCGTGTGGAAAGGCTACGGCGTGTACCGCGAAAAGCGCGTTCAGGAAGGCTCGGCGATAGGCTACCTGATGGATCACTCTGCGCAGGTGTACATGATCGACCCCGACGGCAACCTGCGCATGACCTTCGCCTTTGGCACGCCGGTCGACGATATGCTGGCCGACGTGCGCCATTATTTGAAGAATTGAGGCAGGCATGTTTTTTCAAGACAAACTGGCAGACTTTTTCGCCCGCATGGGGGTGGGCGTTCTGATCGGCGTGGTGTTTGCCTGGGCGATCAGCGAGGGCGCGTATTTGCTGTTGAATAACAAAGAATCGGTGCAGAGCGAAGCCCAGCGCTACGAGCTGGTCATCCCCTACGGCACCGCCGACCGGGTGGAACAGGGCGTAGTCACCGGCATCCTGCTGGATGATCTGGTGCTGGCGGAGGGGGATATTCTGGTGGTGAAGAACGAAGACACTGTTCCGCACCAGCTCGGACCGCTGTGGGTTCCGCCATCCACCTCGAGCGTCTTGGAGTTGAATAATGCGACCACCTACTCCTACGACTGCTCCTTCCAACCCGACCGCAACATTGGCCTGGAGGTTCGCCCGCGCGTGCAGGGTAGTGATCGCTTGCAGGGCATCCTGTCGATCGCCCTGCCATCTGGGATGATGCTCGGCGTGTATAGCTATCTGGTACCGGAGCGGAAGAAGAAGGGCTGACAGCCACGCGCCAGATCCTCACCCCCCGCCCCCTCTCTGGTTTTGCGGGTTGCGCTCATGACATCCATCATAGAACCTTCCAGCACAACTGAAGAGGGGGTCGCGGTGAAACTGCGATAGGGGGTGAGGGTCTTGTCGCGCAGTGGCTTGCGGGTTGGTTGAATCTGATCACGCACCACTGATCCACAGCGCCGCCGCGCACCTAATGGCTACGCGAATAACCTACGGAGCCTTCCCAATCTCCACGTAGTACCAATGATCTCCCCGGCGGGCAAAGAAAGCAGCCGCATTTTCCCACTGCTGCCGGGTGCTCCAAGTTGCATCACCAATCTCTTCCGCGTATCTGGGGATTTCATCATATCCCAGCCAGCTAACCTTGCTATCGTACGCAAAGCCGATGCTGCCGTCCTGATTGAAGAAGTAGAACGGCTTACCATTCAACAACTGGAACCCGAAGGCTTCTCGGTGGCCGTACCGTGCGCTCAGGGAGTCGCCGTTCTGAACTACGTCTCCCAGGAGGCAGAAGTTAGGACCCAATCCGAAATCCAGCACGACCTGATGCATAACTTCCACGTACCAGTCCGTTTCGGTCGCATCTAGCGCGCGAAAAAGATGCTCGACCGCTGCTGCTTCTTCCGGCACTTCATATATTACCGTCTCGCCTAGCATCACCTTCCCCGACAATCGATGGAATGTACCATCGTACCGCTGGTATTCCGCTGCGGTCAGCGCTGCGCCACGGAAAGGCACGGGGCCGTGGAGCATCTCATTGGGCCAGTTTTCCGGCTGTTGGTCGAGACTCATCATGCTCGGCATCAGCGGCTCACCCCGGCCCGCGTCGTGAGGCGCAAGCACTTCCGCCCGAGTGGTCCCGACCGGTTCAAAGGAATTGTGGTCTAGCAAACTGTTCTTTTCCAGCACATATTCGTGGATCACCAACCCGTCCGTCATGGAGACGGGCAGCGGTTCAACAGGGCCGGTCCGGTCGACCGGCAGCTCCGCCAGATTGCAAACATCACCGAGCAACAGCTTGGGGTCCGTGTCCAATTGCTCCAAGATAAATGCTCCCGGCTCTGACCATGCGCCCCATTGATCGCCAATCCTCGCCCTGACTTTCCATGTCCACTCATTCACAGACGTGGTGTGAAGGAAATTATTTTCATAAGAATAAGAGGACTGCCGTACCTTTTCCTGAATAACCAAATTCGCCGCCGCACCGTGGGTGACCAATAATTCATACTCCACAGCCTCTGGCACATCAGACCAGTCAAAAAACCATAAAGTCATACCTAATCCATCAGAACGACCGTTATCCATCACCATTCCTTCCGTGGGATACTCCAGCACGGGAGCAGCGAGGGTCTCCGGCGTACTCGTGGGCATTGGGGGTAGCGTAGCGGTAGGGAATGGAGAGGGTTCGGGGGTCGGCCCAAGGGTCGGCAAGGTGAAGCCGGTTGGCGCGGCTGTTGGCAGCACGGTTCCCCCACCGCACCCCGCAGCGACGATGGCAAACAAGGCAAGGGTAAGGACCGTTTTCATCATAGAACACTCCTATGAATCGACTCTCCGGGTGTACAGCTCGGCCCAGGCGGGGAAGAACCCGGCGTTGATGGCGATGTTCTGCGAGTGGAAGTGCGAGATGGCCGTGCCGTAGAACGGGACCTTGCCGCGGCGCAAAATTTCTTCCGTTATCAGCGCGGTGAGGGCTGTGCCGACGCCCCTACCTCGGTACTCGGGCACGGTATCAATGCCGATCTGCCACATGGTGGCAGAGTCGGCGCTGGCCCCGGCCATGCCCATGATCTTTTCGCCGTCCAGCGCAGCGACGGCCAGCACGTCCGGGCGGTTCTCGTCAAAGGCGAAGGCTTCGCCAAACCGCTCATCGTCCTTGAACTGCTGGAGCTGGTCCTGCTCGTACCAGCAGACGGCGAAGGCAGGCGGCTGCCCGGCGCGAGCGCCCGTGCCCCCCGGCTTTGGCAGATAGAACTGGTGCATATCGGCAATCTCGTGGCCGTATTCGCGCAGTTTGTTGTCGATCATGCGCAGCTTGGGGTGCTCGAACAGCCAGGCCGGATCGCGCTTGCCCAGATGCTCTGCGCACCAGGGCAGGATCTCTGGGGCGGCGCTGATCACAGCCTTGCTGCCGAATACCAGCATGCGCAGAAAGCTGCCATCGCTCTCGTAGACGCGGCGGCCTTCCAGAAGCCGGGGTTCGACGATGGTAATCTCAGGCCGTTCGAAATCGGCAGCTTCGCAGCCAAAATCGAGCGCGAGCTGCTGCCGGGTGATGGTTAGGATATCGGATTTGGTCAGCAAGGGTCACCTTTTATCGTTGGAGTCGATTTATTGTACCAATATTCCTGCTCCAGCCGGTTGAAACCGGCGGCTAATACCCAAAACCCCACCTTCGTGGGGTTCCTTTTTATCAATCATTTGGTTCTATTGCTCCTTATCTTGCAGAAAGGCATTGAAACACCCAAATCGTCCACCCAGGACGAACCCTCCGAAGGGAGGGTTTTGGGTATTAGCCGCCGGTTTCAACCAGCTGGCACACGCAGGGAACATGGCTCAGTTACGCGATCCATTTATTTATCCTCATAAGCGCAGGGCGAATTGGCAGATGAATGCAACAGAGCATTTCCCACTCACTTGCTGACGATCCATAAGGTTTTTGTAGTATTATGTTTTGATAATATTTTTGTTAGGTTAAGGAGGATATGGGAAAATGATTGGAAAAATTATCGGTGAGGTAAAACGAGGATTTGTGTTTTTTAGCATGCTTTTCGCAGCGACGACAATTCTTAGCAGCAGCCTGCAAATGGCTCAGGGGCAGCCAACAGATACCAATTTCCACATTCTAAACCGCGCCGCTGTCGTACTCATCGCTGTCATAACGATCCAGTTATTTGACAAAATTCGGCTCAAGAATACGGTGCTTTCCTATCTTGTACCCTATGCCATTTCCATGGCAATTGTCTTTTTCTATGTATGGTTAACAGGGTTTGTTGAACCACTGCATCCAGATGCGTATCGAGATATTTTCCTGAACTTCACAGCAGTCTCTGTCGCTGTAATGAGCGTAATTTTTATCAAGGACAAGTTGAAGGCGAAGAAAGCTACTGGAACATCACCGGGATATCCTCCGCGCGCAGGGGGCGCGAGATGAAGTAGCCCTGCCCGTATGGGCACATCAGATCCTTTAGCACGCGCATCTGCGCTTCGGTCTCGATGCCTTCTGCGATGATGTTCAGGTTCAGCCCGGCGGCAAATTTGAGGATCGAGCGGATAAACTCCAGATTGCTCTCCGGCGCGCCGATGCTCTCGATAAAGGAGCGGTCGATCTTGATCGTATCGACCGGAAAGCGCTGGATGTAGCTGAGCGCCGAGTAGCCGGTGCCAAAATCGTCGATCTCCAACCGGATACCCAGGTCGCGCAGGCGGCGGATTGTCTTCAACGTGCCTTCCGCGCCCTCCAGCAGCACCGTCTCGGTGATCTCCAACCGCAGGGCGGTGGGTTCCAGGCCCGTTTCGCGCAGAATTTCCTCCACCTGGGCGGCAAAGTCTGGGAGAATCACCTGCCCGCCGGAGATATTCACGCTAATGGTCATCGCCGCGGCGCCGGGATACCGCGCGCGCCACAAGACCATCTGGCGGCACGCTTCCCGCAGCACCCAGGCCCCGATCCGCACGATGAAACCGGTCTCCTCGGCGATGGGCAGAAACTGCCCTGGCTGAAGCAGCCCGTACGCCGCGTGCCGCCAGCGCAGCAGCGCCTCAAAGCCGGTCGTTTTACAGTCGGTGAAGTTGATGATGGGCTGGTAATGCAGCTCGAACTCGCCCCGCTCGACCGCTGCGGGCATATCGCTCTCCAGTTCCAGCCGGGTCACGGCAGTGCGGCGCATCTCCGGCTCGAACACCGCCGAGCAAGCCTTGCCCTGCGTCTTGGCGCAGTACATGGCAATATCGGCGTCCTGTAAAATCTCCTCGGGCGTGCTGTAGCCTTCGTTGACCATCACGATGCCAATGCTGGCGGAAAGGAACACGGGCCGGTTCCGCAGCGACAACCGCGTGCGGATAGTTTCCTGAATGCGTCCGGCGACCAGCAGCGCGCCATCGGTATCACCCACCTCTTCCAGCAGCACGACAAACTCATCGCCGCCCAGGCGGGCAACGGTATCGAGATCGCGGATGCAGCCGCGCAGCAAGCGAGCGGTGGTGACCAAAAGCTGGTCGCCCGCGCTGTGGCCCAGGCTGTCGTTGATCACTTTGAAGCGATCCAGATCGAGGTACAGCACGGCAAAGCGGCCAGACTGCTCGCGGTGGCGGCTGATGCGGTTAAGCGCGTGGGTGAGGCGGTCATTGAACAGGGCGCGGTTGGGCAGCCCGGTCAGCAGATCGCGGGTTTCGTGGCGGCCCGGCGCGCTTGCCGCTCGCAGCACCAGCAGGGTACAGTCCTCGCCGTTCGCCTGTACGGTGGCCTGCGTGCGTTCAACCCATCGAAATTCCCCATCTGGGCGAACCAGCCGCATGCGCGAAGCCAATTCCGGCTGCTCGCCCAGCGGGCCAGTGCGCGGCAGATCCGTTTCCAGGCGCAGCAGGCTTTCATCGGCGGCGAGGATCACCGCCCGCGTGCAGCCGGTCAGGGTGCAACCGGCGGAGTTTACGTCCAAAAAATGCCCGGTCCGGTCGATCAGGAACATGGCGTCAGAGGCGGCCTCAAAGACGGCGTGCAGCCGCACTTCATTTTCGCGCAGGTGCAGCGGCAGCATCAGTTCTGTTCTGCGGCGGGCCAGCGTCTCCTCGATGGCGGAGGCAAGCTCCGCCGAGTCCAACCGGTCCACACGGCACATCGCCATTGGCGCACGCGTTTTCGGCCAGCCAATCCCCACCGCCCCGCCGATCAGCACTTCCTGCGCCGCTGCGAATCCGCCGTCGCCCGAGCCGAGCAGAACCAGGTCGGGCTGCGTTTCGGCGGCCAGGCGGGCGGCTTCATCTCCCCAGGCTGCCGAGCCCGCAACGGCATATCCCATCTGCTCCAGGCTGGTACGCAGCCGGTTCGACGCAGTCGGTTCATTTTCAACAATCAGAATGCGCGCTTTGTTCATCATCTGCTTTCCCAGCATGCAAGTCGCGCGGTTTAAAATACCCGTCACAGCGGCCCCCTTGCGTAGCTTCCATGTATATGAGCGCCTCTAAAAAAGGGGTATCGGGAGATTTTGTCGCACGAGGTGCGACAAAATCTCCCGTTTTCATTTTTAAGGCAGGCACGATCCCCGTTCGTTCGCCGATCACTTGCGGAGGAATCCTTGCAAGTTTTGGGCCAGAGCGAACGGCAGAAGCGTTGCAAAAGCGTGGCGGTATGCTGCGCTTTACTGTTTTATATCGAGATACACCGGCGCGGCGCGGTACGATGCGCTCGGGATGCGCTTGGGCAGCAGCGTGCGATAATCCTGCACCCACTTTTCAGTGCGCACGGCATCCATCGGTGTAGCCAGCAGATACCCCTGCACATAAGCGCAGCGCATGGCAGTCAGGTCGACCAGCTCGCTCTCATTCTCGATGCCCTCGGCAATGGTGACGATGCCCAGCGCGCCCGCCATCGAGATCATTGCGCGCACCATCTCTGGCGAGGCGCAGCCAGGGCGGTTGGGAGCATGGATGAAGCTGCGGTCGATCTTGATTGCGCTGACGGGAAGCTGCTGGAGGTAGCTCAGCGATGAGTAACCGGTGCCAAAGTCATCGATTTGCACTTCCACACCCAGCTTGCGCAGTTCTCGGAAGGTTTCAATCAGCAGGTTCACGTTGTTCAGGCAGATACTCTCGGTCACTTCCAACACCAGGCACAGGCCGGGCAAATGGTGCGCTTCGAGGGCGCGGGCTACTTTTTTCGCAAAATCTTCTTCCTGCACCTGCCGGCCTGAAATATTCACGCTAATACGCAGCGGGGGGTGGGTGGGGAAGCGGAGGTTCCACACCGCTGCCTGACGGCAAGCCTCGTGCAGAATCCAATCACCCAGCGGGATAATCAGGCCATTTTCTTCCGCCATCGGAATGAACGCTGAAGGCGGCAGCATGCCGCGGGTGGGGTGCTGCCAGCGTACCAGCGCTTCGAAACCCGTCAGGCTGCGGTCGGGTAGGGCGAAAATGGGCTGGTAGAACAGGGTGAACTGGTGGGCTTCGAGGGCGCGGCGCAACTCCATCTCGATTTCCAGCCGCGAAATCACGTCGCGGCGCATATCGGCGTGGAAGATCTCGTAGCGCGCCTTGCCGAGCGCCTTGGCATGGTACATCGCCAGATCGGCATCGCGCAGGATTTCTTCGGGGCGTTCGTACTGCTCCATCTCCAACACCACGCCGATGCTAACCGAAACGAACACGCGCGTGCCGTTCAAGCCCACCGGCGCGCGCAGGGTCGCCAGAACCCGGTCGGCGGTGGCCAGCACCGCATCGGTGTTACTGGTGTTATCGAGCAGGATGACGAACTCGTCACCGCCCAGGCGGGCTACCGTATCGGTAGAGCGCACGCAGTTGGTGAGGGCGCGGGCAATATGGATCAGCAGTAGGTCGCCGACATCGTGGCCCAGGCTGTCATTGATCACCTTGAAACTGTCGAGATCCAAAAACAGCACGGCATAGCCGAACTCGGGCGAGCGCTTCTTCTTCCGCGCTGCCTGATCCAGCCGGTCGATGAACAGGGCGCGATTGGGCAGCCCGGTGAGCGCGTCGTGCATGGCGTCATACGCCAGGCGACCCTCAACCTGCAAGCGTTCCTGAATCTCTTTCTGCATATCAGCGTTCGTGCGTTCCAACGCCTCGGTTTGATGCTTCAATTGCGTTAGCGCCTGCACAAGGCCCTTGTTGAGGCGGGCATTTTCGCGCAGCGATATAATTTGGCGCACAAGCACCAGGGCAATCAGCAAGCCGACGAAGATGAGAATTTCCTGCGTGCTCATCGCCAGAGGCTGGCGGCTGGCAACGACCAGCAGGCCATAGGCCACCAGGATCCAGGCATAGGGGAAGAAGCTCAGCCACTCGGGGCGCTGCGCCAGCGCGTGATCGGACGCGTTGTTGGAGCGGTATTGCACCCACCCAGCAACCGCGAAACATAGATAGCTCACCGAGTAGCCGAGATCGAGGAAACCGCCGCTAACGTAGGTTTTCTGCAAAGCCTGCGCCCCATAGATGGCATCGGTCACGATGATGATCACGATTCCGACCGCCAGCCAGGGGATCGCCTGATAATACACCCGCTCGCGCCCACCATAAGTGATGAGCAGCAAGGCCCCCAGCAGCATTAAGTCACCGGTGGGGTATGCCAAAGCCAGCGCGCGCGCCAGCACCGATTCGCCCTGGTTGGCGATGGCAATTGGCCCCAACAGCAGGTTCCACAGCCCCAGCAGCGCACCCAGCATGATCGCGCCAATATCGAGGAACCGCTTTGCTTTTTCCAGGCCCGAGCCCGGGTGGACGGGCAGCGCCAGCACCGCGAACAGGAACAGCGGATAATTTATCAGGTACAGCACATCCGCCGGGGAGGGGTAAGGATCGAGGCCCTGGCTTTCATAATAGATCCATAAGCCATCACCGGCGGCAGAGGCGAGCTGCGAAAACGCGATGAGAAGCCAGGTGATGAAGATTTCTGGCTGGTGCTTTCGCAAGTATGTCGCAGTAACGAACAAGAACAATGAAACGGTAAGACCAATCGCCATCAGTACCAGGTTCGGTACCCTCCAATGCAAAAGATCGGAGCGAGCAAGCAGGATCGTTGCCCAATGGCTCATCGCAAAGGTCAATAACAATATTGGTGTACTCCTACCAAGCAGCAACGCGCGCATCCGTGTAATCAACCAGCCCCCAGAAAACGATATGCTTTTTAAAAATCAAAAATCCCCGACCCATCCGGTACGGCGGTTTTGTATCAATAAAGATAACGATTTTTTTAAGCTGATGTTACTCTCTTCTTGGTGTGTTACCGTTTGTTGGTGTGCTCTCGTGGAG
>JAEYTI010000357.1 GCA_023434145.1 Chloroflexota bacterium | reverse complement strand
TACTTTAATACGTGGATCATAGGCAATCTCCCGTTCTTTATCACCTTTGGGCTAACACTGGTGATTTCCATCACCATTCATGAATTTGCGCACGCAAAGAGCGCTGATATGCTGGGTGATACCACCCCGCGCCAGATGGGGCGAGTAACACTCAACCCACTGTCGCACCTCGACCCCATTGGAACACTGATGATCTTTTTCGCCGGGTTTGGCTGGGGGCGCCCGGTTCCGGTGAACCCGTACGCGCTCAGCCGCCATTCTCCCGCCGCGTTGATGCTCGTTTCTATCGCGGGTCCGGCGTCAAACTTTGTGCTGGCTATTGCGGCTGCCGTGCCACTCAAGCTGGGCATGGCTTCTTATGTGTCCGCGCAGCCATGGCTGCCCTCATCAGCGGAATTTCTTTCCAGCTTTATCTTCACCAACCTGTTCCTGATGTTGTTCAATATGGTGCCGCTGGCCCCGCTAGATGGCGACAAGATCGCGGATTATTTCTTTCCGCCGTTCCTGGCCCGCCCGCTGCAAGCCATTCGCCCAATGGGGCCGATCATCCTGATCATGCTGCTGTTCCTCGGACCGCGGCTTGGCTTTGACTTCATCGACATGATTGTCTTTCCGCCGGTGATGAACATTTATATGCTGCTGCTCGGGTAGCGCTGGCGGATGGATTGGAGGGAGTGACATCATGACTGTACAAATCACCATCATCGGTTTAGGGCAGGTGGGAGCGTCGATGGGGCTGGCGCTGGCAAAGATCAAAGATCAGGTGGTGCGCATTGGCAACGACCGCGACCCAGATGTGGCCCGCAAGGCTGAGCGCATTGGCGCGATCGATCGATCTGTGATCAATCTACCATCGGCAGTAGAAAAAGCCGACGTGGTGATCCTGGCGGTGCCGGCGGATGAGATCCGCGAGACCATAGCGGTGATCGCGCAGGATCTGAAACCCGGTGTGGTACTGATCGACACGTCACCAGTCAAAGGTCCGGTGATGGATTGGGTCAAGGAGCTGATTCCCGCCGAGGATCGCTACTTCGCGGCGCTGACGCCCAGCATCAACCCGGCGTATCTGCTGGAAGCAGGTGGCGGGATCGATCACGCACACGCCGATCTGTTTGAAAACAGCCTTATGCTCATCAGTACCCAGGCGGGGATCGACGACAGCGCCATAGAGCTGGTTAGCCGGCTGACTTCCGTAATGGGTGCAACCCCATTGTTTGCCGATACCTACGAGGCCGATGGTTTGACGGCGTACAGCCACACCCTGCCCAACCTGCTGGCGGCTGCGTTGGTCAACGCCACCATCGACCAACCCGGCTGGCGTGAGGCGCGCAAGGTGGCAGGCCAGGCCTATGCCCAGGTTACCGGCCCGGTAGAACAGTTCGACGAAACCAAAACGCTGGGCACTGCCGCCCTGCTCAACAGGGAAAACACCGTGCGCATGCTCGACCAGATCATGGACGAGCTGTTCCGCATCCGCGAGGCGGTGGCGAACAAGGATGAGGCCGGGCTTCACGAACGGCTGAACCACGCCCGCCAGGGCCGCGAAACCTGGCTTGAGCAGCGCCGCGCCGCCGATTGGGAAAAGAGCGCCCGGTCCGATACGCCCATGCCCACCAGCGGTGAGGTGATCGGCCGGTTGTTTGGCGGCAAAATGTTTGGCGGGCGGCCCAAGAAAGACAAATAACAGGCTTTTTTATTCCATGGAAAGTTAATACGCTTTGAAGGATGCTTCATGACCGCGAACATTCCCTCTGTTCAGTTTCTGGTAACTGCTCCTGGCCGGGTGAACCTGCTGGGCGAGCACGTGGACTACAACGACGGTATGGTGCTGCCCGCCGCCATTGATCGCGAAGTGACCGTCTCTGCGAACCGCCGAGAAGGCCGCCTCGTCACGATTACCGCGCTCGATCTAAAGCAGACAGCCACGTTTGATCCGGATCATTTAGATGAGAAAAAAGGCGTAGACGGCAAACTGCTGCCATCCTGGGCGATGTACCCGGCGGGCGTGGCCTGGGCGATCCAAAAGCATGGCTACCCTACCAGCGGGTTGGAAGCGTGGTTTACCTCTAACGTGCCGATCGGTTCCGGGCTCAGCTCGTCCGCGGCGGTGGAAGTAGCGTTTGCCACTCTGTGGCGGGCGATAGATGGCTGGCTGGCGGATCAAATGACGCTGGCGAAAATGTGCCAGGAGGCGGAAAATAAGTACGTAGGTGTAAACAGCGGCCTGATGGATCAGTTCGCCAGCGCGCATGGAGTAGAAGGACACGCTCTTTACATGGACACGCGCAGCCTGGAATGGCGCCCTGTGCCCATGCCAGAGGGCATTTCGATTGTCATCGCCGACTCAAAAGTGCGCCGCTCCCTGGCGAACTCTGCGTACAACGAGCGGCGCGCCTCGTGCGAAGAGGCCGTGCGCCTGCTGAAAGCCGATCTGCCGCACATCCGCGCGCTGCGCGATGTAACTCCCGTGCAGTTTCATGCCCTCTCGCATAAGCTGCCCGAAGAGGTGCGCATGCGCGCACAGCATGTGGTGGAAGAGTGCGCCCGCGTAGAAGAGGCCATTGTGATGATGGAAGCCGGAGACGCCGAAGGGTTTGGCAAGCTGATGTATGAAGGCCACGCCAGCCTGCGCGATCTCTACGAGGTGAGCTGTCCCGAGCTGGATATTCTGGTGGAGAGCGCCAGCAAGCTGCCCGGCTGCCTGGGCGCCCGCCTGACCGGCGCCGGTTTTGGCGGCTGCACAGTCAATCTCGTCCGCGAAGAACACGCCAGGGAATTTATCCGCGGGCTTGAAGAAGCATATCTGAAGGCGACCAATAAACAGGCAGAAATTTACCTGTGCCATGCCAGCCGCGGCCCACAGGTTGAGATAAAGCAATGAATATCCACGTATGACTTCGTCGTACGTGGATATTCATTAAAAAGTTTCGAGGAGTTTTTGGTTTGCTGGGGTAGTCAAACACCCCAGCAAACCAAAAACTCCTCGAAACCCGATAGGAGCCAAAGAATTTTCTGGAGAAAACGAAGATGACCGATACCCGATCCACCTACCCTGTCGACATCGCGGGCGTACACCGCGAGCTGCCCCTGTTCCAGATCAAGCCCGGGCTGCGTATTGCGATCCTCAACATTCTTGGCGATACCGAGCTGGTGCAGGCCTGCGGGCAAGCGCTAGCCGATAAGCTAAATACCGTGAGCTATGATGTGTTGGTGACCGCGGAGGCTAAGAGTATCCCGCTGGCGCATGCGCTCTCGGTCTTCACCGGTAAGCCTTACGTTATCCTGCGCAAATCGTACAAGCCCTACATGGGTGACGCCTTGCAGGCCGAAACGCTTTCCATCACCACCGGGCAGCCACAAACGCTCTTCCTGGATGAGAAAGATCGCGAGATGATCAAGGGCAAGCGCGTCATCGTTGTGGATGATGTCATCAGCACCGGTTCAACGCTGCAGGGCATGCGCATGCTGCTGCAAAAAGCTGGCGCCGATGTTACCGGAGAAGCCGCGATCTTCACAGAAGGTGAGCGCGCCCGCTGGCAAGAGATTATTTCGCTCGGTCACCTGCCCGTCTTTACCGACTGACAAAATTTTGGGTACTGCTCAGCCGCAGGGGCTTTTTTGTAGCTGAAAAAAGGATTTGCGAGTTTTGAAAATGCGGGCATTTTCAAAACTCGCAAAAATCATCTTTATGCCCCCAGAGCATGTCTAGCGTCCTGTTTGCAAAACAGGATGTTTTTTTGTCCCTTGAGTTATTGCGCTGTCCATCAATCTAAGACCTTTTCCATACTATTGTTCAACCAATAGGACAATTCCCCATTCTTGAAGGGAAATCCCTTATTCTATTTGTTTACTAAATAATTACTATTATTTATGTATAGGGGGTAACTTTTCCACGGATACCGAAAAG
>JAEYTI010000308.1 GCA_023434145.1 Chloroflexota bacterium | reverse complement strand
GTAGCAGTCTGGTGATGCTGAGCATCACCAGACTGCTACCACAAAACTGAAATACACCCTTTGCGGGCCTGCCTTGTACAATCTCAGTGATTATGATATTGTAGCATGTACCTTATCTCCCAAAATTTGCGTTTTCTGGCACTCATATCGTTTCCATCATCTGTATTTTATCTGAGACCCCGATGAAAATAATTTTGCTTTCCCCAAAAGGCCCGTTATACCGTCATCGCGGCGGGATTTTCAAGAAGAACTTGCGCTATGCCCCGCTTACCCTCACCACATTAGCGTCGCTCGTGCCGGCGGACTTGAACGCCAGCGTGGAAATTCTCGATGAAGGGATCGAAGATATTGACATCGACCGGTTACAGGCCGACCTGGTAGGGATCACGGCCACAACCGGCAACGCGGTACGCGCCTACGAACTGGCTGACCGGCTGCGCAGCCGGGGTATCCCTGTGGTGATGGGTGGCCCGCACGCAACCCTGGTTCCCGATGACGCACAACCACATGTCGACAGTGTGGTCGTCGGTTATGCTGAAGACACCTGGCCGGAACTGCTGTATGATTTCAGGGCCGGGCAGATGAAAGCGCGCTACGTCATGTCTCCCGACCTGAGCCTGGCCAACCGGCCCTTCCCGCGCCGCGATATGATGAAAAGCCAGGGCTTTATCACGACCCACGTATTTGAGACCCAGCGCTCGTGCATCCACAACTGCGACTTCTGCGTAGCCCCGAATGCCTGGGGCAATAAGCCCTTCTATAAACCAGTGGAAGAGGTGGTCGCCGATATCCGCCAGCACTATGACCGGCGCATTATGTTTATCGACCTGAACCTGATCAACGACGTTGACTATGCTTCGCGCCTGTTCGAAGCCCTGATCCCGCTCAAGGTCGATTGGTTTGGCCTATCCACCACGCTCATTTACCACGATCAAAAACTGCTCGATCTCGCGGCGCGCAGCGGCTGTTCGGGGCTGCTGATCGGCTTTGAGTCAATATCACGCGAGAATCAGAAATCGGTGCGCAAAGGTTTTAACCGGCCCGAAGAGTACCGCGCAATTGTCGATGCCCTGCACAAGCGCGGCATCACCCTGATGGCCTGCTTCACCTTTGGCCTGGACGATGACACGCCAGATGTATTTATGGAAACAGCCCGCTTTGCCGTCGAAGCCAGTATTGATCTGCCGCGTTTTGCCATTGTGACCCCTTTTCCGGGCACGAACCTGTACAAACGTCTGGATGATGAAGGCCGCATCCTCACGCGCAATTGGGAACTGTACGATGCGCAGCACGTAGTCTTTCAGCCCAAGCAAATGAGTGTAGAGCAACTTTACAGCGGGCACGAGGCCGCCTGGAAATATTCCTACACGATTCCCAATATGGTGCGGCGCTTCATGGGCTCACGCATTCAGGTGCCGGTCTGGTGGGTAACGAACTTTGGCTACCGCTTTTACGCCCATCACCTCAAAGACTTCTACAACTGCGACTGCTTCATTGGACAGCGCGACTCGAGCAAAAAGATTGACCCCATCATCATGCCAGAAGCGGTGGCAGAGCCAGCCGTTTCCGTTACGGAGAAAAGAGACAAATCGCCATGCGGTTAACCCTCATCCACCCCTGCATCGGGCGGCGCAAAGGCCAGCCGTATATGCGTCTGTGGCAGATGGAACCACTGCCGCCCGCGGCAATCGCCGGTCTCACGCCGCGTGATGTGCAGATTAAATTTTACGATGACCGTATGGAGCGCATCCCCTATGATGAGCCGACCGATCTGGTCGGGATCAGCGTGGAAACCTACACCGCCAAACGCGCCTATCAGATCGCCAGTGAATACCGCAAGCGCGGCGTGCCGGTGGTGATGGGTGGCTTTCATGCCAGCCTGTGCCCAGAAGAAGTTGCCCAGTATGCGGATGCGGTCGTAATCGGTGAAGCGGAAGACCTGTGGGAAACCGTCCTGAAAGATGCCGAGCGAAAAACGCTCCAGCCGTACTACCGCGCCGGATCGCGTCCCTCTCTGGCCTGCCTTCGCCCCGACCGATCCATTTATGCCGGGAAGAATTACCTGCCCATCGGGCTGGTAGAGGCCGGGCGCGGCTGCCATTTTGTGTGCGATTTCTGCGCCGTGCAGACCGTTTTTGATCACTCGCAGACGCGCCGCCCCGCCGGTGATATTTTCACTGAGCTGGAAAGCATGCGCAGCAAGCCGCTGATCTTCTTTGTCGATGACAACATCACCTCGAACATGGATGAGGCCAAGGCCTTTTTCCGCGAGTTAAAGAAGCTGAAAATCCGCTGGGTCAGCCAGGCCAGCATCAACGCCGCGCACGATGAGGAATTTCTGCACCTGATCAAAGACAGCGGCTGCCAGGGCGTGCTGATCGGCTTTGAGTCGCTCAACGCCGAGAACCTGAAACGGATGAACAAGGGCTTCAATACCATGCAGGGCGGGTATGAGCAGGCGCTCGCCAATTTGCGCAAGCATAACATCCGCCTGTACATCACCTTTGTGTTTGGTTACGATCAGGATACCGAGGCCAGCTTCCAACAGACGGTCGATTTTGCCCTGCGGCACAAATTTTATATCGCCGCGTTCAACCATCTCACGCCGTTCCCAGGCACCCCACTCTACCGGCGCCTGGAACAGGAAGGCCGCCTGCTGTTTGACAAATGGTGGCTGGACGACCGCTACGCGTACAACATGATCCCCTTCCGCCCCGCGAACATGACGCCCGAGCGCCTACAGCGCGGGTGCGTGGACGCGCGCGCCGCGTTCTACAGTTGGAGCAGCATCTGGAACCGCAGCTTTGACACGGTCAATCGCTCGAGCCTGCTGATGTGGTGGCAGTTCTACGGCATCAATGCCATGTTCCGCCGCGAGGTCCACGCGCGCGATTTCTACCCGCTGGGCGATGCATCCTTTACCGGCGAACTGATTCGGGTACGCGAACATGCCGACGCATTATGAGCTAGCTCAGCCCGCCGACGATCCCGAACTGCGCTGCCTGCTGCGCGAGAATCCGTTCCCAGGTTCGGTCTCACTTTCGTTCGACCGCGAGCCGGACTATTTTCAGGCCACCGCCGTGGAAGGCGAGTTTTCCCAGACCCTGCTGGTGCGCGACACCTCTACCGGTCGCATCCTCGGTATAGGCGATCGCTCCGTGCGCCAATTGTACGTCAACGGTGGCATCCGTCCTGTTGGATATTTTAGCGGGCTGCGCGCCGCGGCTAATTTCCAGCACGGTATGACGGTCGCGCGCCTGCTGAGCCAGGGTTTTGCGGGCCAGCGCGAGCTGCACAAGGACGGGCGCACCAGTTTTTATCTGATGAGCATCATCTCCGATAACCGCCCCGCGCAGCGCCTGCTCGACGCAAAGCTCCCCAATTTTCCGCACCTCCACCACTACACCCGCATGCTGACGTTCGCGATTCACCCAACCCCAGCACGGGACGCGCAGCGCATCAGCATTGAGCGCGGCACACCGGGGCGCATCCCTGCCATCCTCGGCTGCCTTGCGCGGCATGGTGAACGCACCCAATTTACCCCATACTGGTCTGCGGAAACGCTTTTTTCCGCGCGCACACCCGGCCTATCGGTAACCGACTTCTTCCTGGCGCTCGATGGAGAGCGCGTCATCGGCTGCCTGGCGCTGTGGGATCAGCAGTCCTTTAAGCAGTCGGTCATCCGCGGCTACTCGGGCAGTGTTGCGCACTTCCGCTGGGTGATCAACTTGCTCTCGCGGCTCGGCGGCTGGGCCTGGCTGCCCGAGCCGGGCACCAGGCTGAATCACTGCTTCGCCTGTTTCGCCGCGGTCGATGGAGATGATGTGGCGGTCTTCAAAGCCCTGCTCCGCGCGCTGATCGACGAAGCCGCTCGGCGGGCGTATGATTTTGTGATGCTCGGGCTGCCTGCTGGCCACTCTTTTGTGCCCGTCATCCGTACTTATCACCCGATCACCTACCAGAGTGATATCTACCTTGCCGCATGGGAAGATGGTCTGTCAGACGTCGCCGCAATTGACAACCGCCCACCAGGTTTGGAGATCGCGCTGCTGTGAGAATCACCTTGATTCGCCCGCACATGACCGCGCTGCGCGCTGCCGACGCACTCGAGCCGCTGGTCTTTGGCATCTTCGCCCGGCTCACTCCGCCCGACGTGGAATTAAAGCTGTATGACGATCGCATTGAAGACGTGCCGTATGACGAACCTACCGATTTGGCCGCGCTGACAGTCGAAACCTTTACCGCCAAACGCGCGTACCAGATCGCCGCGCGCTACCGCCGGCAGGGCGTTCCGGTGGTGATGGGCGGCTTCCACCCGACTCTGCTGCCGGACGAAGCCAGCCAGCACGCGGATGCCATTGTCATCGGTGACGCGGAGGCAGTCTGGCCGCAGCTCGTCGCGGATGTTCGAGTAGGGGCGCTGAAGCCAGTCTACCACTGCCCGCCCGACCTCGCAGCCCAAAGCGTGATCCCCGACCGGCGGCTGTTTCGCGCCAAACCCTACGGGGCTCTGCGCATTGTTCAGTTTGGGCGCGGCTGCCGGTTCGCCTGTGACTTCTGCTCCATCCATGCCTTCTACGGAAGGTCGATGCCGTGTCGCCGCATGGAGGAAGTTCTGGCAGAGCTGGACGAGCTGCGCGGGAAGATTGTCTTTTTCGCGGACGACAACCTGTTCGCCGATGTCGATCAGGCGCGCGCCTTGTTCACCGCTTTGAAATCCAGCGGGATCCATTGGGCGTGCCAGATTAGCCTGGATATCATACAGCACCCGCAGCTTCTCGATCTCATGGCGCAAAGCGGCTGCATCGGCGTGTTGATCGGCTTTGAGACGCTCAACGAGGCCAACCTGCTCCAGATGAAGAAGAAATGGGCTACCACGCAAGGTGGCTATGCGAAGGCGGTGGCGCAGATCGCCGCGCGAGGCATGATGATCTTCGGCTCCTTTGTCTTTGGCTACGATGAAGACACACCAGATGCCTTTGACCGCACGCTCGAGTTCGCTATGCGCTCAAAGATGGCCCTGGCGCAGTTCAACCCGCTCATCCCAATCCCCGCCACGCCGCTCTATGAACGCCTGAAGCAGGAACAGCGCCTGCTGTATGAGCGCTGGTGGCTGGACGATGATTACCGCTACGGCGAAACAATCTTTCTGCCCAAGCGCATGACACCCGACCAGCTTCGCGATGGCATCATCCGCTTGCGCCATGATTTCAACACCTACCCGTCCATATTCCAGCGCTTGCTCGCCCCACAGAACAATGCCCATTCGCCCTATCACCTGCTGGCCTACCTGGCGACCAATCTGATAACGCGCAAAGAGATCCGCAACAAGCAGGGCCAGCCGCTTGGAGATGGCAGCGCAATCGATCCTGCGGGAGCCCGATGAAAACGATTCTTTTCTCACCGATCGCCATTAACCTTGCCCCCACCAGCATGGCGTTAGCTGTGGATCAACCATGAAGGTGACTCTGATCTACCCCAAGATTGGCGATTACAAAGACGAGGCGCGCATGGAGCCGCTCTCGCTGGGTGCGCTGGCCGGCTTCACACCGCCAGACGTGGAACTGGCTCTATACGACGACCGGCTGGAAGCGATACCCTATGACGAGCCAACCGACCTGGTCGGAATCAGCGTGCAGATCTACACAGCCCAGCGCGCCTACCAAATCAGCGCGGAGTACCGCCGGCGCGGCGTGCCGGTGGTGATGGGCGGGATGCACGTCACGCTGATCCCCGAGGAAGCCGCCCAGCATGCCGATTCTATCCTCATCAGCGATGCAGAGACAGTTTGGGCGCAGGTCATCGCAGACGTACGCAGTGGTTGTCTCAAGCCGGTCTACCACGGTATTCCTGGCTGCCCCCAACCCGACTCGTTCACGCGCCGCGACCTGTATCGGGGCAAGAAATATCTGCCGATCTCACTGCTCCAGTTCGGGCGCGGGTGCCACTTCAACTGCACCTTCTGCGCCACCAGCGCCTACTTCGCCCACCGGCATTATTATCGCTCGGTTGAGCATACCATCGAAGAGATCAAGCGCCAGGGTCGCAGATCACTGTTCTTTGTTGACGACAATATCATCTCAGACATCGAGGCGGCAAAATGCCTGTTCCACGCCATGATTCCGCTCAAGGTCAAATGGGTCTCGCAAGCCAGCATCAACATGACTGCCGACCGGGAGCTGATGGACCTGATGGTGCGCAGCGGTTGCCTGGGAAACGTGATAGGCTTTGAATCAATCGACCCAAACGAGCTGCGCCATATGAACAAGGGCCAGAATCTAACCACCGGGTTCGAGCAGTACAAAACCCAGTTAGAGATTCTACGCAAATATGGGTTGCAAACCTGGGCTGCCTTCACCCTGGGGCACGACGGCGAGACACCCGAATCGATCCGGCGCACGCTCGACTTCGCGCTGAGGAACAAGTTCACCTTTGCCGCCTTTAATATCCTGCTGCCCTACCCCGGCACACCCTTGTATGAAAAACTCAAGGCCGAAAACCGCCTGATGTATGATGGAAAATGGTGGCTGCACCCCGATTATCGATTCAATCATGCCGCCTTCCATCCACAAAATATGACCGCCGATGAATTGACGCACTGGTCTTTCTATGCCCGCAGCACCTTCAACAGCTTCAAATCCATTCTTTACCGCATGTTCGAACCGCAAACGAACCTGCGCAGCCCGCTGCGCTTTGGCGTATATCTGGCCTATAACCCCCTGTTCAGGAAGGAGGTATTCAAGAAACAAGGCCTGGAACTTGGCCACGTGAAGTGACAGCATCCCATTCATCACGTTGCGATCTTGCACCCTGAGTCGTCCCGGCTGCGGCGGCCACAGTGGCCATTCAGACGATGCGCAAGAACGGAAAGAATCTCTAGTTGACTAGACATCTTAACCGGAGTAAAATTCACTAACCCGATTTTTTCCGAGGTAAACTTATGGGTTTGATTGACCGGCAAAATATGCGCATTTATCGTTTTGTCATCTCCGCAGCCGATTTTGAAGATCCCCGTTCAAAAGACTTGCTGAGTGATGCCCACGCACTGGGAATCTCCGCAGTGGAAGCAATCCGCTGCGAGGATTTGTACTTTATCGAGGGGGACTTAAGCGAGGAAGCGGCCGACCAGCTTGCGGAACGCCTGCTTGCAGATCCAATCTCGCAGCATGCCGAATGGAGCATCATGAATCACGATGCTCCCAGCATGCCATCCAATGACTGGCATAGGATCGAAGTAGCCCTCCGGCCTGGCGTCACGGACCCTGTAGCGGAACAAATTGTACGCGCGGCTGAGGTACTGCAAATACCTGGCATCGCCCGCGCATCGACCGGACAGCGCTTCCTTGTATCTGGGCCAAAGCTCAACAAGGAAGCGCTTTCGTTATTGTCCAGCCGCTTGCTGTCCAACCCGATTATCCAATGGTATACGCTGGGCGAGATCCAACCCGCCTTCCCCGAGCCTGTGGAAGCGTCAGGCAAAGTGGAACGTATCGCCATTGGTAATATGACGGAGGCAGAATTACTAGCACTCTCTAAAGACCGGCGCGCCGGTCTGGATCTGCCAGAGATGCTGGCCATCCAGCATTATTTTCAGGCCGAGAACCGCGATGTGACGGATGTAGAATTTGAAGCCATCGCCCAAACCTGGAGTGAGCACTGCGTCCACAAGACCTTTAAAGCGGACATAACCATATTGAACCCCGGTGCGGGCGATTCCAATAAATATGCTTCGGAAACGCATATCAACAACCTTTTTCAAACCTTCTTCCGCGCAGCAACCGAAAATATTAATCCCTCCTGGGTGCGATCGGCCTTTGTTGATAATGCTGGCATCCTCGATTTCGATGATTCATATGAGGTTTCCATCAAAGTGGAAACGCACAATCACCCTTCGGCTATTGAGCCATTTGGCGGTGCAAATACCGGCGTTGGCGGTGTGATCCGCGATGTGATTGGTGTATCGGCTAAGCCCATTGCCGCAACCGATGTGCTGTGCTTTGGCCCGGCCAATACCCCTTTCGACGACATTCCAGCAGGTGTCATCCATCCCCGCAGGATTCGTTCTGGAGTGGTAGCCGGGGTAAAAGATTATGGAAACAAAATTGGTATCCCCACGGTCAGCGGCGCAGTATGGTATGACCCGGCTTTCACCGCCAATCCACTGGTATTCTGTGGCTGCGTGGGTCTTGCACCCAAAAACAGCCATCCGCATACCCCCAACATTGGTGATCATGTGATTGTGCTGGGTGGGCGTACCGGGCGCGATGGACTGCGCGGCGCAACCTTTTCCTCAATGACCATGGATGCACAGACGGGCGAAGTAGCCGGCGCCTCCGTCCAAATTGGTGACCCGATTACCGAAAAAGGACTGATCGATGTGATCATGCAGGCACGGGACCAGAGATTGTATTCCGCGATTACCGACTGTGGCGCAGGTGGGCTTTCCTCGGCGGTCGGTGAAATGTCCTCCTCCCTCGGTGCGGATGTGGACCTGGCCGATGTGCAGCTTAAATACCCCGGCCTTGCGCCTTGGGAAATCTGGCTGTCAGAAGCACAGGAACGCATGGTTGTGGCCGTTCCGGATATTCATCTCTCCGATCTGCGCCGCCTGTGTGAAACTTATGATGTTCACCTAACCGATATTGGGCTGTTTACCGGAACAGAACGGTTGGTCGTCCGCTATGGTACTGCCGTTGTCCTCGACCTGGCGAACCGGTTCTTGCACGATGGAATTCCTCAGCGAAAGCTGTCCGCCATCCTGCCGGAAAAGACGGGAACACATGTTGCTTCAAAAAAACCCATGCCAGCAGTCGATTTGACGAAAACGCTTTTTGATCTTCTGGCCCATCCCAATATCGCCTCAAAAGCCTCGATCATCCGCATGTATGATCACGAAGTTCAGGGCGGCACGGTCATAAAACCATTGACCGGCGCGAACAATGATGGACCATCCGATGCAGTTGTGCTCAAACCAATCGGTACCTCCGGTGACAGGGCAATTGTTCTTGGTGCAGGGATTAACCCAGAGTACGGGAAACGCAGTCCGTATCGCATGGCCTGGAGCGTTATTGATGAAGCGATCCGCAATGTTGTGGCAGTTGGCGCAGACCCAGACCGAATTGCAATTCTGGATAACTTCTGCTGGGGTGACCCGAAGAACCCGCACACGCTAGGCGAATTAGTTGAGTGCGCGCGCGGCTGTTATGACGCAGCTTTATTTTATGGCGCGCCGTTTGTCTCTGGCAAGGATTCGTTAAACAACGAATATATGGGCAAAGATGGTCAGCGCCATGCCATCCCGCCTACCCTGCTGATCACCTCGCTGGGTTGGATGGCAGACCTGACCAAGGCCGTCGCGATGGATCTCAAGCAGACAGGAAGTTTCCTCTACTTGATTGGCGAGTTTGCGCCTACGCTGGGCGGAAGCCACTTTGAATGGATCAGCGGCATCCAAACCAACAGCCCTGTTCCAGGGCCATCCGAACGAGCGCTCGATGTATATCGGACGGTGCATGAAGCGATCCAAACAGGATGGGTGCGGGCCTGTCATGATCTCAGTGAGGGCGGGCTTGCCATCGCGCTCGCGGAGATGTGCATCGCCGGCCGGTTGGGGCTGACTCTCGACCTCGAAACAGCCGATCCGGCTCTGACTCTGTTTGGAGAAACGAACGGCTGCCTGCTGTTAGAAGTTGCGCCCGAACTGGAAAAACAGTTTGAATCCAAATTCCAGTCGATGCCGATCCAGAAACTGGGCACAGTCACCGAAGAAAGCAATCTTTTGATCCGCTCAGGCGAGCAGATGCTGGTAGAAGTGGCGGTCGATGCACTGGTGGCTGCCTGGAAAACGGAAGCGTAGAGGAGGGCCGCAGCAATGAACCAACCAACCGCACTGATAATCCTGGCCACCGGCACCAACCGTGATCAGGATGTGAGCCACGCGCTGGAACTGGCCGGCGCCCGGCCCGAAGTCGTCCCACTAAATATCCTGCGCCAATCCAAACGAGGCTGGCAGGATTATCAACTGCTGGTGCTGGCGGGCGGATTTTCCTACGCCGATGCGCTCGGCGCAGGCAAGTTGCTGGCGCTGGATCTGCAAGCCTACTTTGCCGAGGAAGTCAACGCTTTTGTCCAGCAGGGCAAGCCGGTGATCGGCATCTGTAACGGGTTCCAGGCGCTGGTCAAATCTGGCATCTTGCCCGGCAAAGAACCGGCTGCGCAGTCTGCTACCCTGACCTTCAACGCGCGCGGGCATTTTGAATGCCGGTGGGTAACCCTTACGCCGGTTTCACAGACCTGCCTGTGGACGCGAGGATTAACCGAGCCTGTGTACTGCCCGGTGGCGCACGGCGAAGGCAATTTTGTTACCGATGAGCACACGCTCCAGACGCTCACCGACTGCGATCAGATTGCCCTACGCTATACCCTGGATGACGGAACCCAGGCAGGTGGCGCGTACCCGTACAACCCCAACGGGTCCCGAATGGATATCGCCGGGGTTTGCAATGCGCAGGGGAATGTGCTGGGCCTGATGCCGCATCCTGAGAATCATATTCTGGCCTATCAGCACCCGCGCTGGACACGCGGTGAACGCGGCTGCTCGGGGCTGCCCCTGTTCGTTAATGGTGTTCGCTACGCCGCGCAGTGATACAAGGAGGATTGAGGCAATGACGGATCATTCTGCATCTGATTTGGCTACGCAGGGTTTTCAAGGCATCGACCTGCCTCTGCCTGGTAAGCAGTCTGGCAAGGTGCGCGACTGGTACCCGCTGCCCGGCGGAAAACGCCTGCTGGTAACCAGCGACCGGCTGTCCGCGTTTGATCGCATCCTTGCATCGGTTCCATACAAGGGGCAGGTGCTCAACCAGCTATCCGCATGGTGGTTTGATAACACCCGCGACATCATCGCCAACCACGTCCTCAGCCTGCCAGATCCGAATGCGCTGGTTGCGGTGGAAGTCCAACCTTTCCCAGTGGAAGTGATCGTGCGCGGCTACATCACCGGCGTAACCGCCACCGCGCTCTGGTATCGCTATTCGCTGGGCGAGCGTGAGGTGTACGGTTACCACTTCCCCGAAGGAATGCAAAAAAACCAAATGCTCCCCGAGCCAATCATCACCCCGACAACCAAAGGCGGGGCAACCGGCCATGACGAACGGTTGACCTGCGCGGAAGTGGTAGAAAAGGGCTATCTGGACGCCGCAACCTGGGACGCCGTCCAGGCGGCGGCGCTGGCGCTGTTCAAACGCGGCCAGCAGATCGCCCAGCGCGCCGGGCTGATCCTGGTGGATACGAAGTATGAGTTTGGCCGTGCACCGGATGGCACCATCATGGTGATCGATGAAGTTCACACGCCCGATTCATCGCGTTTCTGGAAGGCCGATAGCTACGAGTCGCGTTTTGCCAGCGGTGAAGAGCCGGAGAATTTTGATAAAGAGTTTATCCGGCTGGCTTACGCCGAGCGCGGCTACCGCGGCGACGGAGACATCCCGGCTGTACCCGACTCGCTCTGGTTGGCCGCCAGCCAGCGCTACATCACCATCTATGAGCTGTTGACCGGTACCTCCTTTCAACCGGGCGCTTATCCGGTCGGTCCGCGGTTGGAAGCGAATCTTCGAAAGGCAGGCATCCTCCCATGAACCATGCTCCACTGGTCGTTATTCTGATGGGCTCCAAAGCAGATCTGGCCCACTGCGAGAAAATCGCCGATTCAGCCCGCGCATTTGGGTTAGAGGCCGTCCTGCGGATTGGTTCCGCGCATAAAACTGCCCAGCACACGCTCGCGCTGCTGCAACAGTACGAAGCCGATCCGCGGCCTAAGGTGTACATTACCGTCGCCGGACGAAGCAACGCGCTTTCCGGGTTTACCGATGGCGCAGTCAGCGCCCCGGTGATCGCCTGCCCCCCGCCTAGCGACGCGTTTGGTGGAGCGGACGTGTTTTCCTCGCTGCGTATGCCTTCCGGGGTTGCCCCGGCGCTGGTGCTGGAACCGGCCAATGCAGCCCTGTTGGCGGCCAAAATCCTGTCCTTTTATGACCCGGCCGTGCGGGAAGCTGTGCAGCGTTTTCAACAGCAGCAAGCAGAAAAAATTGTCACTGATGATAAGACATTGAACCCAACCGAAACAAAGTGACCAGGGAATATTATCTATCGATTTGTGTGTGGCGTGTGACGCAGTCACACGCCACACACAAATAATATGGCCCTAAAGGAAATCGCGAGCTATCAACATGAAAGATACTCCCCAAAATTTTTCACATTCCGATGACCATCCGCATGAAGAGTGCGGCATTATTGGTATTTTTGCGCCAAATGAAGACGTGGCTCGCATGGCCTTCTTTGGGCTGTACGCCCTCCAGCACCGCGGCGAGGAAGCTGCCGGGATCGCCGTCTCCGACGGGCATACCCTCCGGCTTCACAAAGATGTGGGGCTGGTATCGCAGGTTTTTACCCCCCAAAATATGGCCCCACTCCGAGGGCATTACGCCATCGGGCACACCCGCTATTCGACCACCGGCTCATCCACCGCCCGCAATGCGCAGCCTTTTTTGATCGACACCCGGCATGGGCCTGTTGCGGTGGCACACAATGGCAATCTCGTCAACGCCGCTACCCTGCGCAGTGATCTGCTCGAACACGGCATCGGGTTATCCTCTTCCTCCGATACCGAACTGATCACAATGATGCTGGCAGGGGCGGCAGGCGATACCTGGAATGAGCGGCTGAAAAGCTGTATGAAGCGATGGGTAGGGGCATATTCGCTGGTGATCCTGACAACCGATGGTGTATTAGCGGTGCGCGATCCATGGGGCTTCCGGCCATTGAGTGTCGGCCTGCTGCCGGGCGGCGGTTGGGCGGCGGCCTCCGAAACGGGCGCGCTCCAGACGCTCGGCTGCGAGTCCATTCGCGAGGTACAGCCGGGCGAGATCATTGCGCTTTCCAACTCGGCGCTGAGCGTGCAGCAAGCGCTGCCGCCCGCGCCCGAACTGGCTTGCTGCGTTTTCGAGCACATCTACTTCTCTCGTCCAGACAGCTTCTGGAACGGCCAGGTAGTCCATCAGGTGCGGCAAAACCTGGGGCACATCCTGGCACAAGAATCGGCAATCGAAGAAGCCGATGTGGTGATCCCGGTTCCCGATTCATCTATCCCTGCCGCTATCGGTTATTCAGCACAATCGGGAATTCCATACAACGACGGCTTTATCAAGAACCGTTACATTGGCCGTACGTTTATCCAGCCGACGGATTCGCTGCGCAAGCAGGGCATTGCGCTCAAATTTAATGTGATTGCCGAAAATGTCCGCGACAAACGCGTGGTGATGATTGACGACAGCATTGTACGCGGCAATACCACCGGCGCGCTGGTGCACATGCTTCGTCGGGCGGGGGCGCGTGCAGTGCACGTGCGCATCACCTGCCCACCCATTACACACCCCTGTTTTATGGGCGTCGATATGGGCACTTTTGAGGAATTGATCGCGCACCGGATGAGCAACGACCAAATCTGCAAGCATATCGGCGCAGACTCGCTTCACTTTATCTCGCTGCAAGGGATGATGCGTGCTGCGCGAGGTATGCAGGCAGGGAATGGCCCCAATGGATACTGCGCTGCCTGTTTTACCGGGCAGTATCCGATCGATGTGCAGTTTGAATCAACGAAAACCGGGTTTGAGAGAGCCATTGGCTAGGGAGCGAGCGCATGAACATTCTTATCGTTGGGTCAGGTGGCCGCGAACATGCCATCGCCTGGAAGATCAAACAATCCTCGCGCGTTTCTCGGTTATGGGTTGCGCCCGGAAATGCCGGTACCGCAGAAATTGCTGAGAATGTGCCTCTGGCGGCAGAAGATGTAACCGGCCTGGTGCAGTTTGCCACGGATCAAAAAGTCGATCTGGTTGTCGTTGGCCCGGAGAGTGCGCTGGCTGCGGGCCTGGTGGATGCGCTCCACGCGGCAGGCATCCCCGCCTTCGGGCCTACGCGCGCCGCGGCGCAGATTGAGACTTCGAAAGCTTTTTCCAAAACCTTTATGCAGCGGCATGCCATACCATCTGCCAGCTTTGCCGCGTTCACCCGCTATGAAGACGCCCTGGCATATCTCGATCAGGTAGATCACCCTGTGGTGATAAAAGCGTCCGGTCTGGCGGCCGGGAAAGGCGTGATCGTGCCCGAAACCAGCCAGGAAGCGCGGGCTGCGCTGCAAACCATCATGGTCGAGCGCGCTTTTGGTTCCGCGGGAGAAGAAGTCATCATCGAAGAGAAGCTAGAAGGCGAAGAGGTCTCGCTGATGGCTTTTTCGGACGGATTCACCGTACGCGCCATGCCGCCTGCCCAGGACCACAAGCGCATATTTGATGGGGACCGGGGTCCCAATACGGGCGGGATGGGCGCATATGCCCCCACCCCACTTTGCCCGCCCGCGCTAGTGCAAGAAGTGACCGGCACCGTTTTGCAGCCGGTGATCGACGGATTTCGCGAGGAAGGCATGCCTTTCGTTGGCGTGCTGTATGCCGGGCTCATGATCACAGCGAACAGCGTTAAGGTACTGGAGTTCAACTGCCGCTTCGGCGACCCCGAAACACAGGTGGTTTTGCCTCTGCTCGAAAATGATCTTGTGGACGTGCTGGAAGCGTGTGTGCATGGGCGGCTGGATCAACTGCCGCTGCGTTGGCACGATCGCTCGGCGGTAACGGTGGTGCTGGCCTCAGAAGGCTATCCCGGTAAATACAAAAGCAGGCAAGTCATCCTTGGACTGGAATCCATTCCCCACCCGCAGTCCGGCGATTTAAGTATCGTCTTCCACGCTGGCACGCAAACGGAGAATGGGAAGGTTGTTACAGCAGGCGGGCGGGTGCTGAACGTAACCGCCGACGGGCAGACGCTGCAAGCGGCGCTGGCAAATGCCTACCGGGCAGTGGATGCGATCCACTTCGATGGCATGCAGTACCGGAGCGATATCGCCCAAAAAGCGCTGCGGTCAAATACTGGTGCATCTTCTGCGTATGCCGCTTCTGGCGTGGATATTGACGCAGGAAACCGGGCGGTGGCGCTGATGAAATCCGCCGTCCGCTCCACCTATACGCAGTCTGTGTTGGCCGGGATTGGTGCATTCGGCGGGTTGTTTGACGCGGGTACCGTAAAAACCATGCAAAATCCCGTGCTGGTAGCCTCCACCGATGGAGTCGGCACGAAGGTCCGCATTGCGGCGCAGGTCGGTCGGTATGAATCGCTGGGCATGGATATTGTCAACCACTGCATCAACGATATTCTGGTGCAAGGAGCGCGCCCGCTGTTTTTCCTGGACTACTTCGCCGCCGCCAAACTCGATCCAGAAATTGCCGCTGCGGTTGTCACCGGTATATCCAGAGCTTGCCACGAAGCGGGCTGCGCTGTTCTGGGCGGCGAAACCGCCGAGATGCCCGGCGTATATCACGATGGTGAATTCGATATCGCTGGAACCATTATCGGTATCGTGGAGCGCGAGAAAATTCTACCCCGCGCCAACATACAACCTGGCGATCTGCTAGTCGGGCTTGCTTCCACCGGACCGCACACAAACGGCTACTCGCTCATACGCGCCATCTTCGCCAATACCCCGCTGGATACCGTTTCCCCCGAGCTGGGTTCCTCTCTGGCGGATGCCCTTCTGGCCCCACACCGCTCTTACCTTCATGTGTTGAGCCCGGTGTTGGATTGTTCCCCTTCCCCGGTTAAAGCGCTGGCACATCTGACCGGCGGCGGGTTTATCGAAAATATCCCGCGCGTGCTGCCGGATGGGCTGCGGGCCATCATCCACACCCAGGCGTGGAGCATACCGCCGCTGTTCCGGCTGATCCAATCGACTGGGCAAGTGGCGGAGACCGAGATGTACCGGGTTTTCAACATGGGCATTGGCATGGTCGCGGTGGTAGCCCCTGACCAGCTTGAAGATTTCCAGCACGCGCTGGCCGAACCTTCCTGGGTCATCGGCAAGCTTGTATCCGGTCCAAAAGGCGTGGATCTGCGATGAGCACACTCTCCCGCGCTCGCATCGTCGTGCTGATTTCGGGTGGCGGCAGCAATCTGCAAGCTGTACTGGATGCTTGCGCAGATGGTACGCTTCCTGCCGATGTCGTGGCCGTCTTTTCAAACCGCGCGGACGCCTTTGGGTTGGAACGCGCAGCGCGAGCCGGGGTTCCCGCAGTGGCCTTTCCCAAAGACAAAGCCACTGACCGCCAGGCGTACGACACGCTGCTGGCCCAGGCTGTGCTCGCCTATCAACCAGATTGGGTCGTGCTGGCAGGCTGGATGCGGCTGCTCTCCACGAATTTCTTAAGCGCCTTCCCGGGCCGCGTAATCAATCTGCATCCGGCGCTGCCCGGTGCTTTTCCCGGAACACATGCCATCGAGCGCGCAATGCAAGCATACCAGCGTGGAGAGATCACGCACACCGGAGTGATGGTGCATCTGGTCCCAGACGAAGGGATTGACTCGGGTCCCGTGCTGGCGCAGGCTGTCGTTCCCATCTTTCCCGAAGACAACCTGGAAACGCTGGAAGCACGCGTTCACCAGCAAGAACACGAACTGCTGGTGAATACTTTGGAAATGGTGCTGTTGAAAACCAAGATCCATTGATTCAAAACGCTACTGCGCGGCCGAACCATTCGGCCGCGCAGCCGTATCTGCTATGGCAAAGGAAAGGAGTGGAACCCCATGAATGACGAACTGTTTGAACGCTATGAATCCCTGACGTTTGATGATCTGCTCATCGTGCCCGGTTACAGTGAAGTTCTGCCATCGCAGGTCGATGTGCGAGCCCGGTTAACGCGCACAATCCAGTTAAACATTCCGATCCTCTCCGCCGCAATGGATACAGTAACAGAAGCCCGCCTGGCAATCGCCCTGGCACGCGAAGGCGGCATTGGCATATTGCACCGCAACCTCTCGCCAGAAGCCCAGGCACGAGAGGTTGATCTTGTCAAACGGTCCGAGTCGGGCATGATCACCAATCCGGTTACACTCGCACCCGAGAACACTTTGCAAGAAGCTGAGAATATCATGGGCGAGTTTCACATTAGCGGTGTCCCAATCGTCAGCCCGGTCACTGGCAAACTGGTCGGCATCCTCACGAACCGCGACACACGGTTTGCCGAGCCGGAAGATTACAAGCGGCCGATCAGCGAGTTTATGACCTGTGAGGGGCTTGTGACCGCTCCTGCCTCTACAACGATGGAAGAGGCCAAACGTATCCTGCAGATGCACCGCATTGAAAAACTCCCCCTGGTGGATGAGCGAGGATGCCTGGTCGGCCTGATCACGGTGAAAGATATCCAGAAGAAACGCGATTATCCCAGCGCAGCGATTGATCCGCAGGGCCGGTTGCTTGTAGGCGCGGCAGTAGGCGTTGGCTCGGATCTGGAAGAACGGATGGAACTGATGGTTGCGAAAGGCCTGGACGTGGTTGTGATCGACACTGCGCATGGGCATTCCGCTGGTGTGATTGGTGCCATCCGGCGCATTAAATCCGCCTGGCCTAATCTGCCGGTGATCGCCGGCAATGTGGTTACAGCAGAAGGCACGCTGGCGCTGATCAATGCGGGCGCAGATGCAGTCAAGGTTGGGGTTGGAGCTGGGTCGATCTGCACAACCCGTATTATCTCCGGAGCTGGTATGCCACAGATGACTGCGATTCATGCGTGCGCTCGTGCCGCAGCATCACATGATGTGCCCATCATTGCCGACGGCGGCATTAAACACAGCGGCGATATTGTCAAAGCGCTGGTCGCCGGGGCAGAGACGGTGATGCTCGGAAGCCTGATGGCTGGCCTGGATGAGTCGCCGGGTGAAACGATCGTCTATGAGGGCCGGCGCTACAAGCAGTATCGCGGGATGGGCAGCCTCGGCGCGATGCAAGGATATGGCAAAGACCGCTATGGCACGGGCCAGGGCAAGGCGGGCAAGATGGTACCAGAAGGCGTAGAGGGTATGGTTCCTCAAAAAGGCGCATTTAGTGATTTTATCTACCAGCTTGTGGGTGGATTGCGTTCAGGGATGGGATATGCCGGTGCAAAAGACCTGCAAAACCTGCGAACGCATACGCACCTCACCCGTATTACCAATGCTGGATTGATCGAGAGCCACCCGCATAACATCACCATCACGCGTGAGGCGCCCAATTACCGGCGCGACGAGTAGAAGCTGCTTGTACATGGGATTGCTACTGCGTTGGCCTATATGAATGTTTACAAATTAATCGCGTAACCAGGGTGACTCTAATCCACCCGTCGCCGTCCGGTTGAAACGGCCGCAGCAAGGCTGCTTAGCCTTCGTGGGGTTCCTTTTTGTCAGAAACGGCGCCTCTTAGCCCCACGAAGGTGGGGCTTCGCTGATCTAGCCGTGGCTTTAGCCGCCAAGCGATCAGCGGTGTAGAGCCACCCGGGTTACGTGATTTATTTGTAAAAGTCCATATAGGCCAACGCAGTAGCAATCCCATGTACCAAAGGATACAAATATGTTGGGATGGGAAAGGGCCTATCTATCCTAACAAATTGTTTTGTGTTTGTTGTTTGGGTGGCTACGCCACCCAAACAACAAACACAAGCAATATTTTTCGGATAGATACTATGTACAAAATCGTATTATTGCATCATGGGGAGAGTGTCTGGAATTAAGCATTGCTTACTATGCGTATCCCGCCTATAATACATTCGTGACAACGAATATATCAGTCCTCGAAAACCCAGAAGAAAAGATCTCAAAGCTGCTGTCCCTGATTGGACAGCCTGCGCGCATTCAAATTCTGCTGCTCCTTGGCACGTAAAAAGCCTGCGTCTGCCACCTGGAAGCGGCCTTGGGCATGCGCCAGGCGAGTATTTCACAGCACCTGATGGCCCTGCGCAAAGCCGAGCTGGTAACTTCACAGCGCGAAGGGCGCAATATCTTTTACCAACTGGCGAGCCCCGAAGTGGTCCAGATCCTTGAGCAAGCTGCGCAGATGGTTGGCATATCGCGCGAAATGCTTCAAAGCCGATATGCATCACCCGCACCCAGCTGCCCATGTCCTCAGTGTAACCCAGGCATTGATCCTGACTTATCCTGCCAAAATTTACGTTCTCGCGCAAAATAGTCAAAGGAGATTTTATCCGATGGAAAATGCAACTGTATCAAAAGCAGTTCCAGCATCCACTAGCGTCACCAAACGCCTGTCGTTTCTGGACCGCTACCTGACGCTGTGGATCTTCCTGGCCATGGCCATCGGCGTTGGCCTGGGGTATCTCATGCCCGCTACTGTTGAGGCGATCAACAGCGCCGTCTCGATTGGCACCACCAACATTCCGATTGCGATTGGCCTGATCCTGATGATGTATCCGCCACTGGCCAAGGTGCGTTACGATGAGCTAGGCAAAGTCTTCCGCAACGGGAAGGTGCTGGGCCTCTCGCTTCTACAGAACTGGATCATTGGCCCCATCCTGATGTTCCTGCTGGCGATCATCTTCCTACGGGGCTACCCCGAATACATGGCCGGCCTGATTCTGATCGGTTTGGCGCGCTGCATTGCTATGGTGATCGTGTGGAACGAACTGGCCAAAGGCGACAACGAGTATGCCGCTGGGCTGGTGGCCTTCAACAGCATTTTCCAGGTGCTCTTCTTCAGCGTGTACGCCTACGTCTTCATCACCGTATTGCCTACCTGGTTCGGGCTGCAAGGCCTGACCGTGCAGATCAGCATGGGGCAAATCGCCGAGTCAGTCTTTATCTACCTGGGCATTCCCTTCCTCGCCGGGTTCCTGACCAATATGGTGCTGACGCGCGTCAAGGGCAAGGAATGGTACTACAAGAAGTTCATCCCCAAGATTGCCCCAATCACCCTGATCGCGCTGCTCTTCACCATCGTGGTGATGTTCTCGCTCAAGGGCAACCTGATTGTGACGATCCCGTTGGATGTGGTGCGCATCGCCATACCGCTGCTGCTGTACTTCGTGATCATGTTCCTGGTCAGCTTTGTGATGGGCAAGGTCGTCGGCGCGGATTACAAGCAAACCACCACCCTCTCCTTCACCGCCGCCTCGAACAATTTTGAGCTGGCCATCGCGGTGGCCGTAGCGGTCTTTGGCATCACCTCGGGCCAGGCCTTTGCTGCCGTGATCGGCCCGCTGGTTGAAGTGCCGGTGATGATTGGCCTGGTGAACGTTGCCTTTTGGCTGCAAAAACGGCTTTTCAAGGGTCAGATGACTGTTGGTACGCCCAGTCCGGACGTTTGCTAGAACATGATCTTTTCGACGGGCTGCTGGAAAAATCCAGCAGCCCGTTTCCATTCTCATCAAAATCCTGCTCTGTGAAACCGTCCGACCGGAGATGATCGAGGAGAGTCTTGCGCCATTCACTTAGCGCCCATCATTTCCTGGAGTTTTTGTTGTAGCGCAGGAAGATTCAAAGGCTCTAAATCCTTGTGGTGATTGAAGAACAGGATCAGCCTCTTTTCAAGACCTTGCTAGTTTTCCATGTAATGGATTATTGAGATCCACACTTTAGAGTGCTGCCATCACGATGCCAAACAGGTAGCCCGCGGCTGTTGCCATTATGGCCACCAATGCCACATAGACGGCTGTTTTCTTTTTGCCCATCACCCCGTTGAGGACCAGGATCGATTGCAGCGATAATTCTGGGTCAGCCAACAGGTACGCCAGCAGCGGTCCGCGTGCCATACCCAGGTCGAGGAACATCTTGGCAATCGGCACTTCAACCAAAGTCGGAAAGTACATGAATACACCGAAGATCACGCCAACCAGGTTGGCCGCAATGGTATTCTCACCGGCCAGCGTGCGCACCCAGGTTTCGGGGATGATCACCTTGACAATACCAGCGGCGAATACCCCGATGATCAGCAGCGGGAAGATCTGTTTGACGAATTTCCACGTTTCCCATACCCAGCCAGAAAGCTCGTCCTTGGTGAAGTTGCGCACTGCAACCACGCCCACGGCGGCCAGCAGCAGCACCTCACCGATGAAGCGCCCGTTGATCCCCACAATGATGCTGCCGGTCTTTTCCACCGGTGCGGCAATCAGGATCGTCAGGGCGATGGCGCCAAAGGCGGCGTACGTCCAGCCGCTGAAGCGTTCGAAGATATTCTCGAAGCCTTTCCAGGCCAGCAGGCCGATGACCACCAGCATCAGGATCAACACCGCTCCTTGCAGCGATAAGTTGACCGATGCCAGCATACTGCTAAGCCCGTCGGACAGTTCAAACGGCAGGCGCAGGTTGGCATACACGTTGGTGAGCAGTGGGATCTGCAGTGTGCCGACAATCAGCACCGCTATTAGCAGCAAGAACAGCGCCCACACAGCCGGATTGACCCTTGCCGTCTGGTCGAAGACGCCGTTTTGCGCCATCTCCGCAGTGCGGGCTGTCTCTTCTTTGCGGAATACCCAGGCCATGATCAGGCCAATGGCGATGCCGAAGATGATCGACAGAACCAGGCGCGCGATGGCAATATCAAAGCCAATGGTTGCCCCGGTGTAGGTGATGGCGAGGATATTGATTGCCGGACCGACAAATAAGAAAGTGATAGCCGGTCCCAATCCCGCGCCGCGTTTCCAAATACCAGCAAATAATGGCAGAATGGTGCAAGAGCAAACAGCCAGAATAAACCCGCCCAACGATGCCGCCGGATAACTTACCCACTTGGAAGCACGCGGACCAAGAAATCGGGTGATAGCTTCTTTGGGGATCATCGAACTCATAAACCCGGCAATCACAAAGGCCGGCACCAGGCATAGCAGCACGTGCGCTGCCAGATAATCGAGCAGCCCCGTCCAACCGGACCATAACAGCATGCCGAGATATTCCAGAATGTTTTCCATCTACGCGCTCACGCTTTTATATTCAAGAAATCGAACCCCAACACCGCTCCGCTATCTGCACTAGGCAGCTTGTTTCAGCCAGCCTTCGATTTCGGCCTTGCTTGGGGTGCGCCCGGCAGAAACCAACTGCTCATTCACAACCAGACCGGGCGTCGACAGAATCGGGTACTGCATAATATCGTTATGATCGGTGACTTTGGTAAATTCGGCCTGCAAACCCAGGGTGCCAACGACATCACGGGTCATTTGCTCCAGTCGTTTGCAATTGGCGCAGCCGCTGCCGAGAATTTTGATATTCAACATGAGTGATCTCCTTAGGATATTCAAAAGATTGAATATTATTTGATAAAAAAGAGATGAAAACTCCGATTAGTTTCCTGTTCCTGCGCTGCATTTTGGGCAGGAGCATGAAACGGCCGGGCGGTCTCCTCGGATTACCTGTTGTGGCGCAAGCATCTGCTCAACGGCTTTAATGACGTCGAAGATGCGCGGCTCGCTCACGCGATAGAACACATTCCAGCCATCGCGCCGGTCCTGGATCAATCCAGCTTCGCGCAGCACCATCAACTGCTGCGAGATATAGGCCTGCCGAAAACCTAAATAAGCTTCCATATGGCAGACGCAGTGCTCGCCATCCCGCAAGATCTCCAAAATTGCCAGCCGCGCCGGGTGGGTCAGCACCTTCAGCAGCTGCACTTGCGCTTCATAGGGTTGTGTTTCAGCCGAAGAATTGTTTACCATATTCAAAACCTTGAATAAGATAATATCATGAGGACAGCATTCATAAAAGAACATCTGTCACACGATTGGTGTGACAGATGTTTGGGAATTTACAACCGGATAAAAAACCCTTCGTTATTCGTAACAGCAACTCCGGTTTTGGCCAAAGGATCGTTGTGGCCGGCTGCCGTCACGAGGCGTATTCAGACAAGGACCGGGCTTTTGTGTCGACGCGATTACGTTGTAAACCAAAACACCCGATATTTCGCCCAAACTGGCGTTACTTTCGGGGCGCGGCAGCCGACTGGCGCTCTACCAGATTTCCGAGAAGCACGGTTCGACAAGGGGGAAAGGCTTTATTGCTGATCAGATCGTGAAGGATATAGACAGCCGTCCGACCTAAATCGTACTTGGGTACGCTAAAGGTGGTGAGCGGCGGCGTGCTGTACGCACTATCGCGTACATCGTCAATGCCTACAACTGAAATATCATCTGGGATGCGCAGTCCGGCGTCTTTAATGGCATCCATTGCGCCAAATGCTGCTCGATCACTCACCGCAAAGACGGCAGTTGGCGGCTCAGGCAGCGATAGTAACTGCTGCATTTGCACATAGCCCTTGCGCGGATTGCCAGAGACCGGCGCGGGCAGCAGCGAAAAATCGACTGGGATGCCATGTTCGATCAAGGCAATTTGATGCCCGCGCATTCGATCACTCAAACTGCTGTACTTTGATGGCCCGCCAATTCCCCCAATGCGGCGGTGACCTAACTTAATCAGATAATCGGTCATCACACGGCCAGCAGTGAAATTATCGGCAGTCAGCGAATGGATCGGGAAAGATTGGTAGTTTTCTACCAAAACCATCGGCACACCAGCTTCGGTAATCTTTCGAATAACCTGAGGGGTAACATCTCCGTCGTTCGCAATGACCAGCCCATCAATGTCGCGGCCCATCAACTCACGGAGGGAATCGATGGGATCAATATCTGGGCGATAAACATGCAGCAGTACCTGGTAACCTAACTTATAGGCAGTATCTTCAATCCCAGAAACGATGCGCGTGTAAAACCCCTCGCTCCTTGATGCTTCCGATAACGATTCCATCAAGAGCCCAAAAACCTTGGTTTCCACGGGTAAATGCTGACGGCCATCTGTGATATAGCCCAGTTCTTTCATTGCTTTCAGAACCCGCTCACGCCGGTTTGGAGCAACCCCGGGCTTCCCATTCACAACCAACGAAACGGTTGACAGGGAAACTCCAGCCGCCGCCGCGACATCACGCATGTTGGGTGCTTTATTTTGACCAGCCTTAATACTATTTACCAATGTATCCGCTCCTCCCAGGGAAACATTACAAACTATCCAATAATACCAAACGTATAAAATTGATTCAATCGATAATGAGGGGAAAAAATTAACAAAAACCTATCGAACTTTGTTGTTTTTATTTTAACTCTTTGTTCGATTTTTTGCAATACGGAACTACAGTCAGGGGCTGATGTTCCCTCCAATAAATGTAAAGGAAAACCACTTATTAAAGTATATTTATACACCGAATCGGGAAAAAGAAGGCCGAAAACGTCTATAAATGCCCTATTTTTTCCGAAACGAACCGGTTCACGCGTGGAATTTCATGCTTCAATTTCAAGCGTTTGTAACTGTCAGATTGTTTTTCAAACAAGGGGGTCTTTTGTTCGAAAATCATTGAAACAAAAAACCGGTTTTCCATATTGACAACGCCTCTTTGTTCATGCTAGAATAAAAACAGAATTTCAAGATGTTTTTAACTGTACAGATCTATCCCCCCAGCTCGTACATTAGTGGTGTTCTTATCTCCTCACGGAGTGGGTAAGGCTTTTGTTCCTGCGGCGCGCAGAATTACGCTTCGCTATGTATTTCTTGTTCCGCAGTGAACAAAAACCTTAGCCACGCGAACCAATCGTCCACGCCGGATGATTCCGGCACTATCGATTTGCCACTGTTCGACCACTTGTGGAGGAAAAATGAGAAAGATCGTCAGATCAAGACGCGATTTTCTGAAGCAGGCAGCACTCTTTGCTGCCGGCGCTACGCTAGCCTCTTGCACGCCAGCAACTGGCACACAGGCCCCTGCCCCGGGGCAAGGAACCAGTGCGCCCACGTCGCCGCCAGTTGCATCGGTAGAGGAAATTCAACCGGGGGTACCCAGGAATCAGTGCCTGATCCTTGAGAATCCATCAGGGACCGTGCAGCCAGCAGATGACTTCAACCGCTGGCGGAGCGGCTACAGTGGCAGCTGGGTATGTGGCCTCCAGCAGCTAGCCCTGGATGCGCTGTGGTACATTGACCCTGATGCAGGCATCAACGGTGTATGGGATAACGCTCTGGCAGCCGAGAAGCCGATCTACAATGACGACTTCACCCAGATGACCGTCAAACTTCGCGAAGGCATCTTCTGGAGCGATGGCGTAGAGTTCACTGCGGATGACCTGTTCTATACAGTCGACATCGCAATGAAGACCAAAGGGCTGTCAAATAATGGCCTGTTCACGGGCAACATCGAAAAACTGGAGCAGCCAGACAAGTACACGGTCATCTTCCATCTCAAAGCGCCCAATTCGCGCTTCCACTCGGCTTTCACCGTACGCTGGGGCGCCACCTACATGATGCCCAAGCACATCTTTGAAAAGGAAGCCGACCCGGTAGCGTTCAAGTTCAACCCGCCGGTCAGCCTGGGCGCCTACACGCTGAAAGACTTTGACCCGAACGGCAAATGGTACCTGTGGGAGCGCCGCGAAGATTGGAAGCAGACCTCGGTCGCCCTGCTAGGTGACGTGGACGTCAAGTACGCCATGTACATTGACCCGGGTCCTAGTGATAAGCGCATTATCGCCCAAACGGCGCATCAACTGGATGTGATCCACGACGTCACTCCCGAAGGTCGCATTACCCTGGCGAAGAACAGCCCAAGCTCGATCGGCTGGTTCAATTCGTTCCCCTGGGCGCATCCGGACCCCACTCTGCCCGCAGTCATTTACAATAACGAAAAACCCGGCCTGGACAAGAAAGAAGTCCGCTGGGCGCTGACCCTGGCGATTGATATCGCCCAGGTAGCCCTGGCCTCTTACAAAGGCGCTGCAACCATCTCCGCCATCCACGTTCCACCAACTGGGATGTACCCCCAGTATTATCACGCCCCGATGGAATCCTGGCTGAATGACTTCACCATCAAGGTTGGTGGACAGGATTACAAGCCATACGATTCAACCGCTGCACAACGGATTGCCGATTTAGCCCGCCAGAGCCTGGGCGACCTGGTTCCAACCGATGCCGATACCATCAAGCAATACATTGGAGCCGGTTGGTGGAAAAACGATCTCCAGGCAGCCGAACAGCTGATGCTGGACGCCGGCATGAAGAAAGGCGGTGACGGTAAATGGCAGCTCCCAGATGGCTCAGCCTTTAAGGTGCCGCTGATGGGTCTGGGTGAAAGCAACCCGACCATGAACCGGGCTGCCGCCGCGGTCGTCGAGGGCTGGAAGGCATTCGGTGTCGACGCCAACCTCGAGGCGCAAGCCAATCTTTGGCCCATCATGGGCAGCGGCGAGTACAGCGCTAGCTTTGCCTGGACGATCGAGACCTGGGGCGGAGACCCGGACCTGTTCTACTTCCTCCAATCCTGGCACTCAAAGTTCTACGTACCGAGCGGCGAATCCGCTGCGGGCACCAACAGCATGCGCTGGAAGAACCCCGAACTCGACAAGATCATCGAAAGCATCCAGCAGATCTCATTCGATGATCCCAAGGGAGTCGAGCTGGGCCTAGAGTACTGCAAGCTCGCCGCCCAGGAGATGCCGATTACCCCAATCATGGCGTACAATGTCTTTACGACCATGGATACCACCTACTTCACCGGGTACCCCTCTGTGGATGATCCTTACGCGAATCCAGTACCGAACTGGGGTAACACCAAGTACATGTTCGTCAAGATTAAGCCGAAGAACGCATAAATTCGCCGTTGACAAGATCGCGTGATAAAAAGCGTGATAATTGCTTGAAAAGGGCATAGGCAACACAATTCCCCTCCATAGCGGTTGGTCTAAACCGGCAGCCACTATGGAGGGGCTTTCACACATTGGAGGCAGTCTTAATGCGACAATTTGTCCTTCGTTATTTAATTCCGCGCTTCCTTCAGTTCTTAACAATCATTTTTATTGGGATCACGGTTACCTTTATCATTCCCCGGCTCTCTCCCACCGACCCAGTTGAAGCGCAGATATCCATGATGATGGCGCGGGGCGAGAGCATCGACCCCAATTCTGTCAATTCAATGCGCGAAGCACTGACAGATCTGTACGGCCTATCCGGCGGCCCGGTCGAGCAGTATTTCGCGTTTTGGGGCCGTTTGCTAAGGGGTGATCTCGGCCCTTCGCTCGCGAATTTCCCTACCCCGGTGTCCGCAATGATTGGTCAGGCCATGCCGTATACGCTTAGCCTGTTAATCCCCGCGGTGCTGATTTCTTGGATCTTTGGCAATTTGTTCGGATCATGGTCTAGCTACTATCCAAAAAACAAACTGCTGAGTGTGATCGAAGTGATTGGACAGGCAGTCCGTCCTATTCCTTACTACATTGTGGCCATTGTTCTGCTGGTGGTGTTCGCTTTCTTCATACCAATTCTGCCCTTCAGCGGGGCTTATCCGATCGGGACTCGTCCTAGCTGGACATTTGCCTTTGCCCTGGTTTACCTGCGGCATTCCATCCTCCCGGCTGCTACCCTGGTGCTGGTTGGGTTTGGGGCCTGGTTTATCGGCATGAAATCCCTCACCTCCAATATTATTTCTGAGGACTATGTGGTTTATGCTGAGGCCACCGGAATGAAAGAAAGTAAGATCCTCAACCATTACATCATGCGCAACGCCTTGCTACCACAACTTACAGGTTTGGCCATGTCGCTTGGTACGGTCTTCAGCGGCGCGCTCATCATGGAGGTTGTCTTTGGTTTCCCTGGGATTGGCAGCCTGACCATGGCGGCGGTCTTAAGAAATGATTACTCCATGATCATGGGCATTGCCATTTATTCGATCATCGGCGTGGCTACGACGGTTTTTCTCGTGGATATAATTTACCCGCTGTTCGATCCGCGGGTGCGGTACCAGTAGGAGGCCAGCCTTATGCTCAAAGTAATTCGCGATCTGCTAAAATATGACGGCCGCTTCCGCATTGCCTTTATTTTCCTGATAGCGGTTTTGGTGATGATTCTCCTGGCCTTTGTCTCCCCGTATGACCCCAACAAGTCATTTCAGGTAGCCATGGATACGCCTCCATCACTCGAACACTTCTTCGGTACCGACTCTCGAGGACAGGATATTTTTTGGTGGATGACGTTTGCCGTGCGCAATTCGCTAATCATGGGTTTGATTACCGCGGTTATCTCTCGCGTGATCGCTATCATGGTTGGACTCACCGCCGGGTATCGTGGCGGATGGCTCGATAGGGTACTGATGTCGGTCAACGACAGCTTTGTGATCATCCCCCTTCTACCCATCCTGATCCTGCTGGGTTTCTTGCTGCGAGACAGGATGAACCTGTTCTTGCTGGGAGTGATCCTGGGCCTCTTTGGCTGGCCCTATGATGGCCGCTTGATTCGTTCCCAGGTGTTGAGCTTAAAGGAGCGCTCATTTACACGAACCGCGATCTATTCCGGAACCAACGGATTTTGGATCTCAATCAACGAGCACCTTCCTTTTGTGCTGCCAATTGTGTTTGCTACCACCATCAATAATCTGTTGTGGTCCATTGGTATGGAAGTCACTTTGAGTGTATTGGGGCTTTCAGACATGACCACCCCTAGTATTGGCACCGCGCTCTTCTGGGCGAACCAGCACGGGGCGCTGGTCTCTGGGGTGTGGTGGTGGATTGCCGCGCCGACACTGGTAGCCATCATCCTGTTCCTTGGCCTGTACCTGCTGTTCTCAAGCATTAACGAATATATCGATCCGCGGACCCGCTTGCGCCTGATTGGAGGTTAGCCGTGGCATTATTAAGTGTAAAAGACCTGCGAGCATATTATCAGACAGAGGTTTACGGCATATCCCGCACCGTCCGCGCCGTGGACGACGTGTCTCTCGATCTGTACCCCAATGAGATATATGGGGTCGCCGGGGAATCGAGCTGCGGGAAAAGCACGCTCATTAAGGTCATCTCTGGAAACATCAAGCACCCACTGCGGGCGCATTCCGGCAGCGTCAATTATGACCTTGGCTCTTACCAGGTAGATATGCTAAAGATCTCTCAGGATGAGATGCGCCGAAACATCCGTTGGAAGGAAATCTCATACGTCATGCAGGGTTCGATGAGCGTGTTGAACCCAGTCCGCAGAATTATCAAGACGTTTGAGGATATTTTCGAATCGCACCAGGGGCTGAAAGATCAGAAGGCGTTCCGGGAAAAAATTGTGACCCATATTAATCGCCTGGGCCTCCCCAACGATATTCTAAACGCCTACCCGCACCAGCTCTCTGGCGGCATGCGCCAGCGCGTTGCCATCGCACTGGCAACCATGTTCCATCCAAAGCTAATCATCGCGGATGAACCGACCACCGCACTGGATGTGGTCGTACAACGCGGCGTTTTGCAAATGTTGAAGGAAATCCAGGCGGAGAGCAAAAACACCGTTCTGCTGGTCACCCACGATATGGCCGTTCATGCAAACGTGGCAGACCGAGTCATGATCATGTACGCAGGCCGGATTATGGAAGAGGCGCCCACAGAAATTATCTTCAAAGCGCCCTGTCACCCCTACACGAAACACCTGATCAGCTCGCTGCCGGTGATTGGCGTCCGGTCCACCAAGACCAGCCTGCCGGGCACTCCGCCAAACCTCGCTAACCCACCCTCCGGCTGCCGCTTCCATCCGCGCTGCCCGCTTGCAATCGACATATGCCGGACGGACGTGCCGGAGATGATCACATTAGAAAATAACCATCGGGTTGCATGCCACCTGGTGAAGGGAGATACGCAATGAACACCGCGAAGCGCACGGACGGAAAATTATTCGATCTCCAGCACGCGGTCGTGGAATTCCACATTGGCGGTCTGATTGGGGGCACGAGGCTGGTGGCAGTCAATGATGTATCTTTCTCGCTCTCCGAGGAGAAACCGGAGATCTTTACGCTGGCTGGCGAGAGCGGGAGCGGGAAAACAACGCTTGCGCGCTTGCTGCTTGGGGACCTGAATCCGACATCCGGCAAAGTCTATTTCGAAGGCCAGGACATAACTGGAATAAACAAGCGGAGCGAGTTCAAAGCATTTATGAAGAAGGTTCAGCCTGTGTTTCAAAATCCTTTCGAAACATTCAACCCGCTGCGCCTGGTCGAAGAATACCTGTTTGATACTGCGCTGAACTTTGGGATTGCAAAAAACCGGCGTGAGGCGGCCGATGTTGCGAATGACGCACTCCAACAGGTTGGATTATCGCTGGCTGAGGTGAGCAAACGCTACCCCCATGAGCTCTCGGGGGGGCAGATCCAGCGCATTTCCGTGGCACGCGCGTTGATCCCGCAGCCGCGGGTTATCCTGGCAGATGAGCCGGTCTCGATGGTCGATGCTTCATTACGGATGGAAATTGTAAATCTGTTCCGCAAGCTTCGGGATGAACAAAAGGTAAGCGTCATCTACATCACCCACGACCTGGCAACGGCGTACTATATCAGCGACCGGATCGCGATCATGCTGCGCGGATTTGTGGTTGAGTCTGGCCCAGTTGAAGAGGTATTGGGGAATCCGATGCACCCCTACACCCAATTGCTAAAAGAGTCGGTTCCAGAACCGGAGCCAAAGGAAAAAGACGCCTGGGCTAAGCACATCACCCTTGGAGCAACGGAAGTCAAGGAATACGGCCGGGTTGGGTGCAAGTTCGCCGGTCGCTGCCCGCATGTGATGGATATCTGCCGCCAGATCGATCCCCCGGATGTGCAGATCAATCAACGAATGGCGAAATGCTATCTGTACACAGAACATGCCGCCCAACCGGAACCCGCCAAAGCGCAAAGTTCCCCGATACCTTAATAAAAAGCGCCAGGAGAACCCATGGTAACCGTCAAGCCCAAACTTACGCCGGTCCCGTTTACTGCTGTTCGCTTCAACGACTCCTTCTGGGCACCGAGAATCGAGGTCAACCGGGCGGTCACGATCCCACACATATACAAAAAACTGGAAGAAACCGGGCGTATCAGCGCATTCGACCTGAATTTTGAGCGCCAAATCCCCTCCCCGATTGTATTGATCTTCGGCGATTCAGACCCGGCCAAGTGGATCGAAGCAGCCAGCTATTCCCTTGCCACGCACCCAGACCCGGAGCTGGCTGCGCAGGTAGACCAGGTAATTGATCGGGTAATCGGCGCGCAGCAACCGGACGGGTACCTCAACACGCACTTCACGCAAGCCCAGCCAGACATGCGTTGGAAAAACCTGCGTGACTGGCACGAGATGTACTGCGCGGGGCACTTAATCGAAGGAGCTGTCGCGCATTACCAGGCCACCGGCCAGCGAAAGCTGCTCGATGCGCTTTCGCGGTACGCCGACCTGATGGATGCAACGTTTGGATTGGAGCCGGGCAAAAAGCCGGGCTACTGCGGCCACCCAGAAATCGAGCTGGCGCTGGTGCGGCTGTACCAGGCCACCGGTAACCGCCGCTATTTAGAGCTATCCAAATATTTCGTTGAGGAACGCGGCCAGCATGGCCCGGAAAAACCACATTACTTCGATCTAGAAGCCCGCGCGCGTGGTGATGACCCGGCAGCATTTTGGGCCAAGACGTATGAGTACTGCCAGGCGCAGCAGCCCATCCGAGAGCAAGAGAAAGTCGTTGGACATGCGGTGCGCGCCATGTACCTGCTCAGCGCAGTGGCAGATCTCGCCGGGGAGTATGATGACCCCAGCCTTAAGAAGACCAGCGACCGGCTGTGGGAGAATCTGTTGACAAAGCGCATGTACCTGACTGGCGGCATCGGTCCATCACGGCACAACGAAGGCTTCACCATGGACTACGATCTGCCTGATGAGACGGCGTATGCCGAAACCTGCGCGACCATCGGGCTGGTGATGTGGAACGAGCGCCTGCTGCAGTTTGACGGCGACCGGAAATACGCGGATGTGGTCGAACGCGGGCTGTATAACGGCGTGCTCAGCGGCATCTCGATGGATGGTTCGCGCTTCTTCTACGAGAATCCCCTCTCATCTGCCGGAAACCATCACCGCGAAGAATGGTTCTACTGCCCATGCTGCCCGCCCAACCTGGCCCGCGTCGTGGCCAGTGTTGGGAATCACCTCTATTCCACAAGTGAAAATGGCTTGTGGGTGCACCTGTTTGCTGGCAGCGAGACGCACATCCAATTGAATAATCTGCCGGTGATCGTGCACCAGGAGACCAACTATCCCTGGGATGGCACCGTGCGCTTCCAGTTCGTTCTGCCTGAGCAGGAGCAAGCAAATGGATCAAAACGCTTTTCACTCTTCCTGCGCTTGCCCGGCTGGTGCGATGGACACTCGGTATTCGTAAATGGGCAGCCCTTCGATGCGCCACGGACCGCTGGCGGTTACTTAGAAATCGATCGCGAATGGCGCAGCGGCGATGTGGTGGAGTATGAGATGGAAATGCCCATTCGCCCAGTTTTTGCCAACCCGGCTGTACGCCTGCTGGAAGGCCGCGTTGCAATCCAGCGCGGTCCGGTGGTTTACTGCCTGGAAGGAGTCGACAACGGCGGCGGGCTGCTTGACCGCATCTCGCTAAACCCACAGGAAATATCGCTTTCCTTTACCGCGGAATATCGCCCGGATCTGCTAGGCGGCATAACCGTCATCCACGGCAAGGGCTGCGCCATTGATGATACCGATTGGGACGGCGAACTGTACCGCAGCCAGGCGCCGCTTGAAAAAGATGTTGAAATTACTGCCATCCCCTACTGCGTATGGGATAACCGCGAGCCCGGCGAAATGCGCGTTTGGTTTCGGGCAAATTAACAGGAAAAAGGATCAGCACATATGACGACAACACGAATCACACTTAACCCGACAGACACTGTTGCCACAATCAACCCAAACATCTACGGTCATTTTGCCGAGCATCTCGGTCGCTGTATTTATGACGGCATTTGGGTCGGTGAAGATTCACCCATCCCCAATATCGATGGTTTTCGCACCGATATTATCGAAGCACTGCGCCGGATGAAAGCTCCCATCATCCGCTGGCCTGGCGGCTGCTTTGCGGATGATTATCACTGGCAGGATGGCATTGGCCCGCGCAGCCAGCGCCCGCGCCGGATTAATATTCACTGGGGCGAGGTGGTTGAATCCAACCTGGTTGGCACCCAAGAATTTGTCCGCTTCTGCCAATTGGTCGGTGCGGAACCTTATTTCTGCGGAAATGTTGGTTCGGGCACCGCGCGCGAGCTGCGCGATTGGGTCGAATACTGCAACTTCCCCGATTCCGGCCCCGACGGCTCTACCTGGGCGCAGCAGCGCGCCGCGGATGGCAGCCCCGCCCCGCTGGACATAACGTATTGGGGCGTGGGGAATGAGAACTGGGGCTGCGGCGGAAACTTCTCGCCAGAAGATTACTGTACCGAGTTCCGCCGCTATGCTTCGTTTGTGCGCGGCTTTGGCAAAAAGTTGTATGTAATCGCCTGCGGTCCGTCCAACAACGATGTTGAGTGGACCGACCGCTTCTTCCGCAAGCTAAACAAGGATTACTGGCCATTCAATAATATCGATGGTTTCGCCGCGCACTATTACTGCGGCACGGCTGGAACGGCTACCGAGTACACAGAAGAGGATTGGTACCGCCTGCTGGAAAAAGGCCTTAAGATGGAAGATCTGGTCATTCAACAGCGCGCCACGATGGATGCCTGGGACCCCCAGCGCCGGATCGGTCTCATCATCGACGAATGGGGCACGTGGCACCCAGCGGAAAAAGGTACCAACCCGGCTTTCCTTTACCAGCAAAACACCATCCGTGACGCAATCGTAGCTGCCAATACGCTGGATATCTTCAACCGCCATGCCGATAAAGTTGTGATGTCGAATATAGCGCAGACCATTAACGTGCTCCAGGCTATGATCCTCACCGAGGGCGAAAAGATGCTGGTCACGCCGACCGGGTACGTGTATGAAATGTACGCCCCACACCAGGGCGCGAAATCGCTGCGCGTGCGGGTAGAGACGGAGGAGATTCGCTTTAAGAAACGTCATCTGCTGCAACCGATATGGCAGGAAGCGATGCAGAAGTGGGAAGGCCAGGAAGGCCAACTGCCTATCGTGAGCGGCAGTGCTTCGCTCAAAGATGACACACTCTTCGTTACCCTCACCAACAGCCACGCCAGCCAGGATGCCGAGGTAGCCGTAGATATTTTGGGCGGAGCCGAATTTGGAGAAGCAGAAGGACAGGTTCTTTGTGGTGAGATCCATTCCCACAACACCTTTGCTGCGCCAACCCACATAACCCCACATTCGTTTCGCGTGGAAGGGAAAGCCTCACAATTGAATCTCACCTTACCGGCAGCCGCTGTTGCAACGGTGAAGGTACGGCTCTTGGGCAAGAATCACTAGCAAGGAAAGCTTGCGCTTTTCGTGGGTGGGAGCCATCCCCCAACGATTCTTTGAAGTTCTTCTCGGAGCTCCATCTGGCCGCATCAAGGCGGCCAGATGGAGCTCCGATAAATTTTCCTCTACCACACGTCACAGATATCCCGAGAGAAGATAGATTAACGTCAGTTCGGGTATAGGGAATTATGGGGTGTTTTTTTTTTTTTTTTGCGGGTCCCACCCACCCCCAAAACAACAATAAACACCCTTATCCCGAATTCACGTTAGATTATTGAAGCAGCAGATCGATTAATTCTGTGGCGTGAAGATAATCAGCGGTCAAAAAATCCGCGCCGGTCGTCGCCAATCGCGGCACTTTGTATTCGTTCCATCCCCGGCGGGCAACTTCATCACTTGGCACGCCCATTGCGATGGCGCCTCGCGCGCGAGCCTCGATCATCTCTACAGGACCATCACCGGCTACCAGCAGTTCATCGCCTATCAGGCGGTGCTCAAACAAAATGCGCTGGATTATGCGGTCTTTGGCATTGGCTTCACTGGCATCCAGGGCACCATAAATCCCGCCCTGGATATACTTGGCGATACCCAGGGCACTGGCTTCATGAACAACGTCCTCGTGGTCCGATCCGCTGGCAATATAGATCCGCACGCCTCGTTCCGCCAGCCCTTTCAGCAGATCCTTTGCCCCGGCGATCATATGATCTTCCGTGTTTGCCGCGCCACACTCCAAATCCGCCAGCCGCTGCCGCACCGAAACCATTAGCGCGTCGAGATAGCAGGCTTTATACTCCTGGGGCGTTCGCGGAGAACGGCTTGAGCCATAACGGCGCACCGCCTCAGACAGCCAGCGCATTTGCACAATCGTCAACTGCCCAGTAGAAGCATCAATATACCGGCGCACCTCGTTGACCAGCGTTTCCGGCGCATCACCATGCGGGCAAAGGGCTTCGAGCATCACCCTTTCCATCACCAGCTCCCAACCCTGCCGCAGTACTGAAATCGTGCCATCGAAGTCAAACACCGCATGCCTCACACAGCCCAGGCGAGCCAACACGCTCGGATTGATGATGCGCAGCCAATCGGGCAATTCAAATTTTTTCATTGATTTCTCCGTCTTTACCCATAAATTAAGGCTCTTGTCGGGTTTCAAGGAGTTTTTGGTTTGCTGGGGTGGTTTCACTGCCCCAGCAAACCAAAAACTCCTTGAAACCCATATTGAGCGAAAATCAAATTGGTAACTGCTCAGCCGCAGCGGCTTTTGCTTGGAATCGCGGGCTTCGCCCGCCTAACCAAAGGAGAAGTGTTGGTTTTAAAAACGCTTCTCTTTTCAAAACCAACCATTATCTTACTTTTCGCTCCCGCAGGGATCGTTTCAACCATAGCCGCCCGATAGGGATGCGTCGTCATTCAAATTGATGCAAAAGCTCTTCTGGCGAAACCGTGCCGGTCATGCCAATCTTTTTGACGGTTATCGAGGCGGCCAGGTTGGCAAAACAAGCCGCCTCAATAGGACCGGCATTCGCGGAAAGCGACGCCGCCAGCGCGGCGATAAATGCGTCGCCAGCGCCAACCGTATCGACCGGACCCGTGACCGGAACGCCGGCTACCGCTTCACAGCGGCCTTCATAACATACCAGGCAGCCTTCTGCTCCCCGGGTGATAAAGATGGGCTTGCCGCTGCCGGCCTGGTACGCGATCGCGGCTTCAACCAGCGCCTCAAAGCGAACTGCTCCCGGATCTTGCTCTGGGAAGAACAAACGCGCCGCCTCCATTTCATTCGGTTTCAAGATGAACGACCGGTAAGCGGCGGCCCGGCTGCGCGAATCAACTACGACGGGCATTTGCGGAGTCGCTTTAGCCAGCGCCAGCAGCCCTTCGATCACGCGAGTCGTCATCACACCCTGTTCCTGGTAATCCGCCACAATGAGCGCGTCCAGATTCAGCATCGCTTCGGATAAATGGTTCAGAAGAGCATCTTCCATCTCCGGCGCGACCGGATGGGTATTGATGAAGTCTACCCGCGCGTCTTCTTGCGCTGCGCGGCCCACCGCACGCAGCATGATTTTCCCGTAGAATGGTGAAACACGGTCTGCCTGGGTGAATAATCCATCCGCCCGTATGCCTTCCTTGGCAAGCAGCCCGCGCAGCAGGGCGCCTCGCCAGTCTTCGCCCAGCACGCTGAAGGCCTGAACTTCACGAACCCTCAGGTCTGCCAGATTCCAGGCGACGTTCGCCGCCCCGCCCAGCGAATATGCCTCCTGCACGATGGGCCGGGGGAACAGCGGGGTCTCCCGAGAAAGCTCCGCGCGCTCCATATCCGCGTGCCAGTATCCGTCCAGCGTAAAGTCACCGATCACGCCGATGCGCGCGGATTGAATGCGTTCGATTAACTCCATCAAACGGGGACGTGTCAGGCGGGCGGTCATCGCAACCCCTCGCCTGGCAAGTCCGTGATGTTCTGGTTCACCGGGGCAATGGGCGCAAGCTGCGCGGTGATCATGCGGTAGAGGTTCGGCAGGGTCTCAACGTGGTCGCCGGTGATGTGATACCCGCGCCCGCCCAGCATGACAGGCCGGTTGACGATGTTTTTTCGCGGGCGGTAATAATAATCCGGGTTGTGCTCGTCCACCGGCTGGCGATAATCGCTCATGGGGATGATGTCAAAGTTCGCGGTGGTGAATACTCGCACCCGGTTGCCCAGGTTGCGCGCGATGGAAATCGCTTTGAGAAACACCTCCGGGCCAATCACCGCCGAGCCAAAATTCAGAAAAACACCACCCTCCAATCCACAGACAGCATGGGCAAAGATCTTGAAATCTTGCCCGGTCGCCCAGCCGGTCGCGGCGAAATCGACAGTCGGATGCTGGTGGATGATATCGGTGCCGATGGCTACATGAACCGTATACGGGATACCCAACCGGTAAGCGGCATACAGGACCGAATTTTCACGGAATTCAAACCGCGGATCGTTTGCAATGAAACGCCCCAGCGCTTCGCCCATCCCCAGCCCATCCGATGCTCCTGCCTGGATGGCAGCATTCATCAGCGAGCCGGTCTCCTCGGCCATGCCAAAACTGCCGTCCGCCAAACTCTTTCCTACATCTTCACTGGTGTGCCCCAGCAGAGCGATCTCGAAGTCGTGGATGGTGGCAGCGCCGTTTGACGCAAGATGCGTGATAACCCCTCTGTTCAGCAGATTGATCACCAGCGGGGCGAGCCCGCGCTTGATGATATGCCCGCCAAACATCATGATCACCGGATGCCCGCCCGCGCGAGCCGCGGCGACTCGGTCAACCACCTCCGCCAGCTCTGGGTTCGCAAAGGGCGGGCAGGGCCTATCCGGCGTGATCAAATCCTCCAGCGCCACGCGGTTCTCACGGCGGACCAGAGGATAGGTTTTGATGCGCGATAAATCAACCGAAACATACGGCATGGCAGCCCCTTCTACTCGTTCTTAAAACTGTTCCAACAAAAGATCAAGGCTCTTTATGGGTTTCAAGAGATTTTGGTTTGTTGGGGTGGTTACACCACCCCAACAAACCAAAATCTCTTGAAACCGATAGAGAGCGAAGATCAATATAGGTTCCGATTGTGGAATGATCCGTATGAGGATATCACAGCCTGGAAAGAAAATCTATGTGCCCGCACATCCTATGTGCCCGGCACATCCTAAGTGCCCGGCACCACACCAGGAGCCCACTGGTCTGCCGGTTTTATAAAGGTGGTTACCACCTTTACCGCATCCCCACCTTCGCTGCGCAGGCGGTATCTGCCCGCGGCGCTCGGCACCACAAAGGTTTCGGCGTAGTTGAAGCGCGCCGGAGCTGCCTCATTTACATCCAGCCAGACCGTCTGCCCCTCGACCAGGCTGAGCACGTGACAGGATCCGCCGGTTTCCACTTCGATTTCGCCGCGGAATTCGAAGCGGTGCACGTCGTAGAAGTGGTTCGGGTGCGTTGGCAAATGAACAATACGCCAACCCTCCCCCGCCGAAATCTCGATTGGATGCGATACGAACTCCTGCTCAATCCGTTGACCCTGGCGGTCGATGTACAGGTTCTCGAACGCCCGCGCGATGTTCAAACTGCGCGGCTTGCCGTCCAGGTCCAGGCGCAGCCAATCATACATTTTGAAGGTGAAGATGTAAGGCGTTGCGGAGATCTCTAGCACCAGGTTTCCGATCCCCGCGCCGTGGATGGTGCCGTTGGGGATCAGCAGAAGGTCATGTTTCTCCACCGGCACTGAGTACACGTAGCGGTCGATATCCACTGCCTGCCCGGTCTCCGCAGAGTGTGTCAGCGCTTCCTCGAACTCCTGCGGATCAATTCCCACCTGAAAGCCCAGGTATACCCGCGCGCCGGGAGCGCAATCCAGAATGTAGTAGCATTCGTCCTGGGTGAAGGTTTCGCCAAATTGCTTGCAGATGTATTCCGGCCTGGGGTGGACCTGCACAGAGAGATTTCCGCCGTCGATGGTGTCTAGAAAATCGTAGCGGATAGGGAATTCATAGCGGAAGTTCGGCGCGCACTCGCCCAGCACGGCCTCATACTCCTGGAACATCAGCGTGTCCAGCGTGATTTCCATCAGCTTCCCGTCCGACTCGAACACCACCCCGTTCTCCGGTGCAATCAACTCAAACGACCAGGCATAGTTTGGCGCATCCTGCGGGAGCTGCGGCACCTGTTTTTTGATCCACTGCCCGCCCCACGGGCCGGGCTCGAACCAGGGCCTGGGTCGGAACCAGGTGTGGGCCATCTTCCGCAGTGTGGCACGCAGCGCAGCGCCGTGCATCCAGGTGGGTTCCTCTGCCCGCTGCGCATCGATGACTGCGTAAATGCGCGGTAGTAATTCCGCCTTGTGCTGGTTCGCCGCGGGCCAATCCACAAAGTAGCTGCGTTTGTAGGCCGGTTTGGGCTCCAGCGCGTGCTCTGCGCCGATGTTCTTCACCGAACCCGCCCGCGCTCGGAACTGAATTTCATTCTTGGGTACGTCCGCGTAGAAGATTGGACCATTCCATCCCGCTAGCGTCGCGCCGGTTCCGTAGAGGATGTTGATCTCCACGTCCGGGTCAGGGCGAAGTGCGGCGAGCTTTGTCGGGTCGAAGAAGTCGATCAAGCTGCACGGACAGCGGAAGCCAAACAGCGGATCACTTCCCCCCAGGTATGGCGCGATGCGCCTGTCGATCTCCTCTGGTGGCAGCAGCGCCGATTCCACGTTGACCCAGTGGACCTGCCTGCCCAAATTCTTTACCGCCGCATCGATCTGCGCCCGGAGGTTTTCCCACAGCACACCCGGGTAACCGTCGATGGTCACCAGGGCGTTCCGGGCCATTTCTGCTGCCAGCGTGTCATAGCCAACGGCGATCATCCCCGGCTCCAGCGGGTAAGCCGGATACGGATTGTACTGCCCAACCGGTGTCTGCGGTTGGGCGGAGGGCATCAAATTTTGGGTGGTCCTGCGGTAAGCGTGCTTCGTCATGGGCTGCAAAGTTTATGGATTCCGAACGGAAAGGCGCAAGCAGGTGACTCGCCTGCCTGGCGCGGTGACGGTTACTTCCCCATCGTGTACTTCCAATTTTCCATCCAGCGGGTTATCGAACAGGTCGCACAGCTCTGCTGCTGTGATCTTCAGCAGCCCGGAGCCAATTCGCACCGGTTGTTCGGCCTCGGAGGTGTTGTACATGCGAACCACCACGCCCTCTCCCTTCCGGGCGGGCTTAACGTGCAGCGTCACGACCGGGCTGCCTGGGTCAGATTGCTCTGGCAAGCACAGCAGCGAACCTGAAGCTGGATACGCTGTGCTCGCCGCCGGCTCACCCATATGCTGCACCAGCGGGAGCGCCGCGGCGGCTTCATGTCCCAACCGGTATGCAGCGGGCGCGTCAAAACCGCCCGCGTGCGGGATAATCCGGTAGCGTGCGTGGACTCCCCCCGGCTGGTGGGTACGGAAATTGGTTTCCCAGTAGGTGTTGGTCACCCAGCCCAGCAGCATGGCACGCCCGAGGTTAAATTCCTGCTGGTTGTGGGCAAAGTGGAAATCACCGAACTGCACCATCGGGTTATCGGGCAGTGCCACCGTGATGCCAAAGTCATCGTTCGAGAAATCTACGTACTGCTGGGCGGTATAGTAGTCGTAGCATACGCCAGGGATCTGCTCAACTCCGGCGATCATCGGCTGCCCGCCCAGGTCAATGCGCGCAATCGCCTCCGGCACATCGAAGGGGAACGTCAGGTAGGTGCCCTCCGGGTGGGTCGATTGGCCCATCACCCACCACGACTCGAACTCCACATAATCCTCACCCTGCGGCAGGAATGTACTCTGCACCAGCGGGCCGACGATCCCTGGCGCGTCCAGCACCTGGATGACACGCGTGCCGTATGGCGTATCGTACACGCGGTGGATGCGCACCTTCTCCGCCTGTTTGCGGCTGGCGGGCCAGTCCGGTTTCCAGCCACGGTCGCGCTCTACCTGGTCAGAATGCCATTCCATTTTGAACATCAGCCAGCGAGGCCAGGGATGCTCCTTGTCAGCAACCTCCTCGTGGACGAAACCGTTCATCCGGCAGCCCGCCTGCGGATCGTACAGCTCGCGGTTCAGGGATTTGTCGTAAAAAGCGGTCACCCCGCCTCGTTCTTTATCGAAGGTCAGGCGGAAGCGGTCGTTCTCGACCACGGCATCTTCACGGAATTCCTGCGGATGCAACTCAACGAGGTCCGCGCGCTTCACGGTGGTGAAACCATAGCCTGGAACCTGCACCCGCGGAAGGCCAAGCCGCCCCTGTTCCACCGTTCCGTCCTTCGCTTGCGCCGCTTCAGCGTACAGATCGGTCGACCACACCCTATCCTGTGAGTGCCGCCCGGCGGTAGCGTCGTCTGGGAAACCGCGCGGGATGGCTACGTGATGGGGGATCTCGCCAATGATGGTCCGCGACCACGGCAGCGGGTTGAACACCAGTATTTCGTCCGCGCTCTCGCGCTGTACGTGGGCGGCAAGGTCTGCGACCGCATCGCGCTGGAGCATCTGGCTGAGACTGCGCGCCTGGTAGGCGTAATTTGCCTTGTGATACCACTGGGTCACGGTATCTTCGCTCTCCGGCGCGCGCAGCGATAGATCAGCGCCCCAGGTATGCTCATCCCACAGGTTCAGCGCCTTCCAGGCATCCTCGCGATACTGCGCCATCACCCGTGCAAGGTGGCTGGTTGGCAGCGGGTCCGCCAGCCCAATCGTCGCCGCGGCGGCTGCATCGGCGCTGCGCAGGCGCGTGCGGCTGTTCCGGTTGGTGGCCTGCTCGCGGGCGCTGCTGATAGCGCCGAAATTCCAGAAATCCGTCCAGTCGCCGCGGTAGGTGGGCAGCCCGTCAGCGTGCAGCTTCACTGCATCCCACCACATTCGCGGGGTGGCAAACACAATGTGCGGCGACTTGCCCGCCGCGTTCCACCGGTCAATGAAGCTGGTAAAGCCTTCATAGGCTGAGCCATTATCGCCAAAGGGATGGTAACTCTGCATCATCAGTACCGGCAGCGGATATTCAATCTCATCCATTCGCTGTTGGATGCGCGGCCACCATTCTTCCAGCAGATCGTCCTGCTCATTTCCGATGCCAAAACGCCAGCCAGTGTCATACGGCCACCCGCTGTAGGTCAGGATCTTGCGCCCGCTAGGGCCTTCCCACCAGAACACGTTTGGGCGGTTGAGCGGCGCGCCGCCAAAATGCGTGTTGATCGCCATCGTGAAGCCTTCGATACCGGCATCCAGCAGCAGATCTACCAGCGACCACGATTCGCCGTTCACGTCGCAGTTCATCGCATGGTGAATGCGGAACCCATATTTCTCTCGCAGTTCGCCAACCAACTGAAGTGATTCGATCAACTGATCTGTGTCGAACAGCGGGGTAATATTGGCGAACATGCCCGTCACCTCAATGCGGCCCGCCTTTTCCAACCGGATAAAGCGCTCAATCGTCTCCGGCGCGGCGTGTTTGAGCCATTCATTCAGCACGCCGGTGTTTTCCACCGTCCAGCGGAACGCACCGTCGGTATTGGAACCGGCGGATAAATCTGCCAGCCGGACGCCTTCTTCGATAAACCGCCCGTGCAAGTCCCACACGATCGGCTGGTCATGGGTGTATCCAATATCCGTGTGGCTGTGATGGATCAGGTAAACAGTCTCGATCTTTGCCATGGGTTCCTCGTTTTTTGGCTCACGCCTGGTTAGAAGAATCTTTGCTTAGTCCCAGCGCCCCCCCACTCTGCTTTACCTCCGCAATCACCTCGCCTCCAATGGACTGTCCCAGCATCTCCAACGCAAGCAGGGCCGCGCCGATAACAGGGATCAACTCTGCTTCTTTCACCTGGCAGGCGGGCAAGCGCCGCTTCACCGCATCCTGAAAAGGATGCAGCAGCAGCGCTCCCGCGTTGGTAAGCCCGCCGGTGATTGCCAGTTCGCTCGGGCCTGTGTCAAGGTCGAGCCGGCGTGCCACGGCTTGGGCGCAGTCGGCCATCGCCTCGCAACCATAACGGATGATGCTTTGGGCCACGACGTCCCCTTTCGCGGCGGCGGCAAAGATCAGCGGGGCCAGCGCGGCGATTTCGGTGCGCGGCATCTCGGCTGCATACAGGCGGTTCATTAAATCGTCCATGCACTGTATCGAGAACCGGTCACAGACAGACTGCGTTAGCAGCGTCCGCTGGCCGCGTCCGTCATAATCGAAAACCGCGGCGCGCATAGCCTGTATGCCCAGCCAGTAGCTGCTGCCCTCATCGTCGATCAGCGGACCCCACCCGCCGGAGCGCCAGGATTCGCCCGCCGCGTTTACGCCAAAGCAGGACGAGCCCGTCCCGGCGATCATCACAATCCCGGCCCGACCCGATAGCCCACCCGCCAGCGCAATGCGGATGTCATGGTCAACGCCAATGCGCGCTTCTTCAGCCAGCCCCAGCGAAAGCGCGATTTCCTGCACGGCAGCGCGGTCGGTTTCGCTGACCACGTTACCCAACCCTAAAAAAGCCGCGTCAAAGTGGGGCGAATCGATCCCGGCCTGCCTGGCAGCCGCCTCCGCGGCCTCCGCGATGCTGGCGCGAGTTACCTCTGGTGGCACGACTCCATATGTGGATGGGCCTCCAAGACCAAATCCAAGCGCCTGCCCTCGCCGGTTGAGGATCACCGCCGCCGTCTTGGTCCCGCCGCCATCGATTCCAATGACTGTTTCCATAGTGCGCTCAGATAAAATCACGCAGTCAGGCGTCCAATTGAGGGTGTGTTTCCGTTTGTTGGGGTGCTCTCGTGGAGAAACGTAGTTTCTCCACGAG